>JAWVEM010000239.1:0-12267 GCA_033856735.1 Blastocatellia bacterium
TGTTATTAAAACCGCGCCGGCTCAGATCGGGAATGTTAAGGCCAGTCTTAATGAAATGCTTGCCCGATGAATAAGACACCAGGTCCGTTAACTGAGCATGGTATTCAGTCCGCAAATAGTCGGCCTGCGCGCCGCCGCCGGTGAAAGAATCGGGCACGACAATCTTCGGCAGACGCGTGATGCTGGTGTTGGTTTGTCTTTCGTAGCCGACCAGGAGGCGAAAGTTATTGACCAGTTTGGGCGAGAACACTGTCTGCTGGCTGTAAGTGATCTCCTGTTCCCGATTGTGCGAGTTGACGCCCGCCTCGGCCAACGTCGTGCCGCCCACGCCCTGATTTTTTACACTCTCATCCAGATATGAATAGCGCAGCGAAAAAGTATTCGTGTCGCTGAGTGAATGAGTGATTTGCGCCGCGAGCTGTAGAGTGCGTGCGGGAGCGGGTACATTCTGCCGAATGAACCCTGCCGCTCCCTGCGCAAATACGATGGACTGCAGGTCTTCTTCTTTGCGGCTTACCGAGATTAGAAAAGAGGTCTTCTTACTTTGCCGGACCGGGCCGGTGAGAACACCTTCATAGATGCGTCGCTGCTCGGGAGGTCTTGTAAGAGCAAACGGATCGCGAGCATTCAGATGAGCGTCACGAAAAATGAAGTTGAAGGTCCCATGATACTCGGGCGACCCCGGCTTTGTAGTAACTTCGATCCGGCCGCGTCCCGGGCGCGCATATTCCGCCGAGTACGGATCCTGATTGATCTTTATTTCCTTGATCGCGGACGGTGAGACGCCGAGGTTATTAACCTCCATGCCGTTCACAATCAGACTGACGCCGTTGGTCCCGATGCTCCCGGGATCCAGGAAGCGCGACATCGCGCCGATGTAATCCTGATCGAACACGGGCAGATTGCTCAACGTCTGTTCACTCAACGCGACGGTGTCTTTGTTGTCACTGGCTTCGGTGCTGATTTGGGATGGCGTGCTGGTGACCGTTGTCTCCTGCCGCAGACTCGCAATGGCGAGAACGACCTGGAGCGCAGCGACCGGCGCCGAACCGACGACCACGTCAATCATGATCGGGTCGAAGCCCTCGTAGGTGACCTGAACTTGATACTTGCCGGCAGGCGGCGCCTTGAACTGAAAATTGCCGGACTGATCGGTGGTGGTCGACTGCTGAGCGAAGTTGGGCGCGCTTAGCTGGACGCGCGCCCCCACGATGGTGGCGCCGGCCTGGTCCTGGACCGTGCCGGTAATTGACGAACGCGCCGACTGAGACTGAGGAAAACCGACGACAAAACTGATTAAGATGAAAGCTGCGAGCAAACCAAAACGGCACATTAATCCAAATGCTCCCTGTCGTGATCGGCGTCAAAGAATTATTAGCTTAACAAGTCGTGGATTCAGAGTGAAGTCGCTGCCTCGATCCTCGGTTACAGAATCGAGTAGGCAATTCAACCGCAACGCGGGTTGAGACGAAACTGTTCGCGACAGCGAGCGGGTCTCGTTGGGATGCCCGGGTGTGTCAGAAGCCCGACCGTAAGGGAGGGCCACGCTCGTTAGCACTGCTGATGAAGAAAGCGGCAGTGAACCGTTTGTCGGATATTTACACTCGACTGAGGTGAGCGTCGCCCTTGCTTACGCGCGGGCTTCCGACACAGACTAGTTTTCCACGTAGAGTTCGGGAAGTTCCTTACGAAGTTCGGCGACCTTCGGCAGATCGTTGATCGCGATGTACGGTTCATTCGGATGATGTTGAGCGTAGTCCTGGTGATACGCCTCGGCTTCGAAGAAGGCTTTGAGTGGGACCACCTGGGTGACGATGGGCCGCTTGAAAACTCCGGCTTTGTTAAGTTGAGCGATATACGCTTCAGCAATGCGCTGTTGCTCTGCGTTGCTGTAAAAGATGGCCGAGCGATATTGTGAGCCGGTGTCGGGTCCTTGCCGATTCAGCTCGGTGGGATCGTGGGCGACGGCAAAATACACTTTGAGCAACTGACCGAAAGAGATCCGGGACGGATCATATTTGATCCGGACCGACTCAGCATGTCCGGTATTACCTTCGCTTACCATTTCGTAATGAGCGGTGTCCGCTGCTCCTCCTGAATAGCCCGCGCTCACGCTAATCACGCCTTTGACGTGTTGGAACACGGCTTGTACGCCCCAGAAGCAACCACCAGCGATGACAGCGGTTTGCTCGCCTTTGGTGGTAGCGAGCGGCGCGTCAATGACAGGATTCGGTAAAGCGCCGCCGGCCGCGGCGGTCGCCGCATTGCAAGCGGGCATAGTAATAAAGAGACTGGCGACGAGCATAGCGTTTAGCATACGGGACATTGTAAAGACCTCATAGACGAATGAAAGTTAGCTGACAGACATTATACGTCTCATACACAATATTTGGATGTTTGGGTTGGTGTATCAGCAGCCCGGCCGTGCGGGAGGGCAACAATCGAAAGCACTCGTGATGAAGAAAGTCGGGGACTAAACGTTGTGTCGGATGCCGATAGCCGCCGGACACGATCGTGGCCCTCCCTCAAGGTCGGGCTTCTGACACAAACTCTTGCGCCATGGGCTACCGATCTTCTGACGCTCCGCGGCTCGTCGAACAATTTTTGCGTTGGGCCCTCAATCCTGGCCTGACGCTACTTAGTCGTCGGCAAAGGCATCCTCCCGATAGCGCTTTCGCCGATGCTCCCAAAATAAAGCATGCCTTTGTGCTCGACTACGTTGGCGATTTGCGCGAAGCACTGCGGCGAAGGGTCCTGTAGGTTCTGAACGACCTTGCCATTCGTGTCGAGCGCGAGGACGAAGGCGTAGCGCTTGATGTTTGGTTGTAGAAAGTTTGGTAACCGCCAGACGATCTTCTTCAGAAAAGGATGAGGGTGCAGACTGTCCAGCGCGCTGTCTCGTCGATTAACCAGCGCGAGCCAGAATGTGCCCCGCCCGTTCGAAGAAATCCCATCTGGAAAGCCCGGCAGATTGTCGATGAAGACGTCCGACTGCCCCTGCTTTGATCCGTTCAACCAAAAGCGCCGCACCCGGTAGCTGCCGGTGTCGTTGACCAGGACAAAGGATTGATCCGGGCTTACCGCAACACCGTTCGCGAAATTGAGATCGCGCAAAAGTACACGCGTCTGTTTGCTGCGCGGATCGTAAGCCATGAACCGGCCGTTGGGCTGATGCTCGAGCAGATCGGCTTTGAGTTGAGTGAGCGGATACTTATAAGAAGCGTCCGTGAAATAAATCGTGCCGTCGCTCGCCACATCAAGATCGTTAGTGCAACGAAAGGGCACGCCCTCGGCCTGCGTAGTTAAAACGGAAATGCTGCCATCGCGCGCAATCGATAAGAGCCCCTTGACGGCGTCAGCAACAATCAGGTTTCCATCATGATCAAAGACGAGACCCAGGGGCCGGCCTTGTGTGCTCGCAAAAACTTCCGGGTGCGTGCCGTCCGGTTGGAAGCGAAAGATGCGGCCATCTTCGGCGCCGCAATAGATTCGATCCGCACCGTCGATGGCGACGTCTTCGGGCGCGAAGGCATCGACCTTGAGTCGTTCGATCCGCGCCAGCTCAGAATTCTGGGCATAGACCCCGGTTAGTTCCGGCGCCTTGGGCGGTGTCCAGGCTGCGGGATTAATCGGGACTGGCCAGAAAAGAAGATAGCCGACGAGCAGCGCGACGATGGCTATTAAGGAGCGGAAGATTGTGCGTTTCATAATTGGAAGTTGAACCCTGGCGGCCCTGTCTCATTAGCACCGAGGCTTTAGCCCGGTGATTAGGGATTGGGTTGAGAAAGGAAACCGTTTAAACGGGAGCGACATACTTGACTCCGCGCGGGCTTCTGTCGAACTTCGATGCGGGCCGCTGCAATGGCTCTGCCACTCTGATGCGCGGCAAGTCTCGGACTTGCCGAAACGTGGCCCATTAATCTGAACGGTCTCTGACCGTGAAGGGTCGAAGACCCGAATGAAAAAGAAGGTTTGCCGCCGGCAAGTCGCAGACTTGCCGCGCATCAGAGTGGCAGAGCCATTGCCGTAATGAGTCAAGTATATTAGTGCCTTTTAAACGGTTTCGGGTTATGTCGGTACTGAATTCACCGGCTAAAGCCTCGGTGCTAATGAAAACGCTCTCCCTCACGGTCGGGCTTCTGACACTATCTTTCGCCGCGCGCGGCTTCGACCTGGCTTTCAATCTGTACTGCCAGCTTGCTGATAGTGGGTTGATCCAAAGACTCGATCCAGCGCAGGGCCTCGTCCAAAACTCTGCGTTGATGCTCGGGCCAATTTGATTTGCCCACAACGCTGCCGAACTGTCCCTGGTAAAAGCCGGCGCGCGGCGGATGCACGTGTTCGATCACGTCGCGCTCAACCGCAAGCATCATCGTCGGGATGCCCGCCTGTTCAATTGCGCGCGCCGCCAGCGCCACGGATTGATGACAAAGACGCGATGCGGGAATCAGCAGCGCCGCCTGCACTTCGTAATGCTGCAAGCGTTCGACAAGTTTGGGCAGCATCACTTCGACCAGTCGCGCGGCGTCAGGAATGAATCCGCTGAAGCTCCAGAAAGCCGAGTTCAACTGGCCAATCACTCGATTGCTCTCGAACTCGAGCAGTCGCGCGAGCGGAACCTGCACGTTCACATCCTGCTGCACGAAAGCCGGATCATAACCGCGGGCGGCAAAGACCAGGTCACTCGGGTCGATCTCAGTGGGAATCTCGCGAAAGGTGCAATCGCCGTCCGGCGCGTTAGTGTCGAATGCGTCTGTGCCGTCGATGTAGGCGCCGGCCGAACTGATCAGCGCCAGATTCAACATAGAGAGAGACCGCCGCAACGGCGTAAACGGCGCGCGAGTGTTTTCGACAAATGGATATGAACGGTCAATATCGCTGGCCGCGCTATGCTTTGCTTTCCAGTTCGCATGGCGCTTTCGCCATTCGTCCAGGTGTTCGATGATCTCCACAAATTCAACTCCTGCAAAATTGACGAGCTTCACTTCCCAGTTTTGTAAAAGTCAGGGAGCGCGCTGGCGCAAGCCCTGGTCGGGCGTGGTAAAGCAATCCGGAACTTCGATGAACTTATTCTTATCGATGGGTACATTATGCTTGATCTCTCTCATTCGTAGAACCACAAAACCGTAAGGTGATTGGTCCTTCGTGGTAAATGGGAGCTTAATCCCATCGACCTCGCGGTAATCTTCATAGTAGGTATTGTTTCGCCGCAGCAGCAATCCTGTCTCAACATCGAAGAACAATCTCTCAACGCCGCCGCCGTCCAATCTATTCCACAGCACGATGGTGTCACGGTCACCGACTTTGGCATGGCCGTCGAAACGAAGCGACTCCGCGAGCTTCTTAAGCGCGATCTGTGGGTGAAATTTGTCTGTGTCCACTGAAATTCCTGATTGAAAACGTACCAGTCCCATAAGCGGATCCTGCACCCATTCAGACTTGCCGTCGGAAGTCTGCCGCATCGTTCCCAGACCTTCGACACTAAGAGCCAGCGCGGACTCGTTCGGCGCCTGCTCGACCAGCTCGACCTTCCCAGTCAAACCCATGGCGCTGATCTCGACAGTGCCGACTGACACGCGGCTAGTCAGTTTGAGCAAAGCCTTCTCACCGCCGACCGCTGCCAGATACTTATCGATCACATCTTTCGGGGATGGAGATTTTTCCCCAGTCGAATTCGGATCGATTATTGGTTTCCCGGCCGGCGGTTTTCGTGGAGGAGGAGGTGGTGGCTCCCCGATCGTAACGCGTGTTGGTGATTCTTTCGGCCCGCGATTGGCTGGAGCCTCAACCGTGACCCGGCCAACGATTTTGGGAACGTGATTCAAAGCGATTCGTTGGCGCAAAATTCTGACGCCGGCAGTCAATTGCGGATCACCGCCCAACAAAATCGTTCGCCGGGTTGCTCTGATAATCCAATCGGGTATCACTCCGCGCGCTTCCAACACGGCGCCGTGCGGCGTGACGTACTTGGCGAAGCCATACTGCAACAACGCCCCGGTTGGTAACTTGATGATCGCCGACGGTATTACATTGCCGGCGCTGATCTCGCCAACTACCGCCGCCCGGCCACTCTCCTGAAGGCTGGCGGCGAACATCTCGGCGGCAGATTGTGAAGTGCTGTCGACGAGGATTACCAACGCGCCCGTGTAAGGCGAGCGCTGGGGGAAGGCCACCATCGGACTGGAACCTTGCCGGGTTTGCATTGAGCCAAGCAACAGCGGATCCGTCTCAAGCAGGCCGCTCAAGCCGGCGATCATTCCGATTAGGCCGCCGTGATTCCCGCGCAGATCAACGATCAAACCCGGCGCGTCGTGCATTGAACGCAAAGCGCCGCAAACCTTTTTCATCATGATGGGCGCGAAGGCATTGAAACGGATGTACCCCAGGCCGCCGGCCAGCCGCTTCGCCTCAAACTCGGTATAAATCGGCGGCAGGTTTCCAATGGCCGGCGACATTTCGCCATTCAGTTTCTGTCTGGCAATCGCGACCAGATGTTGGCGATTGAATGCATCCACATAAACAAGTTTCACCGGAGAGGTGAGATCGCCGTTGATATAGTGAGCAATCAGAAAATCCGGCAGCTCGGGGCGGATTATTTCGTGCCAGATAGGATTGCGCTCAATCTCGGCGATGGCGTCGCTCAGCTTCGTGCCATTGACGCTCTTTATTTCAAAGCCGGGACGCAGCCCGGCGCGCGCCGCCGTTGAGCCGATTCCCACGCGCGTAATTATCACTGTTCCGTCGATGATTCTGAGATCGATGCCGATGCCGGTGGAAAGCCGACGGGTCAGCCTGGTTCTTATTCTCTCCAGGGGCGTCATCGTCTGCGACTTCGTATCAAAGTCGGCGTCGCTGTCGGCCGCGTCCGAGTCGTCCTGCTCGTCGCTTGAACTGAGTTTGGGAATTGCCTGCGGCGGTATCACAAAAAAATGTGATTGATGAAGCTCATTGATCATTTGCTGCAGCAACAGATGAAGCTCGGCGTCGCTGTTAACCCGGGCCACCAACGGCTCATAGCGTTCATGGACAGCTTTCCAGTCAACGCCACCAAAGCCCGGGTCATAAAAGGTCTGGTTGACTGTCTTCCAAACGATCTCGAATGCTTCCTGACGCTTGGCAGAATCGGCCTGATCAGGTTGAGCCCCGCTGATGTCGGTTGGTGACTGTTGCGCGAACGCGGTAACAGCCGCAAGGCTCAGCAGCCAGACAATGCAAAGACGTGGAAGAAGACCGGCTAACTGCTTTCTCATTTCGGTTGGTTAACCTGCTCTATGAAGATCGACGGGGTTGAATGCTAATCATGAAGAACGCCAACAGCGCCGCGACCATCGCGATTCCCATCGCCGCCACGGAATAGCCGTGCAAGGCGTCGAACGCGATCCTCCGGGGATCGCTGCCGGCAATCTGATCGATGGGTGCCTGCATCGCGGCTCGCAGGGCCATCAGGCGCGCAGAGATGATCCAGTGACTGACGCCGGTCATGATAGACATAATCGCGAGGGAAATCATCTCAGCAAATCGGACCGGCCGGCTTTGCTTCTTACTAGTGAAGTACCCGGTGACCAGCAGAAAAAGGCTGATCTCAAAACCACCGCGATTGATTATCGCCAGTAGGCGCTGGACCATTGTGCCGGCGAGTTCATTCGCGTTGGGCAACTGAGCGCCGCGCAAAACGCCGAACAAGGTGGGCGCGACCGCGGCGCCAAAGAACACGGCCGCTCCCAACCAGACACCCAGGAGCAATAGCCGCAAGAATCGGATTGTCTTCAAGTGAAACCCTTCAATGCTATTCAAACGTCGTCAGACCGGGCCGCAGGCTGATGGTCGGATGACGGAACTCGGGCTGCTCGATCGCACGCGGATCGGGAACCGACAAGAGCCAGGACAGCGCGAGATCGAGCTGCTCCTGATACTCTGCCAGATCGAGCGACATGAATACCGGCTGGTTAAGACGAGCAAATTTTTCTTTGGCCATCAGGTACATGCGACGGGCCGCGCCCGGCCGGCCAATCTGCAAATGATGAAAGGCGACGGCCGACTGAATCATTGCCTGCAGGAAAAGTTTTTCGTCGGGCCCCACCGGCCCCATCCAGCGTTCTTCCCACGCATCGTGCGCGGCGTGATACTCACCGGCGTTGTACAGATCGATGCCCGCAATGTATTCGACGGGATAAGCGATGATGTGCTCTTCCGTGTAAGGCGCTGTTACCGTGGGCATCGATTACATTGTAGCCGATGACACGATCAGGATGCAGCGCGACGGCTCAGTGGCTTGCCCAAAAAGGCGGAATTGGTTTCGGCCGCCGAGCGGACGAGATGAGAATAGCCCAGCACTTTAGTGCCGGCGATCAATCGAGGGTCGGTACAGAACCGCGAGCGGTAGCGAGCGGGACAAGGATTCAACCTGCGCGAGGGGCCCTTAAAGATAGTTAACTTTTTGCACTTGAATCTTTATCCCGCTCGCTACCACTCGCGGTTCTGTAAGATTCGTCTGGTGCTTGAGGAAAGCAGCTCGGCTTCCATCAAAGCGCGTCGAGCGGAATGGACGAACAACGATTTGTGAAATCATCGCAAGCGTTGCGCGACGCGAAGGCACTATAGTAACCACATGCATTCACGGAATCACAATTACGCTATCAAACGCACCAGGACAGGCCTGGGCCTGTTCGCCGTAGAACCAATTGCCAAGGGCACACGAATTATCGAATACACCGGCCCGCGTATTACGAACGAAGAGTTCGAGCGCCGAGAAGGAAAATACTTTTTTGGACTAAACTCGAAGTGGACCATTGACGGCAGTCCGCGCAGTAACATCGCGCGTTATATCAATCACTCATGCCGGCCGAATGCCGAAGCTCTGATATCCGGCGGACGCGTCTGGATTTGGTCGCGAAAGAAGATTAAGGCCGGTGAAGAAATTGCCTACGACTATGGCAAGGACTATTTTGAGGACATTATCGAACCCATGGGCTGTAGATGCGAAAAGTGCGGAGCGGAACCAAAGAGTTCGAAGAAGAAACGTTAGGTCACGTACGACTCGCGTTTAGAGGCGGCACTTGTGCCGCCGCACAAGTGCGGCTTCCTAAACGAACCGTTGTTTCCGATTCCGCGTTCCTGCTCAGCCCGAACTATTTCGCCTTTGGGTAGTAACCTTCACGGGCTCGCACGCGTAACTGTGGTTGAGAGGGAGCGCTGACTGCGATGCGCCGAAAAGTCCGGTCCGCCGATCGGTTATTCGAGTAGTACTGAATAAGGTATTGCGACCGAATCTCTGACGCGATGCGGCCAAAGATCTCGTTGAGGTCGCTACCGTCGCTTCGCGGAATGAAGGCGGCCCCGCCGGTTGCCTGCGCGATTCGTTCCATGCCTTTCTCTGACCGCGCTGTGCGCACGTTCAGGTGCATCGTCGCGCCACTGGGATTGATCGAATAAAAAGTAGCTTCCGCCTTTTGCACTTCACCCAGCACCTCTGTCTGCCCCCGCTGAATGAATTGCAGTTGAGCGTCCATACTCGATAAACGAAGGTTTCCCTGTTTGCTTTGAACTGAAAAGACATCGTTGATTCTGGCCGTGTCATCTCCGTCAGAGATCACGACAATCACGCGCCGCCTGCCGGTCGGCGAAGCCTGGTCGAGGTATTTCTGGGCGGCGAGAACCGAATCAAAAAAAGCCGTAAAACTTTTCCCCGGACCGACAGTCAACAACTTTCGCGCGGCTACTTCCGCAGTAGTCAGTGGCTGGATAAATCGTGGAGTTTCATCGATGGCGAAGATAGTTGCCCTGTCGCCTGACTTCAAAACCTGCTTGAGAAAATCTGCGGCTGCCTTCTGTTCGAAGGCGAACCGCGCGGAAACACTGCTGGACACGTCGATCAAGAGAGCAATATCGACCGGCACCTGCTCAGGGTCGCCCAGGTTGGTGATCGCCTGCGCCCGGCCGTCTTCTTCGATATGAAAGTCGGTTTGCTTTAGCCCCAGCACCGGATCTCCCTGCGAGTTGGTAACCGAAACGGGCACGACCACCAGGTTCGAAGAAACCTTGATCACTTCGTACTCGGGTTCAGGTGTGGGCGCGGGTGTAGGCGTCGGCTTGGCCTTGTAACGCGGTCCGAGAGGAGGAGGCGGCAACTGCTTGAGCTTCTGCGCGCGGACCGGCGCGCTCAAAAAAACGGCCGCGGAGAAAAAGAAAGCCAGCGCTGAAAGGATCAGCGCCGGCGTAAAGTATCTCTGGTATTTACTACGGACCATCCACCAACTCCTCATGCCGCCAGCGCGCATTGTTGCTGGCAGTACTTATTTTTACGCCGACTGACGGCATGATCGTTGGCGCTGTAGCGCAACTCGGAAGTCGCGCGTTTCTTACAGGGCGCAAGTTCGCAACTTGCGCTACTGCTCCAAGCCGCTGGTGCCCGACTTCATCGTTGGCGAGGGCTGAGTCAGGCCTTTGTTAACCAGCACCTTCACCTCGACGCGACGATTTTGGGCGCGGCCATCGCGGCTCTTGTTGTCGGCAATCGGATTCGATTCGCCAAAGCCGTACGGCGTAACGATGCGACGAAGCGGGATCTGATGCTGCTCAACCAGATAACGAATCACGGCATCAGCGCGCCTTTGGCTCAACACTCGGTTGCGCTCTGTATTACCGGTGGAATCGGCAAAGCCCGTTACCTCGAGCACATAGCCCTTGGCGTTCAGCGCCTTCGTCGCGATCGCGTCGAGTTTGCTCTTACCATCGACGGTCAGCACGGCGCTACCGACGCGGAAGTTCACCGCCGCGGTGTCTTGCGGCACATAATCATCAAGCGCGGAGATGCGATCGTTGGTTGCATTCACGCCGGCGACGGCTGAATCCGCCGTCTCTTGCGCGGCCTTGGCGCCGCCGCGAGCGGCGTTCGAAACGGCCGCGAGCTCATCCAGTTGGCCCGAAAGTTTCTGAGCATTCTGCTCGACTTCGCTGAGCCGACCTTCTGATGCCGAAGCGCGCTCTTCCAGTGGAGTCGCCCTTGACTCAACCGCCCGCGCGGTGCGGAAATCGGTCTCGTTAAATCTCACGCTGTCGGCGAGCAACTCGCCCGACGATCCGCCGTGTCCTTCGACTTCGAGATTGAGGCCGCGAAGAATATTGGTCTGTCCGTAGTTCGTGCCGCTGCGGAGGAAGCCGCCCTTGGTCTTGACCGAAGTTCTGTCGGTCAGGCGCACGATCGTGTCGTTGCCGGTTAGATCGCGAACTGTGAAAGTGTCGGCTTCGCGCTTCACCACGACGCCTTTGATCTTCATCTTTTCACCGCTGGCTACAGAGCGGGCTCTTGTCGCATCAGTCGGCGTGCTGGCTGTCTGCGTCGAGGTTTGTCCGAGAGCTAATGGGGAAAGAGCCAGCGCCAATCCGAAAGCAAGCGCGAGTGGCCGAAGTGTCTTTAGTTTGATTGTCATAGAATTTGGACTCCTTATCCTTTAATTGGCAGACGCGCAGCCTGACCGCGTCCAACGAAGTTATTGAGTTCAGAAGATGAACTCCTGATTTACGTTGTCTGCCAGGTTACAGCAGACCGGATTTTTTAGAGAACGTCGGGTCGATGAACTCACAAGGCTGGTGCTTCATCAACTTGAACTTCCGAATAGTATAGGACGGGTAAATCCTGTCAAGACGTTAAATAGAGAAACAGGGCAATGAGGGCAGTTACTATCGTTTCATTATTTCTTCGCTAGAGGTTTGCAAGAAAAACCCGGAAACACAGGTCAGGGGACAATCAGATGAAAGTCATTGCCCACCCTCGTGAGCGGGGTGGATCCAAGACTCAACCGAGCGGGTTGAGTGTTTGCCACCCTCACGAGGGTGGAACTGACATCGGGCTTGTACGCAATATCTAAACGGCGAACTGCCCCGACTCCAGGCGCTCCTTAATATAAGCGAGAAACTTTTCCGCGTCTGAGCCGTCGATGATCCGATGGTCAAAGCTAAGCGCGAAATACGCCATCTGCCGGATCGCGATGTAATCTTCGCCATCGGCCGACGTCAGGACTTTCGCTCGCTTTTCGATCTTGCCGACACCCAGAATCGCTACCTGCGGCTGGTTGATGATGGGAGTTCCGAACAACCCACCGAACACGCCGGGATTGGTGATGGTGAAAGTGCCGCCGCCAACCTCGTCGGGCTTTAGTTGTTTCGTGCGTGCCCGATCGGCAAGGTCATTCGCTGCCCGCGCGAGACCCGAGATCGAAAGATCGTCAGCGCGCTTGACGACCGGGACTATCAGTCCCCAATCGAGCG
>JAWVEM010000240.1:0-4728 GCA_033856735.1 Blastocatellia bacterium
GCAAATCTCAATTCTATTAATGGCGCGGCTGAGCAGACGTCGAAGAGACCGCGGGTGGTGATTGTCGGCGGCGGTTTTGGTGGTCTGGCTGCGGCCAAGGCCCTTGGCAAAGCGCCGGCCGAAGTCATCCTGATCGACCGGACGAACCATTCTGTTTTTGCGCCGCTTCTTTATCAGGTAGCGACCTCGGTCCTCGCGCCGTCGCAAATGAGTTCGCCAATCCGCGAAGTATTGCGAAGACATAAAAATACAACCGTGATCATGGGCGAGGTCACTGGCGTGGATAAGGCGCAGCGTTGCGTGTTTGTGAACGATGCGGATCGCGAGCATGTGCCGGTGCCGTACGATTATCTTGTTCTCGCGACCGGTGTTCGTCCCAGTTATTTCGGGCACAACGAATTTGAAAAGTTTGCTCCGAGCTTGAAGACCCTGGCCGATGCCGTCGGTATTCGAAACAAAATCCTGAGCGCCTTCGAGCAGGCTGAGGCTGAAGAAAATGTCGATCTTCACCGCGATTTGCTGACCTTCGTTTTGGTTGGCGCCGGACCAACCGGCGTCGAGCTGGCGGCGGCGCTCGCTATTTTCGTGCGGTCATCATTACGTTCCGAATTTCGCCGGATCGATCCGACTTCAGCGCGAATTGTTTTGCTCGATGGCGCTCGAAAGGTTCTTGGCACTTTTGCCCCGAGTCTGTCTGAGGCGGCGGAGTTCCATCTGCAAAAGCTCGGAGTCGAAGTCCATCTGGGCCACAACGTCGAGAAGATCGACAGCGAAGGAGTCATTGTCGCTGGGGAGCGAATTGCGAGCAAAACCGTAATCTGGACGGCCGGGGTTGCGTCTTCGCCGGCTGGAAAATGGTTAGGGGCAGAAACGGATCGCGCCGGTCGTGTGCGCATCAAAAGTGATCTGAGTATTCCCGGTAATCCGGAAATTTTTGTGGTCGGCGATACCGCCTCGCTCGACCAGGACGGCAAACCTTTAGGTGGCGTCGCCCAGGTCGCGATGCAACAGGGACACTATGCCGGGAAATTAATTCGTCGCCGCGTCGCCGGAAAGAAAAGCCCGAAGCCGTTTCACTATTGGGACAAAGGCAACATGGCTGTGGTCGGCAAAGGGTGGGCCGTCCTGGAAAGCGGCAAAGTGCACATACATGGTCTCCTGGCGTGGCTGGCGTGGGCTTTCATTCACACACTTTATCTGGCTCAACTCAGTCTTCGGATCAGCGTCCTCTTGCAATGGGGCTGGTTGTTCCTGACCGGACAACGCGGTTCGCGGTTGATCGTGAATTATCACGAATCTGAACCGGCACAAACCAGGCCGCCCAGTCCAGCCACCGCAGATCGGGGAGCTCAGTCCCTTAGCGCCGCAGCGGTTTCAAGTAAATGATATGACGCTAAAACGAGCTGGAGTTTTTCAAGCGTTTCAGCGACGCATGTCGCGTGGAACTTCGCGGGTATTCCGTTTATTGAGAGCGGTTGCTTCGCGCTCCTTCGAAAGGACGAGGCGCTGCTCGTCCGCAGGCAGTGCAAATAATTCCTTCCTTTCCCTAATAGCGAGTGACTCATGCGAGGCATTAAGCTTTTGCATGATAAAACCTAACCAGAGCGATGAGATGGCGGATGCCTGGGGAGCTCAACTTCACTGCAACGCCCGTAGGGAAACATACCCAACGGTCAAACATGAAATGGAGTAAATATCAATGACCATTGAGAACGCTGAAGAAGCCGGCAGGGAATTAGCCACTAAGTCTACCACCTTGAAAACCGAGCTTGTCATGCAGACGACCGAACACCAACGCGTTGCCCCGCCCCGCAAGCAGCGCATTGCCACTCTGTTGGGGGAAATTAATGTTCACCTCGTCGGCAACGGTCCGGCCATGGTTTGCTGGCCCAGCCTTTTGATGACGGGGCAGATGTGGCGGGGACAAGTCGACCATTTCGCAAGCAGCCATAAGATGGTTCTGATCGACGCGCCCGGCCACGGCGAAAGCGATCCCTTGAACCGGCATTTCACACTTGAGGAATGCGCCCTATGTCTAAGCCAGATCCTGGATCAATTGGAGATTGAGGACTGCGTCCTGGTCGGTAACTCCTGGGGCGGAATGATGGGCGGCGTATTCGTTGCCCTGTATCCGAGCCGGACACGGGCCGCCGTATTGATGAACTGCACGGCTTCGGTGGCTGGTCGGCGCCAGAAGAAGGAGTTCTTACTGATGACTTCAGTAATGCGCCGACTGGGTACGGTCCCAAAGCCGGTCGTCGATCAGGCAGTCAGTGCCTTTGCCGGTGCGACGACCGAAAGGACGAAGCCTGAAGTGGTGGAATTCATCCGCTCAACGGTGGCCGCAGCCCGTGCGGACTCCGTCTGCTGGGCGATCGATAGCGTTGTTCCGCGCCGCGTCGAGCATCGTGCCCTTTTGGGCGCCATTCGAAAACCAGTTCTAGTGATCGCTGGTGAGGAGGACCGAATATTTCCGGTCGCCGAAACCCGCGCCATGGCGGAGGCCATCCCCGGCAGTCTGTTCAGAGTGTTACCCAGGGTCGGGCATCTTGCTGCCCTGGAAGCTCCACAAACGGTCAACGCTGCCATCGATGAGTTTTTAAGAGAAATTGTCGCATGATTTCCCCATGAAACCTGAACCTATTCGAGTAGGACGAGGAATGTCTCAGTCCGTTTGCGTCGCATCTGTTTCGAGGAATTGATATGACGCTCTTCGTCGCCGGAGTCAGTCACAAAACCGCGCCGGTCGAAGTTCGCGAGCAACTGGCGGTGCAACGCAACGAACTTGTCGATCTTGCGCAGTATCTGAAGTGGTTTGCCCACTTAGATGAAATTGTTCTGCTCTCAACCTGCAATCGCGTCGAAATTTACGGAACGACGCGACAGTCGATCGATCGCATTAAATCGGCTCTGCAACTCCTGTCCTCGGAGCAAATCGAATTAGATCCACATATCTACGTTCACCAGGACGCCGAGGCCGCGCGCCATTTATTTAGAGTCACGGCCGGATTGGATTCGATGACGCTCGGCGAAACCGGAATCACGGGCCAGATCAAGAATGCTTATGAGACTGCGCGTGGGGCCGGACTGACCGGGCCGGTATTTAATCGCCTGTTCCAAAAAGCCTTTCAGACGACCAAAGAGATTCGCACGCGCACGGCAATCGGTCGCGGCACCGTTTCAATTAAGAGCGCCGCGGTTGAGTTGATCGAGAAAGCTTTCAGCGACGACCTCGCCGACAAATCAGTAATGGTGATCGGCGCCGGCGAAATGGCCGAACGCTGTGTTCAGCTCCTCGTCAAGAAAGGTGTGGGCTCGATCTTCGTTTCGAGTCGTTCCTTCGACCGCGCAATCGATCTGGCTAACCGATGCGGCGGAGAAGCGGTCTGTTTTGGTTATTGCCTCTTCGAAATGCGGGATGTCGATGTTGTCATCGCGGCGACCAGCAGCTCGGAGACTTTACTGAGCGGCGACGACGTAGACAATTTAATGAAGGCACGGCATAATCGACCACTGTTGCTCATCGATCTAGCTGTGCCGCGCAACATCGATCCGGCCGCGTGCGGGCTCGAGCATGTCGCTCTATATAATATAGATGATTTGGAAGGGCTGGCTCGCCGCGGCGTTCAGGGTCGCGAGCGAGAGTTGGCGGCGTGCCATCACATTATCGAGGAGCACGTCGCGGCGCTGATCGAGAAACTGAATGCTGAAGACGAACGGCTTTGGGCCGAAGAACGAAACAACCGCTGGGTGCCGGACCCGTTAGCAACTCCCTCAAATCTCCTTCCAACAGCGGCCTAGGGGATATGAACTGTGTCCATGCGCGTCATAACTCTGCAGTTATTCCTAGCAATCGCCGTTGCCAACGCGCGGAATGATCCTCCACCGAGTTCCGATCGGACTTGGGCGCCGCCGAACCTGCCGAATTACGAACGCGAGCTTGCCGAATATCATTTCAACGAAGCGCAAGGCAGCTCTCATGTTTCAATTAATCCACGAAAGATTTACGGCCTCGCCGAATTGATCGACATCGCCGAGCGAAACAATCCCGACACGCGAGTCGCCTGGGAACGCGCTCGACAGGCGGCCGCTGGGGTTGGTTTGAGCGAGAGCGCTTACTACCCGTTCCTCGTCGCATCCGCGGCCACGGGCTACGATCGCGCCTTCATTCCGTTTCCCACATTGGCGGTTAACGAAAAGAAACTGTTGATGAACCCGAGCCTCAACGCTATCTCGATCACGGGAGGTGGATCACTTGTCACTGAAGCCCAAGTTTATCGGGGTGAATTGAGCGCGAAATGGTTGTTGCTCGATTTCGGAGAGCGAAGCGCTGTCGTCGCAGCGAGCAGAGAGCAATTGATGATGGCGAACGTCGGCTTCAACGCGACCCATCAGAAGATCGTATTTCAGGTAACCGAACGTTTTTATCAACTTGGGACGGCTCGCGAAAAAGTTCTGGTCAGCCAAAGCGCGTTGGAAGCTGCGCAAACGGTGGAGCAAGCGGTGCAGGCGCGGATCGACAACGGGCTCGCGACAAAACCCGAACTGCTCCAGGCGCAACAGCAGACTGCGCAAACCGCGTTCGATGTTGAAGCAACGAGCGGCGCCGAGAGCGATGCGCGAGTTGCGCTGGTCGAGAGCATCGGTCTCTTGCCAACAGTTCCGCTTCATGTGGCCGATCTCGGACAAAGATCGACATCGGAGCAAACAAACGGTTCGGTGGATGAA
>JAWVEM010000241.1:0-7240 GCA_033856735.1 Blastocatellia bacterium
ACATTGTCGCCAAGGAAAACCTGGGGACGACGCCAGGGCTGGTCGCCGCCGCGGCATTGCTGGTTGATTACGTTCTTACCGTTTCGGTTTCGATCTCGGCAGGCGTCGCCGCGATCACCTCCGCGGCACAGGGAACAAGTTGGGCCTGGCTTGATAACCACAAAGTTTTTTTGTGTCTCATTCTCATAACCTTCATTGCGCTCGCTAACCTCCGTGGCGTCCGCGAGTCGGGCGCGATTTTTGCCGCGCCTACCTATGCGTTCGTTGTCAGCTTTCTGTTCATGGTGGGCTACGGGATCCTTCATTACTTGATTTATCCCAGCGCGGTGGCGCCGGCCGCGGTCGAGCACGTAAAACTCGCGGAGGGTTATCACCTGCAGCCGCTGACTATGTTCCTGCTGCTCGGCGCGTTCTCGAATGGCTGCGTCGCCCTCACCGGCATCGAAGCGATCTCTAACGGCATCCCCGCGTTCAAGCAGCCGGAAGCGCGCAATGCGGCGAAGACCTTGACCTGGATGGCCGTCCTGTTGACGACGATGTTTATTGGGACGAGCTTGATGGCTTATTTCTATCACGTGCAGCCGCATGAGAATGAAACCGTAATCTCACAGTTCGCTCGCATCATTTTTACCGGGGAGATGGGTTGGTTCTACTATGTGATTCAGGGCACGACTGCTCTGATTCTGATCCTCGCCGCGAACACTTCATTCGCCGACTTCCCTCGTCTGGCCAGCCTGCTGGCACGCGACCGGTTCATGCCCCGGCAGTTTGCCACCCGCGGCGACAAGCTGGTGTTTTCCAACGGCATCATCATTCTGGCCGTCTTCTCCGGCTTGTTGGTCGCGGCCTTCGGCGGCGACACCAGCCGTTTGATTCCGCTCTATGCCGTAGGCGTCTTTCTCTCATTCACGCTTTCGCAGACGGGGATGGTGCGGCACTGGCTCAGGGCGGGCCGGGCCCTTAAGGCCGCTCGCGAGGCTGCCACGAATGACGAAGGAGTCTCTGTCAGAGATCAGAACGGCAGCAATGTTTCTTCTGTCAATACCGGGGCGCTAAACCGAATCGATCAAGCCGGCGAACTGAAGCAGGCAGCGCACTGGAAGAAATCAATTGTCGTTAACGGCCTGGGCGCGATCGCTACTTTCATAGTCCTGATCGTCCTGGTCATCACCAAATTTCGCCATGGCGCATGGATCGTGGTCGTGCTGATTCCGTTTCTGGTGGGCGTGTTCCGCGCCGTTCACCGGCATTATCTGGACGTGGCAAAACAATTGACGACTGAGGGAATCGAGGGTCTGCGGCCTATCCGGCATGAAGTGATCGTGCCGATCTCAGGCATTCATCGCGGAGTCGTCAGGGCGCTGCAATACGCCAAGTCGATCGCCCCGGATCACGTCACGGCGCTCTATATAAACCTTGACGAAGAAGCGACGCAGAAACTGCGCGCTAAATGGAAGCAGTGGGGCGGAGGCGTTGAGTTGGTCGTGCTCGCATCACCCTACCGATCCCTGGTCGGCCCGGTGATTCGCTACGTTGATCGCAGAATGAAACAACACGAAGACCAGATGGTCACGGTGGTCCTCCCCGAGTTCATACCGGCAAGGTGGTGGCAGCACCTGCTGCACAACCAAAGTTCATTGATGCTGAAAGGCGCACTACTATTCAAGCCGGACGTTATTGTCACCAGCGTGCCGTACCATCTTAAGAGCCGGAACAAGAATGGGAAGCCGAGACACAGACCTGACGAATCAGGATGAGCGGTGTGAGTAGCCCGACCGTAAGGGAGGGCCACCCAAGCATCCGAGCCCTCCCTGACCGTCGGGCTTCTGACAGAGAACTACTCCGGCACCGTCTTAGCATCCAGACTGCGCACAATGCGCTCGCGAAAACGCCGGGCGTCGGCTTTGATTGTTTCTTCGTCCAGGGTCAGCAGCCGGCGGTCGCGCATGATGACGCGGCCTTCAACAATCACAGTGCGCACGTCCGCGGCTTTGCTGGCATAGACCAAATCGGAGTAGATGTTATAGAAAGGCGTCTGGTTTAGATCATCCAGGTCGACGATGACCAGATCAGCGCGCTTCCCTTCCTCGAGCGATCCGATTTCCTTTTCCAGGTGAAGCGCACGCGCGCCACGCAGCGTGGCCATCTCAAACGCTTCTTCCGCCGTCACAACCTTGGGATCGCGGCTAATCACCTTGTGGAGTTTCGCGGCCGTGTCCATCTCCTCCCACAGATTCAGATCGTTGTTTGAAGCGGCGCCGTCGGTGCCCAGGCCTACCGGCAAATCCTGTTTCAACATTTCGGGCACGGGAGCAACGCCGGAAGCCAGCTTCATATTCGATTGTGGGTTGTGAACGATCCCGACGCCAATCGTCTTCAGCAGACCCAGTTCTTCTTCGCTGGGCCACACCACGTGCGCGGCAATGACGCGATTGCTGAGAAAACCAATCCGGTTGAGATAGTCGATGGGACTCGCGCCTTTGGCTTTGATACTGTCGTCTACTTCGCGTTTGGTTTCAGAAATATGAATAACAATGGGCGCGCCGGTGCGATCGGAAAACGCGCGCACGGCTTTCAGGTGGGCTTCGGAAACCGTGTAAGGCGCGTGCGGGGCAATCGCGGGAACAATCAGGGCATTCCCTTTCCAGCGACTGACAAACTTTTCCGCATAGGCCATCGCCTGTTCGTTCGTCTTGTTATCGGCAACCGGAAAATCGATCACCGTCTCGCCCAGCACGCCGCGCAGGCCGGCTTTGAAAGTCTCGTCCGCGATCGCATCCTCGAAGTAGTACATATCGCAGTAGGTCGTGGTGCCGCCGCGGATCATCTCCGCCAGGCCGAGCCGCGCGCCGACGCGCACAAATTCTTCGGTCACGTTTTTGGCCTCGGCGGGAAAGATATATTTGGTAAGCCACTCTTGTAGGTCCAGATCATCAGCGAGTCCGCGAAACAGGACCATCGGCACGTGTGTGTGGCCGTTGATGAGACCGGGGATCACAACTTTGCCCGCCGCGTTGACCACCTCGCGCGCTGCATAGGCTCGTTCGATCTCCGCCGTTTTACCCACGGCGACGATGCGGCCGCCCTTGATTGCTACACCGCCATTTTCAATCACCCGGCGGTTGCCGTCCATGGTCACCACCGTTCCGCCTTTGACGATCAGATCCACGACAAGTTTCCTTCTTTGCGCAAACGCCGACGATGCGCCGCCCGAGATAAATAGAACCAGCAACATCGAAGCAACGGTCTTTGTGATCATAATCTTTTCCGGGTTTAGTTTAGTGGCCATGAGCACAATCGGTCGCGATGGCACGAATAAAGCTCAGCGTCCGCGCTAACGTTACAAGAACCTGCCCGGTGTGGGATCCGACGCTATTGCTACCAACTCTAACGACTCGCTTCCTTCAAAAACCTTGCGTCAAATGCTCTCGGCAATAGATCGAGGATATGTACTTCTTCTGTCTGTCCGCGCAAATTCGCCAAAATGATCGTGGCGTGTTTGGCGAACTCCCAGATTATCTGCCGGCAGGTGCCGCACGGCGGCGTCAATGTTTCCGTGTCGGCGACGACCACCAAATCGGTAAAGTCGCGCTCGCCTTCCGACAGTGCTTTCCAGATCGCCACGCGTTCGGCGCAGACGGTCAGGCCATAGCTGGCGCTTTCGATATTGCAACCGGTGAAGACTTTGCCGGCTTTGGTTTTCAACGCGGCGCCGACCATAAAATTCGAGAAGGGCGCCACCGAACGCGTTCGCGCGGCCGTGGCTGTTTCAATTAATTGATTATCTGATTCGTTCAACTCTGGCCTCCAACTGAATGTAAAGCACTGGCCAGTTTCTCGCGAATCTTTCCGCTGATCAGATCAATGCTCACAAGATTATGACCACCTTCGGGGATAATAACGTCCGCAAACCGCTTTGACGGCTCGACGAATTGCATGTGCATCGGGCGCACGGTAGCTACGTATTGTTCGATAACTGAATCAAGCGTGCGGCCACGCTCGGCGATATCGCGCTTCAAGCGGCGAATGAAACGGATGTCATCCGGAGTGTCGACAAAAACTTTAATGTCCATCTGCTCGCGCAAACGAGCTTCGGCAAAAATTAAAATGCCTTCGACGATCACAATTCGCTTAGCTTGGATCGGAGTAGTGTCAGGCAGACGCGAATGCGTGCGGAAATCGTAGATGGGAAGCTCAACCGGCTCGCCGGCGTTCAGCTTCTTCAGATGATTAGCCAGCAGGTCGTTGTCGATCGCGTCCGGGTGATCGAAGTTCGCCGCATTGCGATAGTCGAGCGGCATGTCTTTAAGGTTGCGATAGTAGAGATCCTGCTGGATGAAAACGACTTCGTCCGCGCTGACCGATTGCAAAATGCGATTAGCAATCGTCGTCTTGCCTGAGCCGGTGCCGCCGCAAATACCTATGATCATGATTAGTTGTTAGTAGTAAGTTGTTAGTTGGTACGGATTGGCCAGCGTGTTCTTGCAACTGACTACTGATCACTGACAACTGACAATCTTTTTACAATTCGATTCAAGAGTGTGGTAAAGCTTCCGCGCACCTGCCGGCCAATCGCCATCACCTGGCTGTGGTCGATCGGTTCATTCGAGACGCCCGCCGCCAGGTTCGTGATGCACGAAATGCCAACCACCTCCATATTCATGTGCCGCGCCACGATCGCTTCGGGCACAGTGCTCATCCCCACCACGTCCGCGCCCAGCGCCCGCAACATGACGATTTCCGCCGGCGTTTCATAGCTTGGCCCGGGCAGCGCGGCGTAGACACCACGCCGCACTTCGAGCTTCATCGCCTTCGCTTCGTCAATCACAAGGTCCTGCAGGCTGCGCGCGTACACCGAAGTCAGATCGGGAAAGCGCGGACCAAAGCGTTCATCATTCGGTCCACGCAAAGGATTATCGCCGAGCAGATTCAGATGATCGCTAATCACCATCAAAGATCCGGGGCTGAATTCCACGTTCAGCGTGCCCGCGGCGTTGGTCAGCACGACCGTGCTCACGCCCAGTAGTTTTAGCACTCGCATCGGAAAGGTCACGTCCTGCAGCGAGTAGCCTTCATAAAAATGAAAGCGGCCCTGCATGGCGGCCACCGTTGCTCCGCCGGCCTTGCCGATGACCAAACGTCCGGCATGGCCTTGGACAGTAGAGCGCGCAAAGCCCGGGATCTCGTCATAACGAATCTGGGTGGCTTCGGTAAGATCTTCCGCGAAGGCGCCGAGTCCGCTGCCCAGAACTATCGCCACCGGCGTCTCAACATCGGTGCGGCTGCGGATCAGACGCGCAGCTTCCTGAGCACGCTCATAAAGCGTTGAAAAATTCTGTGACGATGACATTCGGATTTTCGTGGAAGACATTACAACATTAAAGCTCGCCTGCTGTCATCCGCGGTGGCACAGACTTCGGTCTGTGTTTCCGGAGACAATCCACAAACTGAAGTCTGTGCCACTTATCTTTCTTTTTGATAAGGAGTGCCGAGAGCGCGGGGCGCGCGCGATTGGCCGATAAAGCCGGCCAGCACCACGATCGTAACTACGTAGGGGATCATCTGGATAAACTGCACCGGGATATCTTCGCCCGAAGGCAGCTTGGCGACGCCCTGCATCTGAATCGTCAACGCGTCCGCCAGGCCAAAGAGCAGACATGCGAGCATCGTTTGCACCGGTCGCCACTTGCCAAAGATCAGCGCCGCCAGCGCGATGAATCCACGTCCGGCGGCCATGTTGCGCGTGAACAGAGACGACTGCCCGATAGAAAGATAGGCGCCGCCGATTCCGGCCAGGGCCCCCGATAAAACTACGCCGGCATAGCGAATTCGATTTACGCCTACACCCGCGGCATCGGCGGCCTCGGGATTCTCGCCCACCGCGCGCAGACGCAAACCAAACGGCGTGCGGTACAAAACATATCTGGTAACCAGGACGAGTATAAGGGCCAGCAGCGAGATCACTGAGACCTCGGAAAGAATTCGCCATTGCGGAATGAAGCCGGGCAGAAGACCGGACAGGGTGGGCAGCAGGGTCTCTTTCGGGATTTGCGGCGTCGAACCGGAAGAAAGAAACAGTGCGCCACTTAGGACGGCAGGTAAACCAATGAACAGGATATTGATCCCAGTGCCGGTCACCACCTGGTCGGCCTTGAATCGAATGCATGCTACCGCGAGAATATAAGCGACGAAAGCGCCGGCCAACATCGCCGCGCCCAATCCGATCCAGGGACTGTGAGCGTAGTGAGTTACCGATGCCGCCGTGAACGCGCCCGCGAGCAATAGCCCCTCGAGAGCAATGTTAATGACGCCCGATCTTTCTGAATACAGCCCGCCCAGGGCTGCCAACACCAGCGGCGTGGCCAGGCGGATGGTGGAAAATACGAGTGCTAGGGTAAGAATCTGGCGCATCGATTTTTATTGTCAGTTGTCAGCCTGCGAATCAGGTGCCTCTAAAGTTCTATCAGCCAGCCTGCGGAGCAGGCGTCGGCATAAAGCCTGGGGCGTGAGCCCCAGGAACGGGTCAAGGACGAGAGTTCGAGCCCGCGAGGGCGGGCGACAGCGTGAACGCCGCCAACTCGCTGGTGTGTTTCATAGCATCGCCGCTCATAACAAAAAGACCTCTGGCGCCCGCTTTCGCGGGCTTATTATTGTCGTCAATTCCAACCTGGGGTTCCGCTTCGCTTCACCCCAGGCTTATGCTTTCGCCTGCTCCGCAGGCTGGTCACTTTTATCCAACGAACTGGGTACCGATTGTCTTTTTCCGACTAACCACTGACAACTGACCACTGACCTCTTCAGGCTTTCGCTTTACTCAACTTTTTCAAACTGCCGAAAATTGCGTCGGGGCGCAGGGCCACGAGAATGATCACAATGCCTTGCAACATGTCGACGATATCTTTCGAGACATGAATCGTGTAAGCATCGACGAAGATTCCACCCCGAAGCAGAATGGCAAAAAGAATCGCCGCGAAAAACACGCCCACCGGATGATTGCGCCCCAAGAGCGCCACCGCGATCCCTACGAATCCGTAGTTAGCCGAGAACCCATCATAGTAACGATAACGATAGCCGAGAACTTCGTTGATTCCGACCATGCCCGCCAGCCCACCAGAGATAGACATGGCCAGAATGATCTGTTTGCGAATTGAAATGCCGCCATACTCCGCGGCGGTTGGATTCGCACCCGTGGCGCGAATTTCATAGCCCCACTTCGTTTTCCACAGCAGCACGTAAACGA
>JAWVEM010000242.1:0-4007 GCA_033856735.1 Blastocatellia bacterium
GTATCCAGAGCGTAATCGCCACGCCCCAGGCTGCCGAAGAACTAACTTTATATCCGCCTTCGCGCAGGCCGGTCGCCGTCAACCAGAGTTTGTAAAATGAAAGGATCCCGATTGACATGGCGGCGACGAACAGCACCGGATGCTCCGCCGCCTTGAACAGAATCCCCAGGTTGTCGGTCACCAGAGTTTCCTGGCCAAGGATCGGGTGGATATCATCGGGTGATTTGACGAAGAGAATTATGAAACTGATCACCTTCTGGATTACCGTGACCGGGAACGCCACGTGTGCAGCCACGGCATAGGCTTGCCAGAAATGCATCCGCCCGCCGAAAGCCAGAACACCGAGAAGGTACAGCCCGGCAAAGATTGCTATGCCAAAAAAGGCTCCGACAACAGTCTTGAGGGCAGTTCCGGCCTGAAAGATGGGCGACTTAGCCTGCTCGACACCCTGTGTCCGAGCCTTGGCCATTGCTTCGGGCGGCGGTTTGATTGGGCTCTCCTCAAGCTTATCCATCGTGTAGTTAATGATGCGCTCCGGCGTCAAACGATGATAGAAGGCCGTAATGTACGCCGCGTTGAGACACCCGATGATCAGAATTGCCGCCAGCCATCGCGGGTGGGCCCGCAGATTCCTAAACACGGCTGTGGGTTCGTAGAAGGTTCCCCCCAGTCTCTCAAACACTGACATGGGCGGGGGTGGGTCGGGAACATTTGGCAGCGAGGTAAAGCTCAAGCCGAAAAACAGAACTCCCAGCGCCGCGACAGACAACCCAGTTCCGACTCCGCCGGGAATGAAACTGGCGATGCCGCCGATACAAATAATGATTCCCAGAACGACCAAAGCTACGCCGGCCCAGAGCAGATTGGCCGGCCGCTCGCGCTCGAGTTCGCCTTCAGTAGCTGGTGGTGGCGGTGGTTGAAACGGCTGATTCGGATCGCTCATAAAACTATCCTCCTGTTGAAAGCCGAAGGACGGGGAGACTGCTTTCCGTCCGGGATTTAGTTAGGCGTTGCTAGAGTTGTTGTTACGCTGGCAACGCCAAGCATGTTTCACCGTGTCCCTGAATTTGGAGTGCGATAACTTGTTACCGCTTTAAGGGTCGCTTACTAAAGCGCTGACAAGTCAGCGCACTCCAAAGAATGCCATTGCGCGCTAATCAACTATTGACTGGCGCCTGCGACTCGACGGCCGCGCAGCTTCGTAACCATCAACGCGAATGCAGGCGACTGTATGCCCTGGTGAAATTTCGCGCAACTCTGGATCAATTCGCGCGCATTCGTCAATAGCAATTGGACACCGTGTGCGAAAGCGACAGCCGGACGGCGGATTCCGCGACGTGGGCACGTCGCCTTTTAAGATTACGCGATCACGCCGGGCCTTCGGATCGGGAACCGGGATGGCCGAAAGCAAAGCCTGCGTGTAGGGATGCAGCGGTCGCAGATACAATTCCGCCGCGCTGGCGATCTCAACGATACGGCCCAGGTACATCACTGCGACCCGCGTCGAGATGTGTTCGACCACCGCGAGCCCGTGCGAAATAAAGAGATAAGTAAGTCCAAATTCCTTCTGCAAGTCCTGCAGCAGATTGACTACCTGCGCCTGGACTGAAACATCGAGGGCCGAGACGGGTTCGTCCGCCACGATCAACTTGGGATTGAGCGCCAGCGCGCGCGCCACGCCGATGCGTTGCAACTGACCACCAGAGAATTCGTGGCTGTAGCGTTTCATAAAGTCGGCGTCGAGACCGACCTTACCCAGCAGCCAGGCCACCCGTTCGCGCTGCTGCACTCGGTTTCCGATCTTGTGAATGATGAGCGGCTCGGCAATGATGTCGCCAATCTTCATGCGCGGATTCAGCGCAGCGCTCGGGTCCTGAAAAATAATTTGCATCTCGCGGCGCAATTGACGCAGCTCGCCCTTGCCCATGCTGGTGACTTCGCGTCCTTCAAACTGGATGTTGCCTTGGGTTGGCTCGATCAAGCGCAGGAGGCAACGTCCGACAGTGGACTTGCCGCAACCTGATTCGCCGACGAGCCCGAGGGTCTCGCCGCTCAGGATCTCGAACGACACACCATCGACCGCGCGCCACACATCGGCGCTGTCTTCGACCGGGAAATGTTTGACCAGTCCGCCGACGCGGACGAGTTCATGGTTCTCGGATCGGATAGCAGAAGTTTGAGTAGTATTCAATTGCTCTGCCTTCTGATGTGCGGAAAGCCTGTGGCTTTCCGTCATGGTTCTTTCCAAGCTTTCGAGGCTACGCCTCCGACTAGGCGAGGCCTAGCCTCGCGCTGAAAATGGAGTAACTCTGGAAAGGCAAAGCCTTTCCGCACATCAGGCGGCAGAGCCGCTATCGCCGCCAATTGATCGGCGAGTCTCCACTTGGTCTTGATTGGTCGCCGGATCAAACAAGACGCATCTCACCTGCACCCCCGGCGCCACGTCAAAAAGCGGAATCTCGCCCTCGCGACAGCGCGGCATCCGATACTGACAGCGCGGCTCGAAGTGACAGCCGGGCGGCAGTGCGGTGGGCTTTGGCACCGTGCCTTCGATCGTTTGCAGCCTTTCGGCCCGGGCGACATCCTT
This sequence comes from Blastocatellia bacterium, assembly GCA_033856735.1. Classification (GTDB taxonomy): domain Bacteria; phylum Acidobacteriota; class Blastocatellia; order Pyrinomonadales; family Pyrinomonadaceae; genus UBA11740. The sequence continues at coordinate 2,588 of JAWVEM010000242.1, forward strand.
CGCGGTCAGCTTAGGCACTGAACGCAACAAGCCTTCGGTGTAAGGATGTTTCGGGCGCGCGAACAGTTCATCCACCGGCGATTCCTCGACGATCTTTCCGGTGTACATAACGGCGACACGTTCGGCAACTTCCGCGACTACGCCGAGGTCATGCGTGATCAGCAGCACGGCCAACTCGCGTGTTTTGCGCAATTGGTTAAGCAAATCGAGAATCTGCGCCTGAATCGTGACGTCGAGTGCCGTGGTCGGCTCGTCGGCAATCAGCACTTTCGGATCGCAGGCCAGGGCCATGGCAATCATCACGCGCTGGCGCATGCCGCCCGAAAGTTGATGTGGATAATCGTCAGCCCGCAGCGCCGGATCAGGGATTGAAACTTCGCGCATTGCCTCAATCGCAGAGGCGCGCGCGGCTTTGCGCGAGAGGTCGCGATGCAGACGCAGCGCTTCGGCAATTTGTTCGCCCACCGTAAAGACGGGGTTGAGCGAAGTCATCGGATCCTGAAAAATCATGGCGATGTCATTACCGCGCACCGCCCGCATTTCAGCATTGGAGAGCTGCAAAAGATCCCTGCCCTCAAATAGAATTTCGGCATCCACAATCTTTCCTGGCGGCGAGATTAGACGCATGATGGAAAGCGCGGTCATTGACTTGCCACAGCCGCTCTCGCCTACCAATCCCAGCAGCTCGCCGCGGTCGAGATGAAAGCTGACGCCATCAACGGCGCGCACCAGACCCTCGCGCGTGGGAAAATGCGTATGGAGATTTTTTACTTCAAGTAAATGAGACATGGATTTCGTCCGTCAGCTTTGTCGGCTATGCCTCAAACCAATTGCATTGACAGTCATTCGAAATCAGACCTAGACTTGCGCCGTCTTCGCAAGCAAACCTGCTCTGGTCAATCGAAATTTTTCAGAGGCTCTCGCTATGAACAACCAAAGCTTAACCGCAAAAAGAATCTTCCTCAATGCTGGTTTGGTACTTGTTGCCTTGGTCGTAATCTCACCGGGCGCATTCGCGCGAGCTCAGGATCCGGCCGAACGTAAGCGCGCGCTGGAACTATATGACTCGAACAACCTCGCCGCCGCTTTGCCGCTGCTGGAGAAGTTAGCGGCGGCGACCCCGAGTGACGCCGTCATTCTTTCCAGGCTGGGCTTTACACTTTACGCCAACTCGGCGATGGAAAAAGATCCCGCGCTGCGCCAGAAATTACGTGAACGCGCGCGAACGACGTTGCTGCGTTCTCGTGCGCTCGGCGATAATAGTAATTTGACCGCGATGGTTCTGGAATCCCTGGCGGCGCCGGACTCCACCCAACTCCCGTTTTCGGATATTCAGGCCGCCGAGGCTGCGATCAGGGAAGGCGAGGCAGCGTTTGTTCGCGGCGATCTGGACAAATCGCTCGCGGCTTACAAGCGCGCT
>JAWVEM010000243.1:0-2945 GCA_033856735.1 Blastocatellia bacterium
GAATCTTCTCCATTAGATAAAACGCAAATTATAGAGAGCGGGGAGGGTCAGCGCAAACATGGCGATTGTCAGAACCGCCTGCGGTAGCGGGCGGGCCTTTCTGGTCCGCGGGCGACCAATAACCCACAGCCACTGTGCCCGCCCGCTACCGCAGGCGGTTCTGACAATCGCCATGTTTGCGCTGACCCTCCCCGCTCTCTATAATTTGCGTTTTATCTAATGGAGAAGATTCTTGTCTGACACAGGCTTACAGAACATTGTTCCCGACAACGATCAGACCCAGGCGCGGCGCGAGCATCTCGAAGCTCTGCGCCGGCTGGTCGGCAACGTCTATCCGAACAAGTTCGAGCGCAGCAACGTCACTGAGACTTCGTCCGCTGAAGACACGATTACTTCCGTTGTTGATGCGTTCAAGAAATTCGAGCCGCAAGTCGCCGAAGGTGAGAAGCCCGGTCCGGATGAACTCGAGACCGCCAACGCCACGCTCAACAAGACTCGCGTGCGGATTGCCGGGCGCCTCGCCGCGCCGCCGCGGGTAATGGGCAAAGCCGCGTTCGTTCATCTGTCGGACGGCACTTCGCGTTTGCAGATTTACGTTCGCCGCCAGGACATTGTCGGCGTGAGCAACGACGGGGACGGCGGCGAAGTTAACGGCTGGGATCTTTTCAATCTGCTCGATCACGGCGACTTCATCGGCGTCGAAGGATATCTGTTCGTGACCAGGACCGGCGAGCTGTCGGTGCACGTCGAGAAGTTGCAGTTTCTGGCAAAGGCTCTGCTGCCAATGCCGGACAAGATGCACGGGATCCAGGACGCCGAGATTCGCCAGCGGCAACGCTATGCCGATTTGATCGCCGGCAGTTTGAAACTTGAACGCGAAGAAGGAAACCTGACGCCGCGCGAAGTGTTTGAATTGCGCTCGAAAGCGGTGCGCGAGATTCGCCGCTTTCTCGACGATCACGGTTACATCGAAGTCGAAACGCCGATGCTCACGCCCCTCGCGACCGGCGCGGCCGCCAAACCGTTCAAGACGCATCACAACGCGCTCGACATCGATCTCTACGCGCGCATCGCGCCCGAACTTTATTTGAAGCGGCTGGTCGTCGGCGGTTTTGAAAAGGTCTACGAGTTGAATCGCAACTTTCGCAACGAAGGCATCTCGACCAAACACAATCCCGAATTCACCATGCTCGAGTTCTATATGGCTTACGCGGATGTGAATCAGATGATGGATTTCGCTGAGAAGCTTCTGCGGTCGGTGGTGAAGGCCGCGACTGGGGGACTCACCATTCGCTACGGCGTCCATCCGATCGACTTCGCGAAGCCATTCAAACGAATCAGTATGGCGGACTCAATCATGTCAGAACTAAAGGCGCGATGGAAGATCGTCGAGAATGATGATTTTCTCCTGGATATTAAGAATCTACTTACCGTTCATGAGTTCCGGACTTTTGCCGAACCTCTATTGGTGACTCACTTCGCGAATGGTACCCACGAAGATGATGTGTTTTATGAAGAAGCAGACAGCGCCTGGCAACGTGCAAAGGAAATCGCTAAGCACAGCAACCTGGTTAGAGAATCGGATCGTCCGCAATTATTGGTTGAAACTTTTGAGGAACTGGTCGAATGGGATCTAATTCAACCAACCTTCATTACCGATTTTCCCAAGCCCATCTCGCCGCTGTCAAAAGCCTCGCCTGCGGATCCCTCCATTGCCGAACGCTTCGAATACTTCGTCGGCGGGCTTGAATCCGGTAACGGCTTCTCTGAACTCAACGACCCGGAAGAGCAGTACCAGCGCTTCAACGATCAGGTGCAGCAGCGCGAGCGGGGCGATGAAGAGGCGATGGTGATGGACGAAGATTACATCCGCGCGCTTTCTTATGGCATGCCCCCGGCGGCAGGTATCGGCCTCGGCATCGATCGTCTGGTAATGCTGCTCGCCAACAAACAATCGATCCGCGACGTGATCATGTTTCCGCACATGCGTCCCGAGAAGCGAGCCGATGATGAAGGCCAACCCGGGCAGTAGGCGACCGTCGGGGAGGGCGCAAGCGCCAGTTGGCCGTCCCTGGGGATCACAATTCAACCAGCCTGCGCAGCAGGCGGCGATACCAGTAGCCCACAGCGCGCGCTGTGGGTTCAACGTTTGAAAGAAAAAGAAGCCCGTGAAACGGGCGGCATAGCTCCAACCGAGTGTTATGTCGCCCGCGTTCGCGGGCTCACGTGTTTGGTTGGGCTGGGTACCCACAGCTCGCGCTGTGGGCTACTGATATGTCGTCGGCTTCGCCGACTGGTAAGGGTGTGATACCATTCGCCCCCCGATCAATAAACCGAAAGATTGAACCAAGGAGACCCCGAAATGATGCGTAGAATTTTCCCTTTGATAGTAGTCCTGGCTTTGATGGCCGGAGCACTGATTGCTCAGGACAAGAGCACGACCCTGACTGGTTATCTGATCGATAACAGTTGTGCCGCCAACCACGCCGCCGACAAGACCTTCGCCACCTGGGTAAAGACCCACGGCACCAGTTGCGCGACCATGGAGTCGTGCGAGAAAAGCGGTTACGCGGTTTTTGCCGGCGACAAGCTTTACAAGTTGGACGAGAGCGGCAATACCAGCGCGGAAGCTCTGCTGAAGAGCACCAAGTCGAAGAAGGGCCTGAAGGTCAAAGCCGAAGGAACGATCGACGGCGACACCCTCAAGGTAACCAAGCTAACTGAAATTACCGAATAGTATCTGACGCCTCTTGATCAGCAGCCGCTTGAGAGCTGACAAATTTAAGAGCCCGCGCGACGAAGATTCTTCGCCACGCGGGCTCATTCGTTTCCATTCTTCACAAAAACGGATAATGGACTAACGCTTCTTCGCAGTCTTGCCTTTGGTCAGGCCAGTGGCTTCGCCGCCCGCCACGGCGGCGCCTTTAATTGCTCCGGTGGCGGCG
>JAWVEM010000244.1:0-10552 GCA_033856735.1 Blastocatellia bacterium
CGTTGAGATTGACGAGCGAGATCGGCACGCCGAATTCGGTTATCCGGACGACTGAATTTGGGTTAGCCGGATCAGTCGGCGCCAGCACAAAACGCACCAGGTCGCCGGCAGCCGACGTGTTCAGGATCGGCCGAACGCCCCCCGGTCGGCTGAGAAAGTTGGTGAAGTCGCGAGATGCCAGGTACGATGTAAAGTTTTTGAACCCGCTTGGCAGCGTCGGCGCGTTGACGTTGAACTCGCGCCACAGATGCAGGCCGCGATTCCAGGTGTAGTTCGCCTCGAAGACAAAGCCGCCACCAACCTCGCGCTCGAAGCCAAGGTTGGTCTGATAACTTTCCGGAATGCGCAGGCTGGGATCCAAGCGGCGTGAGAACCCGGCATTGAGTACGCCGAACTGTTTTACCAAAGGCGAATCAACGGAGACAGTCAGGGGAAAGTGCAGGTTGGCGGCGATGAATGCGCGGCGCTGGGCGTCGCTCATCAACTTGCTCGTCGACGGATCGACCAGCGCGTCCGTGTCAAAGAAAAGTTGCTGGGCGCCCAGAGTAAAATCATCAATCGTGCGCAGCAAGGCGCGGTTATAAAAAATTCCCGCGCCGCCGCGAATCACCGTCTTGCCTGACTTAAGAGGATCGTACGAGAAGGCAACGCGCGGCCCGAAGTTATTTCGGTCGTGCACGATGGTCTCGTTTTCATAGCGCAGACCATAGCTCAAAACGAAGTTTGGCTTCAGCCGCCATTCGTCCTGCGCAAACACTCCCGTGTAGGTGTTGTGCTGCGTCGAGGTCGTCAGAAAGTTTTGCCGGAAACGGCTGGGAAGGTTCGCCAGAAAGTCGCCGGCGCTGTCGAAACTCCAGGTGCCACTCGCGTCGCTGAGATCGATAAAGGTCGAGCTGATTCTTTGCAGGTCTGCGCCCAGCTTTATCGAATGGTTGCCGTTGACATAGGCAAAAACCTCTTGCAGTTGAAAGCGGGTCTCGTTGCGATCGCTCGCGCCGGTTGTCGAGGTTCCGGCAATCAAGCTTCCTGAATTTATCGAGGCCGAATCGTTGATGTTAATGATTAGCACCGGCTTGCGCGTGCCGCCCGTGGCTGCAATCGCCGGCGTCAGTCGCGAGTATTGAATGCGCGTTTGGGCCACGGCTTTGGCCGAGAGGACATAGTTGTCCGAGTACGAGAGGGCGTCAGTGTTGCGGGACTTTCCAATCAAGCTTTCGGCCAAACGATTGCCGCCGCCGAACTGCCGCAGGTTGTTCAGACGGCCCAGTTGATAAAGGAAGGAACCGTTGTGCATATCGCTGAAAGTGTGATCGACGCGAGTAGTGAAGATGTGATTGCGTTGCGGAGTGCTAACCGCCGCGACGAATGGAGCAACCCCGTTGAGGGCCTTCAATGCGGGAGCGGCAGCGTTTTCGGCTCTCTTTTGTTGCAGGCTGGTTGGAGCCGGCAGCGGAAACGAAGGGTTCTGATCCACGGGCACCAGCGCGTCAATTACCGTCGAGTCCAGCAGCGTATCGTACTCATATGCGCTGAAAAAGAAGGTGCGGTTGCGACCATTGTAAAGTTTGGGAATGACTACCGGCCCGCTGAAAGTAAGGCCGGGGTCGTGTTCCTGCAGCGGCAGGCGCGAGAGGCCGAGCGAATTGTTCTTCCAGGTGTTGGCATTCAACGATTCATCGCGGAAGAAATAAAAAGCGCGGCCATGATCTTTGTTTGAACCGCTGCGCGTGCGCAGGTTGACCCGGCCGCCTGAGGCCCGTCCGTACTCGGCCGCGAACTGGTTCCGGATCACCTGTACTTCTTCGACCGCTTCAATCGACGGCGTGAAGCGCTCGCGAGCACCGCGGTCGTCGTTGTTGTCGAGCCCATCGATGGTGAGGTTGTTGGAATATGCCGTGCCCCCGGAAAGGGAAAAATTTCCTGCTTCTTCAGGTGTCGCGCGCGAGTTGGTACGATCTTCAGCCAGATCGCGCGTTGAAAGCGGCTCTTCAGTCACGCCGCCCAGCGTGAAAATCAAATCGAATGGCGAACGCGTGTTGACCGGCAGCGCTTCAACCTCGCGCGTGGTCACCGTGCCTCCCACCACGGTGCGCGTGGTGTCCACTTGCGGAGTGTCGGCGGCGCTGATGACCACGGCTGCGGCAGTGACCGTGGCGGGCTTAAGGATGAAATCGAGTTTGACGTTCTGTCCCGCGATCGTGTTGAGGCCGGTCTTTTCTTCGGCAGCAAAGTTTGTGAATACGGCTATGACGCTGTAGATGCCAGGAGGAAGTTGGATCAGCTTGTATTGACCATTGTCATCAGCAACGGCCGTGCGCTCAGCTTTGGTAGCGACGAGCGTAGCGGTAACGATCGCGCCGGGAATCACCGCGGCGTTCTGATCCGTTACGCGTCCACTGATGGTGATGTTGTCGAGATCTTGAGCAGCCGCTGATCGCGGCGCCGAACACACCAGGCCAATCAGCAGAATGAACAGGAAAGTAGGTTTTGCCGCAAGCCGCATTGGGAGCAAGACAAACGATAAGAAGTTGGCCGGTTTCCACGGCACACCCCTTCAATCGTAGTCTGCTTGTCAACCACACTTTCGCAGGGCGAACTTCTGAATGTCAGAAAATGACTTAGCGGGATTTGCCACCAGCGGCGCGGCGCTTTGCGGGGGCCGGACGATTGATGCGGCTGATGGGAACAAGCGCGCCGGCCTCGGGTGGAGGCGGCTCAGTGAAGTGAGAAAATTCTTCGGCGTGTGCTTGCAGGTAATCAAAGAAGCGCTCGAACTCGCGCTGCATCGCGTCCATCTTTTCGCGCATGTTCAGAATGATTTCCACGCCGGCGAGATTCACTCCGAGGTCGCGCGTCAAAGACAAAATGATTTCAAGCCGTTCAAGATCGGTGTCAGTGTAGAGACGTGTGTTGCCCTCTGAACGCGAAGGCTTCAGCAATCCTTCACGCTCGTAGAGACGAAGCGTCTGTGGGTGGAGTTCGAACTGCTCCGCCACGGCGCTGATCGTGAATGTCTGGGCTCGCTTCTTCATTGCCGATTTCTGATTGCGATTTCCAATTGGCGTTTTGCTTCGGTTTTCGATTACCAGTGACGAATCGGCAATCGGCAATTGGAAATCGACAATATCTTTACTCCAGTCCCATCACCACTCGCGGATTCTCCGTATTCATCTGCCCATACTTGCGCAGCAATTCTTTCGTCTCTTCCGAGATTACTTTCGGCAAAACCACCTGGACCTCTACAAACTGATCACCGTGTTTATTTGGATCACGGAGGGAAGGCGCGCCGCGTTCGCGCAGACGAAATTTCTGTCCCGATTGAGTTCCAGGCGCGATGCGCAACTGCGCTTTGCCGTTGACGGTCGGGACTTCGATCTTCGCGCCCAGGGCTGCTTCCGGAACGGTGATTGGAACCGTAACGTAGATGTTGTCGCCCTTGCGGGTGAAATACTGATGACGGCCGACATTGGTAATGATGAAAAGATCGCCGGGCGGCGCGCCCAGCCGTCCACCCTCGCCTTTGCCGGGAATGCGCACGCGCGAACCCGTGTCCACCCCGGCCGGAATCCGGACTTTAACATTCTCAATCTTGGGTAAGGTGCCCTTGCCTTTGCAAAGAGCGCACGGCGGGCGTCGCTTGCCAGTGCCGCCACAGTCGGTGCATTCCTGTGTGAAGCGAAGACGGCCGCTGGCCCGCTGGACCTGGCCAGAGCCTTTGCAGGTCGGACAGGTAATCACCGACCCGCCTGTATCACCGGCGCCATGACAGCGCGAACACTGATCGGATCTGTTGACAGCGATGCTGGTGGTGAGTCCGGTGATTGCTTCTTCAAAGCTTAGCGAGAGCGGCATCTCAATGTCCGCGCCTCTTTGCGGCTGCGGCCGCGGGGCTTCGCGTTCAGCTTTTCCACCGCTAAATAAATCGGCAAAGATGTCCCGGAAACTGCTGCCCCCGCCGCTGTCGGCGGAAGAAGTTGCGCCGCCAAAGTCGAAGCCGGAAAAATCAAATGGCGCACCGCGTGTGTAAGTAGGCCCAGTGCCCGGACCCGCGCCCGCAGCGGCGTTAGCGAGCGTATCCGAGTACTGCCCAAAGCGATCGTAGACCTTCCGTTTCTTGGGATCGGAAAGGATATCGAACGCTTCGCTCACCTGCTTGAAGCGATCTTCAGCGGCTTTATCGCCGGGGTTTACGTCAGGGTGATGCTTGCGCGCCAGCCGCCGGTAGGCTTTCTTGATCTCTTCCGGCTTGGCGTCTCGCTTAACCCCGAGAATCTTGTAGAAGTCTTCTTTGGCCATTACTCGATTGACGATTTCCAATTGCCGAATGCCGATTGATCTCTTACCCGAACCGCGCTAAGACGTTCCAGAGCGAGTGAGGTTGACGACCAATCGGCAATCAAAATCGGCAATCGGAAATGCCCTTACTTCTTCTCTTCATCTACGTCGACATACTCGGCGTCGATCACATTGTCTTCGCCGCCCGGCTGGCCGGACGTTGAAGCGCCGGCAGCGGATGATTGCTCCGTTGGCTCGCCTTCAGGAGCCGAGGCGGTTTGCTGGTACAGCGCTTCGGCCATCTTGTGAGAGACGGTTTGCAGCGCGGTAAACGCTTCGTTCATCCGCTCGACGCCGCCTTCCTCGAGGGCCTTCTTCGCGTCGGCGATTGCGGTTTCGACTTCGCCCGCTACAGCGCCGACCTTCTCGCGGTTTTCGTTCAGCGTCTTCTCCATTTGATAGACAAGACTGTCGAGTTTGTTACGCGACTCGATCTCTTCGCGCTTGCGCGCATCGTCGGCTGAATGGGAATCGGCGTCACGCATCATCTTGTCGATCTCATCTTTGCCGAGACCCGACGACGATGTGATCGTGATCTTCTGCTCACGACCCGTGCCCATGTCTTTGGCAGAAACGTTCACAATGCCATTGGCGTCGATGTCAAAAGCGACTTCGACTTGCGGCATGCCGCGCGGGGCCGGAGGAATTCCGACCAAGTGAAACTTTCCGAGCGTGCGATTGTCAGCCGCCATGGGCCGCTCGCCCTGCAGCACATGAACTTCAACCGACGTCTGATTGTCCGAAGCGGTGGAAAAAATTTCAGACTTGCGCGTTGGAATAGTAGTGTTGCGATCGATTAGCTTCGTGAACACGCCGCCCAGAGTTTCAATGCCGAGACTCAGTGGCGTAACGTCGAGCAGAAGGATGTCGGTCTTCTCACCTGACAGCACGCCGGCCTGCACGGCCGCGCCGATCGCTACGACTTCGTCGGGATTGACGCTCTTGTTCGGCTCTTTGCCAAAAAATCCTTTGACGATTTCCTGCACTCTGGGGATACGCGTCGATCCACCGACGAGAACCACTTCGTCGATCTTCGACGAATCCAGGGCCGCATCCTTCAAAGCCTGTTCGAGCGGCGGAGTCAGGCGCTTGAAGATCGGTTCGCACAACTGCTCGAACTTTGCCCGCGTAAGCTTCATCACCAGATGCTTCGGCCCGGACGCGTCGGCAGTAATGAAAGGAAGATTGATTTCGGTTTCCATGGTCGAGGAAAGCTCAATCTTGGCTTTCTCGCCAGTCTCCTTCAGCCTCTGCAGGGCCATCTTGTCTTTGGACAAATCGATGCCCTGATCTTTCTTGAACTCTTCGATGATCCACTCAACCAGGGCCTCGTCGATATCGTCGCCGCCGAGGTGCGTGTCGCCGTTGGTCGATTTCACTTCGACGACGCCTTCGCCGACTTCGAGAATCGAAATGTCGAAAGTGCCGCCGCCAAAGTCGAACACGGCAATCGTCTCGTCCTTCTTTTTATCGAGACCGTAGGCCAACGCCGCGGCGGTAGGCTCGTTCACGATGCGCATTACTTCCAGGCCCGCGATCTTCCCGGCGTCCTTGGTGGCTTGGCGCTGTGAATCGTTAAAGTAAGCCGGAACGGTAATCACGGCCTTCTCGACTTTTTGACCGAGATAGTCCTCGGCTGACTGCTTCATCTTTTGCAGGATCATGGCCGAAATTTCCGGTGGGCTCCATTCCTTGCCGCCGGCCACGATCCGAACGTCGCCACCGGCGCCGCTGCCCTGGACCTTGTAGGGAACCTGTTTCATTTCTTCGGCCACTTCGCTGAAGCGCCGGCCCATGAACCGCTTAATTGAATAGATCGTGTTTTCAGGGTTGGTGACGGCCTGCCGTTTGGCCACCTGGCCAACGAGGCGGCTGCCATCTTTGGCGAAGGCGACCACTGAAGGAGTCGTCCTGCCACCCTCGGAATTATTAATCACAATGGGCTCACCGCCCTCCATTACCGCGACCACCGAGTTAGTCGTGCCCAAATCAATACCAATGATTTTGCTCATTTTCTTCAATACTCCGCTGTTTATTTCCGCCGTTCGCTAATCGAGAGACGGGTTGAATGCTGGGTTAGAATAATACCTGAGTCCGTTGTTGTCAACTTTGCGAGGAGTCAGAACCGCCTGCGGTAGCGGGAGGTTGATCAGTGACCGGGCGACCCTTTGATAGCGCAGATTCAACGCGCGCTACCGCAGGCGGGTCTGCCACCTATTTGCGGTCGTCGTTTAGCAAGCCGGAGACAAAGAAGACGTAGTGGATGCCGGACAAGAGGGTGAAAACAAAGACGGACGTGTACACGGTTGGCAGGTAGTAGCCAGTGCCTACTCTGGTCTGGGCGGCCAGAATTACGATCGCGATCGCGCCAATCTGGACTACCGTGCTGAGCTTTCCGAGGAACGAAGGTCGAAAGGCGCGAAAGCCGCTGACCATGTTAATTGCCGCCGCACCGACCAGGATGAAAACATCGCGGCTGATCACGGTGATGGTTACCCAGAAGGGAATAGGCAGATGCTTCGGCAAAGGCGTGGGATAAACGCCGCGCATTGAAAGCACGACAAACGAAGTCACCAGCATCATCTTGTCGGCAATCGGATCCAGAATTCGGCCCAGGGGAGATTGCTGATGAAAGCGACGGGCCAGCAGCCCATCGAGGCCGTCAGTGATCCCCGCAAAGACGAATACTCCCAGGGCCAGCAGAAACTTTTGATAAAAAAGCAGGGAGACAAATACTGGAATCAACGCCATCCTGACGACGGTTAGCAGATTGGGCAGTGTGATAATTCGAGAGGACATTAGGGATTGTCGATTTTAGATTTGCGATTGCCGATTTAGCCTGGTACTCGGACGTAGTCCCCGATGCGGCAATCCCGAATAGCTGCGAGCCGTGATTCTACGACATGGATCGCATCTCAAGCAGTGAAATTTCCGGCGGGCAACCATAGCGAATCGGCAAGACAACAGTTCCGAGGCCGCGCGTGACGTATATCTGTGTGTTTCCTCGCCGCCCAAGTCCACGCAGTAATCGACGACGCGGCCGGCCAGAGCGATTCTTCTCAGGCCGCAGGGTCACCTGGCCGCCGTGCGTGTGGCCGCTGAGCACGAGATCCACCCCAGCCCGGGCTGCGCGACGCAGGATGATTGGATTGTGGGCGAGCAACAACTTCATTTCGTTATCGCCAGAGCCGGCCATGGCCAGCGGCAGATCCTCGAGACCAACCATCGTGTCGTTAACGCCGGCGAGCCAGAATGATTCTCCGTCTAGGTCGATGCGCATACCTTCATTCAACAGGACTTTAATGCCTTCGGCCCGGAAGAGGTCGGCGATCAACTCGGCATCGGTCCAGTGATCGTGATTTCCGAGAACGGCGAACACACCGTAACGCGCGCGCAGGCGGCCTACTAATTCCGCACAGGGCGCGGCGTAACTGCGATCATGCGAAATGTAATCGCCCGTCAGCGCGATCAAATCGGGCCGCAGGTTGTTGGCTGCTTCAATAGCGCGCTCGAGATGGATGGGATCAACGATCGGGCCGTAGTGAAAGTCTGAAAGATGGACAATGCGCAAACCATCAAGGGGTTTTGGCAAACGGCGCAAATAAATCTGTTGCCGTTCGATGGTTAGCATGAAAGGCTCGGAAAAAGCCATCCGCGCCATTTCACCCAGGGCTGATCGGATTACCGAGAGCGGTCGCGGCTCTTGTCGTGATCGGCGCGGTGCCGGCCGGTCGTGTCTCCAGCGAATTGGGGTCGACATATTTCGTTCAGGGGGAGCTTTCTAAAGCTGGCGCATTATATTGATCGCCTCAGGCGCGTGCAATGCGCTGGAGCGCCGATATCCTGTCGGCGCTCTGTTAAGCGACGGTGATTTCGGGAGAGAGATAGACGTCCTGAATCGAGTTAAGCAGCTCTACACCTTCGTTCATCGGTCGTTGAAATGCTTTGCGTCCGGAGATCAAACCCATCCCGCCGCCGCGTTTATTAATCACTGCGGTGCGCACGGCTTCCGCCATGTCGCCGGCGCCTTTCGACTCGCCTCCCGAATTGATCAGACCGATGCGGCCCATGTAGCAATTGGCAACCTGATAGCGCACCAGGTCGATTGGATTGTCAGTGGTAAGCTTCTCGTAAACCAGTTTGCTGGTCTTGCCGTAGGACGTTCCCAGCTCCTTTTCAACTGCCGGATAGCCGCCGTTCCGTTCCGGCAATTTCTGCTTGATGATATCAGCCTGGATCGTGACGCCGAGGTGATTGGCCTGACCAGTTAAGTCAGCGGAGGTGTGCATGTCGCCTTCCGGGGTTTTGAACTTCGAATTGCGCAGATAGCACCAGAGGATGCAGGCCATGCCGAGCTCGTGCGCTTGCGCAAAAGCTTCGGCGACTTCGGTAATCTGCCGGGTGGATTCATCTGAACCAAAATAGATCGTGGCGCCGACTGCGACCGCGCCCATGTTATGCGCTTCTTTCACGGTGCCAAACATTACCTGGTCGAATTTATTCGGTAGGGTCAGCAACTCGTTATGATTAATCTTCACGATGAAGGGAATTTTGTGAGCATACTTTCGCGCGATGCTACCCAGGACGCCAAACGTAGAGGCGACGCCGTTGCAGCCGCCTTCGATCGCCAGCTTCACAATGTTCGCGGGATCAAAATACTGTGGGTTTGGAGCGAACGAGGCGCCCGCGGAATGTTCAATCCCCTGATCAACCGGCAAGATCGAAACGTATCCAGTGCCCGCCAGACGCCCATGGCCCAGCAACGACTGCAACGACCGCAGCACTGACGTGGAACGATCTGACTGAGAGAAAACCCGGTCGATATAGTCCGGCCCCGGCATCTGAATCTGACTGTTCGGAATGGTCTGGGCCGTATGATCCAAAAGTGTCCGGGCGTCTGCCCCCAAAAGCTCTTCCAGTCGATCGATTATCGCGGGAGAACGTTTCATCTCGGTTGCCATATTTACCTCCAGAACAATTACGCGTCTGTATCTACGATTAGAACTCTACAAATAAAGGTTTTAAGTGAGGTTGGATTATAACATACGGGCCGGGAGCGTCTTGAGCGGGGAGCAGGCCACCGGGTTCGGTTTTGCTCCCATAGCACCTCACTTCAGAGGTGACCAGATCCTCTGCGGAAACGATCAGCGGTTTCAACGGCACTAATATATTTGACTCATTACGGCAATGGCTCTGCCACTCTGATGCGCGGCAAGTCTGCGACTTGCCGGCGGCGAACCTTCTTTTTCGTTCGGGTCTTCAACCCGTCACGGTCAGAGACCGTTCAGATTAATGGGGCACGTTTCGGCAAGTCCGAGACTTGCCGCGCATCAGAGTGGCAGAGCCATTGCAGCGGCCGCATCTAAGTTCGACAGAAGCCCGCGCGGAGTCAGTATGTCGCTGCCGTTTCAACGGGTTCCCGAGAAACTGTTTGAAACGGTTACCAGAATCAACGAGCGTCGCGTAGACACCTCACTGAAGTGAGGTGCTAATGAGACTTCTAATCTCGTCTGAACCCGGTACTAACCCACGACCGAGCTTCATTCAGCGCCGGCCGCCATTACCTCTGCCCCTAATTTATCTTTCAGGGACGAACGCCACGCGTTTTCCATCTCGCTTACGTCCAGTTGAATTACTTCGTCGCCGTCGCTTTGAATTCGCAAGCGATCCGATCCGACACTTCCCAGCAGCGTCATCGGACAGCCCGCCGCGGCTACGACCTCTTCGATATCGCCCAGCGCCGATTCGTCAAAACTGATGATGATTCGTGACGGGGTTTCACTGAATAGCCGCATGGCCACGCCGTAGTCGCCCGTGATATCAATATCGGCGCCGAACACCGTGCGATTCAAAGAAGAGAAGCAACATTCCGCCAGCGCGATCGCCAAACCGCCATCCGCGCAATCATGAGCTGAGCGCAACAGGCCGGCTTCGGCCGCGCGCAGGCAAGCCGTCTGCACTGCGAGCTCGGCCTCCAGATCAAGCACGGGCACGCGACCTTCTTTGGTGATCTGATCCGCGCTTTTACTTTCGACGACGGCGGTGTATTCGCTAATCGATAGGTCATCGCACGTCGCGCCGAGCAACGCAATAAAATCGCCGACGTTCTTGAAGCCCGGTTGAATGACGCGCTTCACATCGTCGATCAAACCCAACATCCCGATGACCGGGGTCGGCAGGATGCCCCGTCCTTCAGTTTCGTTGTAGAACGAAACGT
>JAWVEM010000245.1:0-5619 GCA_033856735.1 Blastocatellia bacterium
CCGTGCAGTCGCTGCGCCTCGCCTGACAGAAGCAAATCGGTGGGCGAATCTGTTATCAGTTGCGCCAGCTTCTGAACGTTTGCGGCCGATTCGTCGGTTGCTCCGCATTCCAAAAAGGCCTCGGCAAGCAAGAGCCGCGATTCGCAAATTGCCTGACGATCGCCGATAAACTCGGCCAGTTCCAGCGCCGTCTTCGCAGTGGCCCGGGCTTCAGCACCTCGCTTCATTGCCAAATAGCAACGACCGAGCGTGCGTTGCGTCTGTCCCTGATACCACTTGTTCCCGCGTTCATTCGCCAGCGTTACCGCGCGTTGCAAATAGCTCTCGGCTTCGTCAAGATCGCCGCGCAGGGTGCACAGTTCACCCAACGAGTCCAGAATCATGGGCACCTCGGCGCCCTGATTGTCAGCTTCGGTAGCGAGGGCCAGCGCCCGTTCCAGCGCTTCCTGGCCACGATCCCACTGGCCGATCAGCACCAGATTTACGCCGAGATTATTATAAGCGTCGGCCGCGCTCTTCTTATGATCGGTTCGTTCGTAATAACCGGTCGCCTTTTCGAGATAGCGAATCCCTTCTTGAGGCTGCTTCAAAAACCAGCAGGCGCCAGCCATGTTCGAGTAAATACGGCCAAGCTGAAAGCTAGCCGGGTGATCGCCGATCAGCTTCAAGGCCTGTCCGAAGTTCTCCAAAGACTGCTCGGTTTTTCCTTCTTGAATATCCGCAACGCCCAGCCCGAAATAGCTTTCGGATAATCCGCGCCAATCGCCGCTCAGTCGATAACTCTCCAGCGCGCGATGCGAATAGTCACGGGCGATTGGATACTCGCTGATGCTCCGATAGACGCGGGCCAACGCAGCATAAACCGCGCCTGCTTCGGCGCCGTCTTCCGGCACATCGCGTTGCGTCGCTTTCAGCAGGGCGACGGCCTTGGGATGATCCTGGTTGTAGTTATAGGCCAGCGCGATTTGCACGCGCAGTCGTGCGCTTAAGGTTGGATCGAGCTTGGCGCGCGCCTCGGGGTCTTCATACATTGCGACCGCATCGAGCGACTCGCGATATTGACCCTGCATCTCAAGCGCGAGCGACAAAGCCCAACGCGCTTGGGCCAACAGCGCGGGCTGAGTCCGTGTTTGGGCAAGCAGCAAATTGAGACGCGAACGAGCCTCAGTGGTCAGACCCTGATCGAGTAAGCCCCGAACCAGTTCCAGATCGTCAGCCAGGGCTTCCGGAGAAGATTTGCCGGCGCGCGACCGCAGCCGCACGCGGGCGTGCTCCAGATCGACAACAGCGTTGTCGGGGTTGTGCTTCTCTTTGCTCAAGCGGATAAGTTCCCGTGAAGGGTGATCGCCTAGTGCCGCAACTTTCGTGACAGTCCCGAGTAAGTTAGTAAAAGCTCAATGACTTGCGCCTTTCATCTCTGAAGTCCAAGGGGGGACAAGACGGGCTCGAGAGTAGCGCGCGTGATCGCCTTCAAGCGACCTGAAAATACCACAGTCCGCAACGAGCGTCACGCACCTAGGAATCGTGGCGCTGATTCATTTACGCGATTACAGGGTCAAGAAGAGCCGTTTTTGGCCAGCAACAGCTAATTATCTCCTGGACGCTGGGCGGAATCCAGCGATAATCACGTACATGCGCGCGCCCAATCCTTCAGTGACACAACCCCTGGTCATCACCCTGGCGATTTTGGCTTTGGTACTGGGTGGATGCCGAACCAGCCCGCGGCCAGACACAAAAAGAGACCCGTCGATAGCAACCAAGGCTGAACCCGATTCTAAGGTTGTTGCAGACACGCCGTCGGTGGTAGGCCTAATCGAAAATGTGTCTATGTATCCGGTTCCGAATCATCAGCAGGATTTGGCCGTCTCTCTGGTCGTCTCTGTGCGTAACGCTGGAGCGTTGAGCACCGCGCAAGGCTGGAGTCTGGAAGTGAGTTCTCCAAGCCGTCGTGTTCCCACCGTCGTGGAACCTGTACACGTTAGCGGTTATGTTGAGATGCCCGGAACTAACGGTACAAGAGTAGACCTCGCTAAAGAGGATTTGGTTCAGAAGACCGCACAAGCTCCGATCGCCAAGGGCACTCGGGTGAAGGGCATCCTCACCTTTGTGCTTTCAAAGACGTCGGAGGACGAGTTGTCGAACAACCACACGAGTTTCACCGTCCATTTCAAAGACTCTCAAAGTAATCCATACCAAACGCCGAAAAGCGTAATCGGCGGGAAAGCGCAGCCTGGTGCCAAGCAGCTAAAAAAATCAACGCAGTAACATCACTTTATCCAACCTGATTCGGAAGCGCATTAGAATATTTTCTTTCGGCCGAATTCTAACGTGGATAGACGAGGATGGCGTCGCTCACCGGGCGATCGCCGGTAGCGTCAGAAGGCTTAATTACCAACATATTCCTGATGACCATCGTGTTCTATCCGCCGCCGTCGAGATTGATTGCCTCCACCGCGCCGAACTCGAGTAACAGATCCGCCAACATGTTCAGGGACATGCCTATGCTTTCCCCCGGCTGACGACCATCGACGGTAACCAGTAGGATATGTCCTGATTTCAGCCTGGCGATCGCGGTGCGAGGATGGCCGTCATTAACAAAGCTCGGTAGGATCTTTTCCGCGACATTGGTGATCTCGACGCGTCCGCCTTTTATCAATTGGGGACCACTGCCGATAACGCTGGTTGCTTTCTTCCATGAATCTGCCTGCTCGGTTTCAATCGGCGACAGCTTAAGATTCAATTGAACCCGCGCTCCCATGCCTAGATTCTTGAGCGCCCATTCACGGGCCGCGCCTGCAGTTGAAATTACGAAACCGTCCGCTGGGATCACGCTGCTGCCCTTTAGATCTCGCACTTCAACCACTCGGCCACGGCGCACGACGAGCTCAAGACCGTTCGGCTCGGTGAGTGTGGTGCGATGAAATTCCGGAGTGAAAACAATGAGTTCGTTATCGGCTCGTGGCCGGTTCAATCCATCGATAGCATGTTTCGATTGTGGCACGCTCATCTTGCGCGTATTTCCACGGAGAGGCCCGTGCCACTTGGTGCTCAAGCCCGAAGTAATCTGGCCTTCGAATTGGACGTGCCCGAAGATCAATTCCTGGCGGCCTCCCTTTTCGATCAAACCGAGCGCGGCGCGGACGCTGTTCGGTTCGCTCAGAAGCTTTCCGCCCAGAACTTCGACGCCTACAGAATCGCCGCGATAGGTCCCCGTAGTACGAAAATAGCCGCTGTTAACCGCCGCCAGCGCTCCGTACCGCGCGGCCATCGAACTAACAGTTTCCAGTCCCACAGCTTCATCCATCGCATGAACCAGTTGCAGGCGTGCCTGGCTGAGATCGATGCGGAGCATGTTGATGAACCACGGACCGGTTGCTTCTTTGTCAGATTTGTACCCACGAGTGATTTGGAGGTGCTCGATGCCGGGAGCGATGAATTCCGATTTTTGATTGGAAGCTTGGTTTACGGTTCGAGTCGAAGATGTTCGTGATGGCTCTTGAGCGTGGATAAGCATTCCCGCGCCAAGGCAAAAGAATAGAAGCGCGCCCTGTAGAAGAGCAGACAGAATGCGCCTCATTGCGCTCTGTAGAGACCAACTACGATTACGATTTGTTACAGCCAGGACCAATTTATCCTCGCGCCAACTTGAAATCACAAATTGTGATTTCAAACTCCCGTACTCATTCTCATTCAAGCCTTCGCTGAAATGCCTACCCTTGTCCGCTTCGGAATACTGAAGTCTTTGCACCTTCGTCTTAACTCGCTCTCGGTGTAGACATACCAATCGCTAGAAATCGTTTCTAGCGCCTTCAATGATTCGCGAAGTCTAAACATCTCGCCAGATTCGGCGCACGTGTAAAGTTTCAAGTTTTCCCAAGCCGCAAGATCTGCTGCTTGGAACGCAATGATGTCCTTTTTCGAGCGAAATATATCAGGCCAATCAACAAAGCGCTTCATCAGAAGCTTGAATTCTTTCTTATGCTTGTCGCCATCTTCAAAAATGCAGTCAGGAAATGTATGCTTCCATTTCTCAGCGAACCGGTACACGTCTTTCATGCAGCCCATGCCGCACAACGCAAAAGGATAGCCAACCCACTCATGAAACATATACTCAGCATCAACGCGGTTGTAGGGTTCAAGAAGGACAGCGTTAGCGATACTCTTATGAACGCGGCGCTTTATGATCCCGATGAGCCTTTCAAGAAAACGCTTTCGCCGAGGCTCGTCTCCTTTCCATTCCGCAAACTCTCGCAAGCTGTGCGCGAAGTCTCTCATGTGAAACTGCGAAACCTTTTCTCTTACCAGTAGACTGCGCCACTCGCGATCAAATTCTCGCCATTGCTCAACAGTGGATACGTTGCCGGCGACGACGAGCGCTCTGCCTTCGTCGGGACTTCCGCTGGCATCAAAATATGCCGTTAATATCGCCATCAGCAGCTTGCTCCTGTCCTCGCAAAGCGAACCAACAGATGGGTAACGTCATCCTGACTTCGGCCTTTGTCCCCGGCATAATCGCCATTCTATATGCGACTTAACGCTGCTGCCAGCGCCAGTCCATTCCTTGACACCCCTAAGACCCGCCCTTATCATGCTTGTTTCCGCGTAGACCGGGAATCTTCGTCTAGCAACGTATGTTCGAGTCTCTTTCCGACAAACTGAAGCGGACGCTGAAGAATCTGCGCGGCGAAGGCGTCCTGACCAAAGAGCATGTCGACGCCGCCTTGCGCGAGATTCGGCTGGCGCTCCTGGAAGCCGACGTCAATTACAAAGTCGCCAAAGACTTTATCGCGTCGGTCAAGGAGAAAGCCGAAGGCCAGCAGGTTTGGCTGGAGTTGAAGCCGTCCGAGCAAGTTGTCAAGATCGTTTTCGACGAGTTGGTCGAATTGCTGGGCGGGCAATCTTCGCGGCTGGTCTTTACCAAGACGATCCCGAACGTCGTTATGATCGTCGGCCTGCAGGGCTCGGGCAAGACGACTTCGACGGGAAAGATTGCGCGTTGGCTGGCGCAGAACCAGGATCGAAAGCCGCTGCTGCTTTCAACTGACGTTTACCGGCCGGCCGCGCGCGAGCAGTTAAAGGTCATCGCAAAAGCGACGGGCCAGTCGATCTTTGAAAAGCCTGAGACGAATGATCCGCTCGAGTTGACTCGTGCGGCCGTGCAGCACGCGCGCGACGTTGGTTACGACACGCTGCTGATCGATACGGCCGGTCGCCTGCACATCGACGATGAGTTGATGGAAGAGTTGGTTAACATCAAGAGCGAAACGCGTCCGGTCGAAATTCTTTTCGTCGCCGATGCGATGACTGGACAGGATGCGGTGCGTTCGGCGGAAGAATTTCATCGACGTATCGGCATTACCGGGGTGGTGCTGACCAAGATGGATGGCGATGCGCGCGGCGGCGCGGCCTTGTCGATCAAACAGGTCATCGGACAGCCGGTGAAGTTTGTCGGCGTCGGCGAGAAGTATGACGCGCTCGAGCCGTTTTATCCCGATCGCGTGGCCCAGCGAATTCTCGGCATGGGCGATGTGCTTTCGCTGATCGAACAGGTTCAGGACAAGGTCGATCAAGGCGAAGCCGAGGCGCAGCTCAAGAAGCTGCAAAAGAACCAGTTCTCGC
>JAWVEM010000246.1:0-26162 GCA_033856735.1 Blastocatellia bacterium
CCGTCGACAATCTTTGCGTAGGAACGATATGAATGAATTAAAAAGGCGCTGAGTGAGATCAGCGCCAGGGCAAGCGAGACAATCGCGATCCTAAGCCGCGTGCGCCATCGTCGACGCGGTGCGGCAAAGTTCTGTTTGACCTGCTTGTTTAAACGCCGCCCGTCGTGGAAACGAGCGGCAAACTGGAGCTTGTCGGACATTTCTTGAAACCCCGAAGAACCCGCCGAGCAATCGATCTGTTCAATCCGTTGTTTTTAAGAAAGGCCGAATGAGGGCTGAATTCTTGAGGATGCTGCTGTTCGCATGCGTCGTCGTTGATTATTCGCGGCGTTGAGGGGAACAAGTCCCACTTCCTAAACGGAGAACTCGACGCGATCTCGGGCCAGGGTGTGTTGCTCAATGAGGCCCCTGATGCCGGCAATTGATTCCATCGCTGTCTCGTAACCAATTTTCAAAAACTCTGCAGTTCGCCGAGTTTCGTCCCAGCGAATGTGGCCGACCTTCGGCGTAATGATCAGATCCGCATTCGCGGTCTCCTGATTCGAAACTATCCGCTCAACCGCAACGAAGACCTGGGTGAGCACGCCCAGCGCGGTGCGCGGCCGATCCATAAACCGCGCCCCGTCGGCGCCCACGTCAACTGCGATTACGATGTCGGCGCCGAGTTCCCGCGTATGGCTAATCGGGAGATTTGCCACCAGTCCGCCATCAACCAGTAGTCGTCCTTCGGGGTCGCGCACGGGGACATAGAAAGCAGGCAGGCAAACGCTGGCGCGAATCGCAAAGGTCAGATCGCCCGTATCGCGCAACACGACTGCCGTGCCGGTTTTCAAATCCGTTGCCATCGCCGCGAACGGAATTCGCAAATCTTCGAAACGAGTAACGGGCAGGTTCGCGCGCAGAAATTTTTCCATAGGCGCGTTCGACTGCAGGCCAAGACGCGAGAAGGAGGGCCGTCCCATGTGACGCCAGCGAAACTTTCGCGCCATCGCTTCGAGCTGCGCGATCGAAAGCCCAGCCGCGTAAGCGCCGCCGATCAGAGCGCCTGCCGAGGCGCCGGCAATGGCGTCGATGGGAATGGCGTTTTCTTCCAGCGCCCGCAAGACGCCGACGTGCGCAATGCCGCGCGCCGCGCCGCCGGAAAGCGCGAGCCCGACGCGAGGCCGATTAATTTGTTGGGCTTGATTCATTCGCGGTATGTTTAGCAGCGGGGCTACCGCCCGCCGGTTTCATGACGTTGAGGCGGAAAGTAGCTCGCCTCTAAACGATTAGACCGGGCTGATGATCACGATCTCGGTTCCTGGTTGCTCGCGCAGGTTGTCGATGAAGGTGTCAATCTCCGATGCGATCTTTTCCTGGGTTAGCTCTTGTTCGATGCGGGTGCGCACCTGCTCGAGAGTAGGAACGATGCGCCCACTATTGCGTAAACGCGCGTACTCCTGATTATAGCGGTCGGTGATTTCCTTCGGGCTAATCAGCACGAAAGCCTTAAAACGAAAGTCCAGATATTTTTCCTCAGTGAGCCGGTCACGCAGGATCGCGTCCAACTGCTCGCTGCTTAGACCGACGCGCGCCATGCGTTCCTGCAATAAAGCCGCTGAGCCAAAGCTCTGCGCCAACTCGTCTCGTTTCTTCTGCACTTCCTTGTCGAAATCCGCCCGCGCCTGCACGGTGTCTGCAATCGGGAGTTTCCTCGCTTCCTGCAGAATCAACAACTGATCTTCCAACAGGTGCAAAGCCTGATTGAGATCTTCCGAACTGGCTCTGGCAGCGAGCGGCCGGCTGGGTTCGAGCGCCAACTGCCACACTAGATCTGAATAAGTGATCAAGTCAGGGTTGGCGCGCGCGCCGTTAGTGACACTGGCGACCATCTTGTCGGCGACGGTTTGGGCTTGAGCAGTTAGCAGTGAGCAGTGAGCCAGAAGAGTGAGCAGTGAGCAGTGAGCAGTGAGCAGAAGAAGCGTGCTGAGCCGGCTTCGTCTCGTTCTTTCTTTTCTAAATCTGAAACCAGTAGCGGGTCGTGTAATCGTTTCTGACATCGTATCTTCTCCCACGTGGCTCAACTTTGATTCGCCTTAACTGCTCACTCCTCTAGAATGTTTGCGTGAAGCGAAACTGAATCTGTCCCTGGTGCAGCCGGTAAATCGCGGTCGATGGCGTCGTATTCAGATTCTGCGGAATCAGGAATTTCGAAGGGTTCATTAGGTAACCATAATCAATTGCCAGCGCGCCGCCCAACGGCGTCTTGATGCGAAACCCGATCCCCAATGTGTGGCTCCAACGCACTCGCAGATTCTGCGCGTTAACATCGTCAATAAAATTTCCGGTGGGAACGATCGGCTTGGGATGAAGCACGTCGCCGATACTGCGAAAGACGTTGCCGCCATCGTAAAACGGAACGAGCTGCAAATCTCGGCTGAACGGCACGCGCGCTTCCAGGTTCATTACGACCATTGCATTGCCGCCGATCGGAACCGTAAACGGATTCAGCCCGATCAGTTTATGCTTTGCATCTCGAAACTGGCCCTCGGGCACGACCACCTGGCGCGGACCTGCTTCTTCATATGCGAAACCGCGCAAGGTAGTTGAGCCGCCTGAGAAGAAACGTTCGCTGATGGGCAAGAGCAGATCAAAATCGTCGATCTGGTGGTTGCCGTTTAGGTCGCGGGGATTGAACAGGCTTGCCAGGCCCACCGTGAGGTTGCCCGCGAACACCGTGTTCCGGGCCCGCTCCATCTTGTAGTAAGTGTGATAGGTCGTCTGGAACCGCATCAGCGACGTATTGCCGCCGAGGGCGCGCGCCGCCACGCGAAAATCGGCCGACAGAAACTGCCCGCGAGTCGCATCGGTCTGGTTGTAGCGGCATACTTCGCCGGAGCGAATCGTTTCGTCCTCGCCGGCCACGCTGCCCGGCAGTCTGCGCTCGCAACGCTCGCGCGTATCAACGACCAGCGAGGCGCCAAAACCCGAAAGCCTCACCACCGCGTCAGGTTGCAGGATCGGCCGAATCAAAAGACTTTCAATATTGCGCAGGCGCACGTCTTCGTAGTTGTAACGGAGAAACAAAATGCTGTGTGACTTTTGACTGAGCACCCGCTGGGTCTCGATGCCGAACGTTAGCCGGTCGACCGTGGGCTGGCCCACTCTATTTCCCAGTACGTCGATCGGATTTCCTTTAGCATCGAGGCGCTGCACTACGCCAAAGGTGCCGCGGTCAATCGTCGAGCGGAAGAAGCGTGTGATAGTTGAATCGCGCAGGTACTGGGCCGAGATGGCCAGCGGCGCATACTGCTTCTTGCCGTAATGAAAATAACGCGGATCAAGGAATTCAAAGCGGATCAGTTCCTGGCGTTGACTGGCGCGGATGCGAATTGCGCCCTGGCGCAGCTTGTTCATGAAGTTGACGTTGGTCAACTCCAAAAGGCCGAGCGCTCCGGTGTCGGTTGAATAGCCGCCGCCGTACTCGATTACGCGCGGCCGCTTTTCTTCCACGTCGATGATTACGTCGTATTTTTTGGCGCCGCCCGGCGCATCGCCGGCGGGTTGCTGACTGATCAGCACCTGGCGAAAAGCATCCGTCACGTACAGCGCCCGCTCGGCTTCAGTGATGCGATCCGCGCGCAGCAGGTCACCTGCCGACAAAGGAATCGCGCGGATGATGGCTTCGCGTTTCTTTCGTTGCACGTCCGCCGTGCCGGTCACGCCGTTGATTACGATCTCGTTGACAATCGCCCTGGCGCCTTCTTTGGTCACATTAAAGACAACGCGCACCTGCTCGTCTTCACCCTTCTTTGGCAAATTATCCGTCGAGGGCTGTATTTCCGCTTCGATATATCCTGCGCGCGCGTAAAGATTAAGCAGTTGATCGTTATCCGCGCGCACCTGCGCCGGCGAGTATGGTCCGTCTTTGATTGTGTTGATTTCGCCGCGCAGGCGATCTTCGGGGAAAGCTTTTTCGCCGCGAATCTCAATTTCAGCTACGCGCGTAAGCGGGCCTTCGGTGACTTCGAAGGTGATGATGAGACTGTCCTGGGTGGGCGAAATACCCTGCAGCACATGCACCTCGGCCCGCCGGTAGCCGAGATTTCGCATGTACGCGGTGATGGTCCGGATGTCCTCCTGGAGTAAGGCGGTGCTGGTGAAACCACGTCCGTACCCGCCGAGAAACGGAACGAAGCCAACCGAACTGGCCTTCTGCGTTTTCAAATCGGCCTGCACATCAGCGAACGTGATCTTGTTTGTGCCGGTGACGCGGATGTCGGTCAATTTCAGACGGCGGTTGAGCTGAACGTCATAGATGATCTTAACCGTGCGATCATTCAGTTCCGCGGGATTAAGATTCCGGCATGTCTCTTCGGTGCCGTTCTCCACAGTGCCTGGCGTCGGTGGAGTGACCGTGCAAAGAGGATGAACCTCGGAAAAGAAATAGCCCTGCTCCTGGAGTTGATTGCGCACGCGGCGGCCGCCTTCCTCAAGCACGGAATAGTCGATATTTCCTTCGCGCATGATAGGCAGGAGTTCCTTCTGCTTTTTCTCGCTTAGAGTGTAGTTCTTAAAGGAAACCTCAATGGTTGGGCCCCGCTTTCCTTTCAAGGTAATGTTGATCTCGTTCTTTGGCGAATCGATTTTCACGATCGGTTCGTCAAGCTGCGGGGCCAGGAACTTTGCGGCAATGAGCGCCTGTTTTATCCCGTTGAGATCTTCGCCGAGAAGATCGCGGGTAAAGGCCGCTCCTGGTTGAAGCTTAAGAGAAGGCCGGACCTTATTAACATCAAACCCGGGAATGTCTATGAGGAACTGGCCTACATGTGCCTGAACTCCCGGAGTAATCGTGTAGACGACGACGCGCCGGGCCCCAGTGGCATCCGATGGATCCGGTTCCTCGGTGTGCTCGACGGTGGCGTTATAGTAACCACGGTCGCGCAGGTAGGCCTGAATCTCGTCGGCGTTGCGTTCGATTGCCTGGACTGAGAAGCGGCGCCCCGGCTCGAGCAAGTTAAGACGCGCGCGGATTTCGTCTCTGGCAATTGGCGTCCCCGGGGTGGGCGCGATTCGAAGCGTCACACCCGCGATGACGATCTGGCGCTGAACGATGAAGCGGACGCGAATCGGACTATTTCGACCACCGCCAGGTTGGGCTTCGACGATTTCAATTCGCGCCGCGGCTATGCGGCCTGAAGCAAAAAGCTCGTGCAGCGACTGGCGGGCATTCACCGCAGCGTACTCAGTGCCGGCGACGATTTTCAGGAGCGTTTGGAACTCGGCCTGATCGTCAAGATCAGGCGGCGACCCTTCCAGAACCACTTCAACGTTGGCGACCGGCCGTCCTTCAAAGTCGCCGATCTGAGCGAAGACGGTCAGCGTGTTGGCGCAGACGATAATGGCCGCAAATATGAAAAGACGATATGAACTCACGTTGGTACGTTCGAATGAATAAGCGGCTGTGCCGCTCTCCAGTGCACTGAGGCTCTGCATCGACTCATCAATATCAAAATCGTTTTCTCATCCTGATCTCAAAACTGAAATTATTGTTTCGCGTGCTGAGATTTCTGGTGGAACCCTGTTCGTATTCGGCGACAAACGACAATCGGTTCGACACGCGATACTCGACCACCAGCACCTGGTTCGGATCCGAGGCAATGTTTGTCGAGTAGGTCACCGTCACATCTTTACTAAGCCGCCGCGCGGCGGTCAGGCGCGCTGTCGGCGCCGCACCGGTGCCGCCAATCACCGGACTGATTTCCAGCCGGCTAAGGCCGAACAGTTTATTCGTCGCTTTTGAAATCGGCGCGTTGATCAACGCATCCGTCAGTAAGCTGGCCGCCGTGCCCAAGCCCGACTGGGCCAGCACCGACGTCCCCGTGTCGGTTGAACTCAGCGTGCCGGTTAGAATCAAAGACACGACATCAGCCTGTGGCAGCGCCGGTTCTGAACTGACATTCGTGGTCGGATGCGAAAGCGGCCCTTCCAGCAAGGCCGTTACGCGATAGCCGCGAATCACCGATTGCCCTTCAATGTTCAAAATCGGATCGGCGCCCAGCCGCGCTGGAAAGTAAATTAGCCCGCGCGTGATCTCGTAAGGATTGTTCCGGAAATTCAGGGTTCCGCGAGTGGCCGTGATCCGGCCTTCGATGATCGGATCCTTGACCGGGCCGTTGAGTTGTAAGGACACCGAGGCGACGAGATCGCCCAGGTTGTTGCGCATGATCAGTGCGTTGCGGCCTTCGACGCGGAGCTTGTCGAACTGGGCGGTCTGGGCAAACTGGAACTCGCCGCCTTCTTCGATCGAAGTCTGCGGCCGCTGGTTAATTAGATCGGGAAGATTGATGGGCTTGGTGTACTCAGTGCGCTGCACCTGGACGTTGCCGCGGACAAATTGGGTTTGCTGGTTGCCGCGCAGCTCCAGATCGGCGTCAACGGTCGAGCGAAAGTCCTGCGGGTAGTTAAGCGTGACTTTCTCACCGTGAATATTGAAGAGAAACTGCGAGACGGAAAAGCCTGAAAGTTGAGCACCGCCCGAGGCGGTTATTTTTCCGCCGCCCAGCGTTCCCTTGAGTGATTCAATTTGCGCCTGGCTCGAATTGAAAAGAATTACGCCGTCGAGGTTCGCGAGAGTGAGGCGCTGATCTCCAACCAACACTGAAATCGACGCGCCATTTACCGACACTCTACCGGTGACGCGCTGGTCTGCGTAAGTGCCCCCGACGTTAATTGCCAGCACCGCAATCCCGGAAGAAAAAACGTCGGGCGAGAGGCCGCTCAGAATGCGCAGGTTGATCTGTCCATCCACGGCCAAAGTGTTTCGGCCGCCAGTGGCCGTGGCGACGGCCCCGCTCAGGGTCACATTCGTGTTCGTACCCGTGAACCGCGTCTCGTGAAAGTTAACTTCATTCGGCGCGAAGTCGATCACTACCGGTCCGGCCGCTGCCAGCGCTACGTCCGCGACCCTGACTGACAGCTCCGTGAAAG
Organism: Blastocatellia bacterium; assembly: GCA_033856735.1. GTDB lineage: Bacteria > Acidobacteriota > Blastocatellia > Pyrinomonadales > Pyrinomonadaceae > UBA11740. Next base: position 6,970 of record JAWVEM010000246.1, read on the forward strand.
TCGCGGTGCCGGTCAAGCCCTTGAACGAAAGGACCTCTTCGCCCTGGTCGTTCTCGGTCATTAGATTGCCGCTCAACTTGAGCGTGCCACTGGTGCTCCCCGTGACGGCGACGTCGGTGGCGGGCAAAAGAATTTTGAAAACCTGGCTCAAGTCAGCAGTCGTGATCGTCGATTCAACTACCGCCGGAAGCTTTTCGTTTGAAAGATCGACCCTGGCTTTGATCGTTTGCGCCTGTGGTCCCAGCAGCCCGGTCGTAGTAAAGGTTATATCGAGCTGTTTATTTTCAGTGCGTCCAATCAGAGTAACCGAACCGGCCGAATGCCCATCGATCGCTACGTCAGAGCTTTCGGCGTTGAAACTAATCTGATAAGTCGAAATATCCGCGCCCACGCCGGTAGCTTTCAACTCCTTGATTACGGCGGTGCCCGTCAGTTTTGGCAGGCCCGGACGCTGGGCGAAAGCTCGGAGCCGTTCCAGTTGCACGCGATCGCCGCTGGCGGTCAGCTCGAAAACTTTGGTCTGGGTGTCGAACTGCCCACGGCCGTTGAGATGACCGGCGCCGAAATTCACGTCAACCTTATCGACGTTGACAGTTGAGCCGCTGAAAATCGCGTGCGCCGTAAGATCCTTCAAAGGCTCTCCGCCGAGGCGTCCCGGCCCGAAACGCAGGTCCGCGACGCCGCTCATTTGATTCGGTATGCCGTTAATTTTTAAGGTGCCGGAAACGTCAGCTTCCGTGTCGCCGAGTTGATCGCGCCAATCTTTCCGGGGTAGGGCAGCAATCAGGTTCCCCGCATTCATTCGATCCACAGTGAGGTCGATCGAGGCATTGTCTTTGCCGGTGCGCGGCATGACAAGAGCGAATTGCGCACCCCCGCCGTTGGCCTGCGCGAGCCGGCCGTCGCTGACCCGGGTTTCGGTAGCGTTCGAAGAAACATTCGCCGTCAAAGAGCCGAGATCGCGTCCGTTCATAATCAAAGAACCCAGCTCGGCATGGCCGTTAACGATTGGATCTTTGAGGGCGCCAGTCATCGTGCCATTGAAAAGCACTTTGCCGCTGAGCTCGATACCGTAAGTTCTGAATTGTTCTTCAATCTCAGGAATCGCGCCGGAAGAGATCAGTAAACGCTGAAGTTCGGTGGCGTCAGATGAAGCCAGATCGAGCCGCAGATTCGAGGTCGGCTGTTCGATCGAGAACTGACCGGAGGCGGTCAGCCGGGTAGCGGCCGTTTGCAGATTGGCCCGCTGAATTTGAAATTGACCGTGATCAGCCGTTAGCGCCAGATCACCAGAGAGCGGTGCGAGATCGCTTCCAGCCGGAGCTTGACCTTTCAGTTGCGCGCTCACGTTACCCGTGGCCGTGCTGAGATCGCTTCCCGCGAAAGCCAGCTCGGCAGTGCCGGTAGCCCGGCTCGCAATCGGCACCGCCCGTCCCGACAGGACGGTGATCAGACCGCCGAGATCGAAATTTTCAAAGCCGGCACTGACGCGCGAGGCGCCATTCTTTCTCAGACTGATCGTAGCGTTGCCGTTGGCGTGACCGTCCAGCGCGTCGACGACGAAATTGTTCAGTTGAATTTGATCCCCGGTCGCGACCACGGCCGCATGCGCCGGCCCGAGTTTCATTTGACCCAGCACCCCACCGCCGAGGCTCAGGTCGGCACTGGCGCGATATCGGCCCGAAGGTTCAACCGTGAACACCGGACGCGCGAGCTTCACGTTTTCAACGCGACCATCTTTCAGCGTCACGTTGCCGGCATTGATGTCGTTGGTCGCCCCCTGGACGCGGCCGTTGCGAATTGTCAGCCGCACGCCCGCAATGTTGATGCTGCCGGTTTGCGCGCCGAACGCGCTGGCCTCGCCCACTTGAACTTCTTTGACCGTAACGTTGGTTGCGTTTCCACTACTGCTCACGTCGATCGCTTTTGCGGTTACGCCGTTGACCGCGGTGTTAGCGGCTTCAATCTTTCCGGCTTTGGCGCTGGCTATCGTAGCCCGGGTCGTCCCATTCTCAACCTTCACCCGCAAGTCGGAGGCGGAAAATCCCTGCCTTACTTTTGCCGAAGACGTCGTAAGACTGCCGCCTGAGAGTTGCGGCGCCGAGGCCATCAGCACGCCGTCGCGATACTCAGCGCGCGCATCGCGCAGAATTAACCCCGCGATCGTGACGCCATAACTTTTCTCAGCCGCGGCGCGCAGATCGCCGATCCAACGAAAGTCCGATCCCGTCCCCATCACGCCGCCGGTGATTTGCACTGCGTTAAGTTGAAAATCACCGGCGGTCAAAAGCTCGGCGACGGCGCGGCCGTTGATGTCATAGGACTTGCCTTGCCCCGATCCCTTAGCCGTCGCGTTCAGTCCCTGCAAACGCACGCCATCGGCCGCCAGCGCGTCGGACTTGATACTTCCTTCAACCTGGTAGTGATCACCGTCGCCGACAATCGTGCCGACAAAGTTGCCTGCGCCCCGCATCGTCGTACTGGTTTGCAGGATCTCCGATGTCTGAGTGAGATCAACTGTCGAAGTAACATTGAAGTGATATTTCAGAGCGCGCCAGTCATCCATTACGCCTTGCAGTTTCGCTTCGGCGATCGGCGAACGAAGCGTCAGGTCTGAAATTTCAGCGCGCGTTTGGTTGACGCGCCCGCTCGCTGCTATGTCGATGTTGTTAACCGTCCGGTTGTCATAAACAAAAGTCGAGTTGGTCGAACTGAACGTAACCGTATTCATCCAGCTTGCCAACGGCGCGGACGGATCGTCCGGCTGGATGGTGAGGTGGAGATTCAGGGCTTCGCCTGAAAGGCTGTGCTGCGAGTCGCCATAGTGGATGTGCGAATTCTTGATTTCAATGCGCGCGGTAGAATACGCGAACAGGATTCGCTGGTTAGGCTGCGGCGGCGGGATGTGTATGTTGCGAAAGTTCGATTGACCATGCTCGTCAAACTTGACCCATACTTCCAGCCCTTCAATTTGTAAATCCTTCAAGTTGATGTTGCGTTGCAGATTGAGCGCATACAGATCCTCTATCCGCACGGTCGCCACCATCCGGCCAATCTTCCCGAGTTGCTCGCCGGTTTTCGCGTCGTAAAGTTCGACGCCGAGCATCTCCACTGTCTGCGGCCGCAGCGACGTATGAAAAGTCTTGATTTCCGCGCGGATGCCGTATTGGGCCAGGGTGTTTTTGATTTGCCCGGCGACGTAACGATCGACGAAGCCAAGACGATAGGCGAGCAGTCCGATCAAGATGAGAGCAATCACGCCGGCCGCGATAATGATCCCCGAGATCACTGCATGGCGACGCGTGAAGCGTTGGAAACCTCTGCGCGGCGTGACCGGAGTCGGCTGCGGTTCGCCGCTGGGTGTTTCCGCGGCATTATCGTGATGGTTATCCACAGGCATTGGCGCAGCCCCGATCTGAGAGTCTCAGGCTTCAGACCGATGGGCGGCTCTCGACAATACTTCCAAATGTTTTAGGGAGAGCCGAAGCAGAGGTCAGACACAGGGGTCAGAGGTCACTCGTCATCACAGATTCCACTGACCTCCGATTTCTGACCTCCGCTCTGTTTGTAAACTGAAAGCCGGGGAATTTCAAGGCTCAAATGCGGCACAGACTTCAGTCTGTGATCTTAACGAGCCCATCCGAGACTGAAGTCTGTGTCACAGTGTCAGATGCCGGAGAGCCCAGCGGTACGTTGCCTACGACCTCCAGTTCGAAACCTTCGAGGGCCGTGACTTTAGGGGGGTGATTAGTAAGCAGCTGAATGCGGCGCAGTCCCAGCTCATGCAGAATCTGCGCGCCCACACCGTAATCGCGATTGAGTCCATAGCCGGTTTCGGCGCTGGCTTCGGCTTTGCTCACGCCGCGTTCCTGCATCAACGCATACGTGCGCAACTGATGAACCAGATCCAGGCCGTGCTCGCTTTGACGCAGATAAAGGACGACGCCCTGGCCGGCCTCCGCGATTTTCTCCAGCGCTCGTCTTAGCTGATAGCCTGTATCGTCGATCGTCGATCCGAACATGTCGCAAGTAACGTTTTCACTGTGCACGCGCACCAGCACCGCATCGTCACTGCGGACATCGCCCATGACCATCGCCAGATGCACGTCGCCATTGATCGTGTTCTCGAAAGCGATGGCCCGAAACGTTCCATAGATGGTGGGCAAATCGGTTTCCACTGCGCGGCGCACCAGGACTTCCTTCGTGATCCGGTAACGAATCAGATCGGCGACGGTGATGATCTTTAGGCCGTGCACAACAGCAAAGTCGCGAAGCTGCGGCAGTCGCGCCATCGTGCCGTCTTCGTTCATGATTTCGCAAATAACGCCGGCGGGATCGAGGCCGGCGATGCGCGCCATGTCCACGGCCGCTTCCGTCTGACCGGGACGAACCAGCACGCCGCCTGTCTTGGCTCGCAAGGGAAAGATGTGCCCGGGCCGCGCCAGGTCCTGCGGCCTGGTGCGGGGATCGACTGCAGTTTGGATCGTGGTCGCGCGATCTGCGGCTGATATTCCGGTGGTTACTCCCCGGCGCGCCTCGATCGAAATTGTGAACGCGGTCCCCAGATGCGAAGTGTTGTCGGCGACCTGCGGCGGCAGATTCAATTCGTCGCAGCGCTCTTCGGTCAGCGGCAGGCAAATCAAACCGCGCGCGTGCTTGGCCATGAAGTTGATTATTTCAGGAGTGACTTTCTCGGCCGCGCAAACCAGATCGCCTTCATTCTCGCGGTCTTCATCGTCCACGATAATGATCATGCGCCCTTCGCGAATATCGGCGGCGGCGTCAGGAATGGAAGCGAATGGCATCTTGAAATCTGTAATCTTGAATTTGAAATTCTGCTTGAGAGTTATGTTACCGCGCGAGGCGGGGATTTGGCGACTCAGGGACGTCACTTATCGTAAACATCTTTTCGATGTCCGATGCGAATAATCGGCCAGATCTTCTACGCGAGGCTGGCGAATCCTGTTCTTACTGGCTACAGAATCTCGCCCGGTATTCGCTCGAGGTAATGAAGGCCTTCACCATATCCGCCTTAACATAGTCGCCGCCGAACTGGTTCAGCTTAGTCAGCCAGAAGTTAAAGCCGCTCATATCTCTGTCCGGACCTTCGTCGGGGTTGCGCTGCAGGTAGCCGAAGTACTGCATCAGTACGAAGGCGGAATCAAACTCTCTGTTAGCGAAGCTGCCGTCGTCGACAATTGTTTGGAGTACGGCCGCGCGTGTCTGTCTGCTCGCGGCCAGATCATCGACGAGCGCCGCGCGCGTTGCAGCCGTCAGATTCGCCCCGGTATTTGCGACCAAACGATCCACGAACTGATCGTTACTTAGTTGGTCAAAATCGAACTTAAAGTCGGGGTGGTTAACCCAGTCCTCGACAAACGCGCGTTGATTGTCCGCCAGCGCCGCCTCCCAACCGGGCGTGTTGACTATCACGCCGTTGGCAGCCGTGCGGGCGTCGGGCAGAAACTCTTCGCGGCGAGGCATGCGCCCATAAGAAGCCCGGTACAGCCGGTAAACAAGGAAGCCCGTGCGCTGAAATTCGATGGAGAGGAAGAAAGCCGCGCTGGTATCTATACGCTTGCGTTCGACGCAAGCCGTGTCCGGGGCGCAGCCAATTGTCATGTTCCTGATCCAGAACTCCAGGCCCTGATCGTCGGGAACCCGCCCGAGGAAATCCGCGTAGTGCTGCGAGACAAAGACCGCTGCGTCGTCCACCGGAAAAATTTGACTGGCTCCGCCGACGTTGAATGACTTGTTCTGCACAACTACGTTCCGCGATTTCACCGTGAAGCTATAAGTGCCGGGCCCGAGCACGCCGAGGTCGTAAACCTTGTCGACCGATACGATCACCTGGGCGGCGCCGCTGTTATGGTGTTCGGCCTTAATGTCCACCAGAAAATTGTTGTTGGTTTTTTGGACCTGACCCCAATCGACAATCCGATAACTTGTATCAGAGAAAACGATTTTCACTTTGGCGAAGGTCCGCCCGCCGCAGCTCAGGATCTCAAGACTGGTCTGCACAGGTGTCGGAATAAAAGGCTGCCAGTTGATGCCGAAAGGATCGGGCGTGGGTGTAGCCGTTGGAGTCGGAGTCGGCGTCGGCGAGGGCGGAACGAAAGGTGTAGAGACCGCCTGCCAACTTGGATCCATATCAAAGCCATCGGCGTTCGTCAGATTCACCAGGCCTGCGCCATCCGGGTTCATCACCCAAATTTCGCCGAAGCGCCCGCCGCGACTGCTCAAGAAAACGATCTTCGTCCCGTCCGGCGACCATTTTGGATCGCTGTCCTGTTCACTATCAAAGGTGAGCCGAGTCTGATTCGAACCGTCGGCATTCATCACATAGACTTCAAAGTTATCGTCGCGGCGACTAGTGAAAGCTATGCGCGCGCCGTCCGGAGACCAGGCGGGACTGTGATCGAACTTGGTGTTGTTCGTGATGCGTGTCTGGTTCGAGCCGTCGGCGTTCATCACATAGATTTCGTAATTGACTTCGTTGGGCACGCGGTCGCGAATGGTGGCGAAGGCGATCTTCCTGCCGTCCGGTGACCAGGCTGGGCTGGTGTCGTCAGCCGGAGCGGTGGTCAGACGGGTTAGTCCCGTTCCGTCTACGTTGATGACGTAAATGTCCGCGCCATCCGGGCTGCCATTGGGGATGCCATTGAAAACGATCTTCTGGCCGTCGGGCGACCAACTCGGGAAGCTCGTAATGTAATTAAAGCCCGCACTGGCGCCATCGAGGATCGTCGTCTGGCTGCTGCCGTCCGGGTTCATCACAGAAATCCCCTTGAAATCTTTGACGAACGCGATCTTCGTGCCGTCGGGAGAAAAAGCCGGACGGGTTTCGCTGGCTGGCGAGTTGGTGATGTTCCGCTGGTTGCTACCGTCCGGATTCATGACATAGATCTCACCAGATGGACCATTGCGGTTCGAGACGAACGCGATCTTGCCGTTGAACTTTGCATTGGAGTTTTGTGCGGCAGCACGATCGAACCCGGGTAAGGAGAGCGCGCACAGCATAGACACTGCGACGAGCGTCAGAGCTAGAAACAAATAGTGAGAGTCAGCCCGCGGATTGTCGTTCATTAGGGCCTCCGTGTTCGGCTGTGAGTATTCTCCAGACGAGGCGCGTTGTAAAGCCGAACCTCAGTGCCGGAGCTTGTGTTCAGAATTCAACCATCAGGTTGCGGAGTAAAAGTGCAAACTAAAGCTTGAACTCTTAAACTGAATCTACAGGATCTGAATTTCCGGTGGTAAGTATTCGCTCCACGTACTTCGCGATGACATCAACTTCCAAATTCACATAATCACCGGGTTTTAGCTGCGAGAAATTAGTGACCTCCCAGGTCTTCGGAATCACAGCGATCTCGAAATAGTCATCAGTCAGATTTGAGATAGTGAGGCTGATGCCTTCGACCGCCACGGATCCTTTGAAAACCAAATAGCGCGCAATCTCTTTCGGGTACGCAATCCGGAACGTCCAAGACCCGCCGTGACTTTCCGCGCCGAGAAATTTTCCGCGAGCGTCGACGTGGCCCTGCACGATGTGTCCGCCCAGGCGCGTCGCCGGCGTGACGGCGCGTTCGAGATTCACCGGCGAGCCTGCTTGTAATTTCCCGAGCGTTGACCGGAAGAGCGTCTCTTTGGAAACATCTGCGGCAAACGAATCCGGCTTCACATCAAGCGCGGTCAGGCAGACGCCGTTGACTGAGATCGAATCGCCATCGGCTGAACCTTCGGTAACAGTGCGTGCTTCAATCACGATGCGCGCATCCTCGCCGCGCGTTTCAACTTCGCGCACAAGACCGAGCTCTTCGATGATTCCAGTGAACATGTTCTTCTTTGCGGGCCCGCCGTAACGGTCCAGCTTCTGACCAGTACCCGTGTCAGAAGCCCGCGCGTCAGCAAGGGCCGGCCACGGAGTTACTTTCTGAGGAAGAGTGTGATCAAGATAAGCAAGAGCGCAATGATGACCGGCACAACTGAAAAGATCATCATCCAGATCGCCTCATGCTTGAATGTGAACCTGAGTAGTTTCACGGTCTCTTGCCCCGCTTGCCCTCCCTAATGGAAGGCTTCTGACATGACTCATGCTGCGTTGCTTTCTCTCACGATTGTGCTCTCACGATTGTGATCATTCTCCGAAAGACCTCATCAATCGGTTGGCCCGTCGAATCGATTACGATAGCATCCTTAGCCGCGACCAGCGGCGAATCGATGCGCGTCGTATCGCGGCGGTCGCGTTCGGTGATGTCAACGAGTGTCTGCTCGTAAGTAGCCGCCGCATTGTGTTCACGCTCCTCAGCCAGTCGTCGTTCCGCTCGTTCTTCCGGTACTGCGTCCAAAAAGAATTTCACTCCGGCCGTTGGAAAGACGACGGTGCCGATGTCACGTCCATTCATTACGGCGCCGCGCGCGCCCAACTCCCGTTGCCGTCCGACCATCGCGCGCCGCACCGCGGGAATCGTTGAAATGATTGAAGACATGTTCGTCACGTCTTCATCGCGTATGCGATCGCTGACGTCGCGGCCATCCAGAGTCACCCGGAGCGAATCGGGATCGCCCGCCAGGTCGATGTCGACTCGTTGCGCGAGCGATCCGACGGCCACATCATCCGTTTCGCTGACCGTCGATTCAATCACGGCCAGGGCCACCGCGCGATACATAGATCCGGTGTCGATGTAGAGCAGTCCCAATTCGCGCGCCAGCATCCGCCCCAGCGTGGATTTGCCCGCGCCCGACGGACCATCGATGGCAATGATTAAGGGCTGCGACATTCGCGTTCTATTCCAGTCGCTTATAGTCGTCCGCAAGGCGCACGATGTCGTCCTCGCCCAGGTAATCACCAAGCTGCACTTCGATGATTGCCAGACGGACATCGCCGCTGTTTCCCAGTCGATGATTGGTTTCAGGTGGGATGTGAATGTGCTCACCCTTCTGCAGTCGCAGTTCCCGGTCGCCGCAGACAACATCAGCCACGCCCTCGACCACGACCCAATGTTCACCGCGCCGCGAATGTCGCTGCAGGCTCAATCGCGCGCCCGGCTTCACCTCCAGCACTTTGACCTTAAAGCCTGGTCGTTCTTCCAGGACTTCGTAAGTGCCCCACGGTCTTTCGTCAAACTCTCGCACGGCATTTTTTCCTTTGTCGCGAACGGTTCATAACGATCTCGAAGGAAGAATATGTTGAGAATTGACAACGCCGCAACCTGAACTCGTGCGCAGTGCCGACAAAAATAATAGGAACGGCGCGCTGTAAAGCGTTCGCCGTTCCTTTTGAAAGGGCCTTCAAGGCCTCAGAGGATGTGCGCCACTTGAACGTGGTCGTTAGTGTTGACTGCGTGAACGAGCTATCTCTTCTTAGCGGATTTCTTGGCCGCTTTTTTCTTACCGGCTGCTTTTTTAGCGGCCTTCTTCTTAGTTGCCATAGTGTCGTTTCTCCTTCTTTAGCTTTCTGGTTATGACCACAAGATAGTGTGTTGCTGTTACTCTTGTGGTCTAGAGAAAACGGCGCACAACATCTTGCTATATAAACTTATATTCAAGGCTTGTCAACAATTTATTACTCAGTGATGAAAAATATTTCGCGCGCCGGCGGCGACAACGAGTGCTCAACGAGCGATTGGCAACACGATTCTTCTCACTTGATCATGACACTGACACAGGTTGATGAGTGCTTGCGCTGATCGGAAAAATTGAAGTGGCGTTTGAGAAGAGAGATCTTTGAGGTGTGTGATCACGTCGAGTGATCAAATAGTAGTCATCGGAAGATCGGTGTGAAAATCCATTCGTCGTGTCGATCGATACTGTAATACGTAATCACAGAGTTGCGTTGACTGCGGCTGCTAACTCCCACGAACGGTCCGGAGGAACTTTCAGAATCATCTTCACCACCCGGCGCGGACTTAGTCGACTTGGTATCGAGGATGTTTGTCATTTGCGGAATCAAACCCGCCAGAGTTTGGAAATCGTTTCGCGGAGTTGGAGGCACGCCGTTGGTGTACACGGTTAGATTCTTAATCAGCCCGGCAAAGTCCTGCGACGTGGGAGACACCAGCTTCCACTCGCCTGAGCGTGAAAGCGGATCCCGGGCAGCCGCGACCCTCAGAATTTGCAGCTTCTTTGTTCGCCCCGGGATTTGAATACCTTCGAGCAATTGCTCCATGTTCGTCGGTAGAGCATTAACCCCCTGACCGCCCTTGGAACGGTAGTAGGAGTGAATGGCGTCAGCCACTTGTTCGCCCCTAAAAATGGCCTCTTTTTCGCGTTCTCGCTGGACCTGTTGCTTAATATTCGACGCCGCGGCCATGGCGAAAAGGGCCAACAGGCTCATGACAACCAGTAACGCAATCAGGGCATAGCCACCCTCGTCATTTGCATTCTTGATCTGCTTTGCGGCCTTCGGATGACGCAGGGCAGATGGCCGCTTCTTTCGAGAAAGAGTTGTCGGATCTGGGCTGGCGCATCGAGTCATTTGGATCTTCAATTCCACATCGAAACCTTGGAGGTGTACTTCACTGTGGCTCTTCATCGCTAACACGCACAGGTGGCCTGAACGGCTGGCCGTTGGTGTCGGCGGTAAAACTAATCGTGTGCCTGATCTTCAAAGTCGTATCAACCAAAACGATTTCTTTCTCAGAGATGCTGCTAACTCGAAATCGTCCACCGAGCAGATCACCACGTTGAGCATTGATGAGGTCCTTGCTGTTCTTGTCTTGCAACACCGCCGTATCGCTGAAGCTCCTCTTGCCGATGATGCCGATGTAGTTGTAGTTCGGCAGCGGCGGAGGCGTGACGGTCAGCGTTACTGGATTCGAGTAGAGCGTACCGTCATTGCTGCGCACCATTACCTGGCGCGGACCCGGGTTAGTAATCAGCGCTGACGGCACGGTGGTGAATAGTTGTTGCGCGTTAATAAATCGAGTGGGCAAGTCGCGGCCATCGATCGAGACGTGCAGAGCCGGTGTAAACTTGTCGCCCGTGATCTGAAGACTGAAATCGGCCGTGCGCGCATAGACGTTTGACGGCATCAACGAAGAAGCCGTCAGCGGTGGAGGTGGCACAGGCGTCGGCGTCGGAATGTAGGGAGCCCTAACAACGGGTGGCGGCGGTTCGTAGTAAGCAAAGATATTCCGCGCTGCTTCAGAGACTGCCGGTAAGATCGGATTATAGACAATCGGTTGCAAGGACGACGGATCTTCGGCGACGGTGTTCGGTTTTTCTGCCGGCCTGCTTGGTGACGGGGATGCCTTAGCGATGGAGTTGTTGGTTGTAGGCTTGCTTGAGCTACCGCCGAAGAACACGTAGCCGAGTACTACAATTGCGGACAGCCCGAGCACGCCGGCCGCGATCATCTTCTTTTTTTCGTTCGGATTATTTGGATCAAAAAGTTGCATTGCAATAAGTCCGATCTAAAACTCTGAGAAGATCCAATCTAAACTTCGGCGGCTTCCATTGAACACCCTCTCGACCGCCGCGGGTGTTTATTTTGATGCCTCTGGGGCGCTTTTCGCTTCAGGCCGCTGAAAATATGTCGCTAGATCAAGTCGCAGGCTTACCAGGGAACCGCGGCTGCCTGCCGGCGCGGTGGGCGTCGCTGTCGTGCCCGTGCGGGGCGGCAAGGCCCTCGTTACCGGCGGCGGCAAATCCTGGGTGGCGCCAGACTCTCGCACGCCCTCAAGCTCGACGGAATTAATGATCAAGAAGTGACGGCTGTTTTCGATGTCTCGCACAAAATGGCGGACGTTCTGATACGGCCCCTCAACCGTCACGCTCACCAATACGCCGGGATAGATGCTCTGCCACTTGGCGATCCCTTGCTTCTCAGCGCTCTCTGTTGCCAGTCCCTGAGCTTTAGTTCCCGCGGGCTCCAGCGCCGCGTAGGTCGGTCCGGCTGTGTTACGCAAGCCATTGCTTCTGATCAAATTGTTTAGTTCGGCGTAGAGAGACAAGCGGCCGGATCCCGATACCGAAAGCCAGTTCCCTTCAAAGTCCTTCACACTGGCAGTCATCTGATCGACCGCCTCGCTGGTGCTGGTCGTTTGAGTGAAAAGATTTTGCGAACTTCGAAGTTGAGTCTGCAGTTGTTCGCGTTCGTGTTCGGTCGAGGTTAGACGAGAGTGTGCGGGCAGATAGAAGTAGACGTAAGCAAAGACTGTAAGCACAGCCAACAGCGCGGCCCCGGCAAGACCGATCAGTTCCGGTAATCCAATAACACTCAAAGCCAGCGCGCGCTTCAACTGAGCGAAGCGAATAGTAGTCTGCCGGCGCTTTGGGAGAGCAGGACCCTGAATTGGTTGCTCCTGGCTCATTGCGTCTTACCTCGCTCTCCGGCGGTGTCCACGGGGCGATTGTTTCTATCGCCCGGTGAGATCGGCACGCCGGCGCGGGGAACGTAGCGAACGTCCATTTCATATTCGGCGCCACTTTCACCACGGCCCCTTTGCAGAGTCTGGTTCCGCAGCTCCGCGTGAAAGACGCCTTGCCGCTCCATGTCTTCGATCATTTGAGTGATCGTCCTAGGGTCCTTACTGGCAACAGTCAGATCGAGGTTGGCGACCGTGCGCTCATCCTGGACCCGCACCTCGTTCACGACGATTCGCGAGACGCGCACCCCACCGGGCAGGGCAGCTTCCAGATCGGAAAATAACAGCGACCAGGAAAACTTCTTGCGATTGACCAGCGTGTGCGCCGACTTAAGCGTGCTCTTTTGTTCCGGCGTCAGCGCGGTATTGATTGCGTCGGCACGCTTGTTGAGGCCGTTGATGTCCTTCTGCAGCTTGTTTACATCGGTCTGGGCAGTTGCGACCTTGGCGTTCGTCTGAATGGTCGATTGGGCGATCAGAACCAGGGCAATGAACGATACCAGCGTGACGATGATCGCAACCGTCCAAGGCAGGGCGCGGTTGCGAAAGGGATTGCTGGCGAGATTAAGCTTCGCTGTCATTACTTTCTACTTTAGCCTCAAAAGCCGAACGGTCATTAAAAAGGATACAGCCCACCGTGAAGCGGCGCAAACCTGGGCGGTGCTAGCCACGGGCTCGTTCAGAGATCAAGCTTTAGCTTGCGCCTGCAAGGGGCAGCCTAAAGGCTGAACTCTGAACTAAAACCGCGTAGCGGCTGCAAATGAGTTACACGCTAGTAAAGGCTTTTGGTTTCGGAAACCTGGGGGAAGGAAACTATGCGCTGGCGCTCATCTGATGGCGGTCGAGCTTGAGATAGAGACCGCGCCGAGTCAGGCCAAGTTCGCGCGCAGCCCGCGAAATATTGCCATTATGCTTACGCAAAGCTTCGGCAATCATGCGGCGTTCGACCTCGGCCAGGGCGTCGGCCAGAGTGACGTTTTGCAGGGGGACGGTAACTGATGCGCCTGCGCCTGGCGCGCTAGTTGGGGTGACGGTACCCGCGGGCGTAACGGGTGCGCCCATGTGGCGCAACTCAGGCGAAAGTTGTTCGGGAGTAATAAGGGTGCCGTCGTCGCTACGGGCGATCACGCGTTGTATTTCGTTGCAGAGTTGGCGCACGTTGCCGGGCCACTCCGCGACCATCAAGAGGTCGATTGCCTGGGGAGTAATCTGAATATCGCTGCGACCAAATTTTGCCGAGTAATGGTTGACGTAGTAATTAACGATCGTGGGGATTTCCGAGCGGCGCTCGCGCAAAGGCGGCACGCGCAGCCGGATCACGTTTAATCGATAGTAGAGATCCTCGCGAAATCTTCCCTGCGCCACCATCTCTTCGAGGTCGCTATTGGTCGCGGCGATGATCCGCACGTCGACCTTCACCGGCCTTTGCTCGCCGAGCGGTTGAATCTCGCCTTCCTGCAGAAAGCGCAAAATCTTCGGCTGCACATCGATCGGCAGATCGCCTATTTCATCCAGAAAGAGTGTGCCGCCCACGGCCGTGCGAATCACGCCGGGTGAATCCTTAACCGCTCCCGTGAACGAGCCGCGACGATAGCCGAATAGATAACCTTCGGAAAGTTCCTTCGGCACCGCGGTGCAGTTGAATGGGACAAAGACCTTGTCTCGGCGGGACGAGAGGGCGTGAATTGCCCGGGCGACTAGTTCTTTGCCAGTGCCTGATTCACCAGTGACCAGAACCGTCACATTCGAGGAACGAATCTTGTGAACTTCTTCCACCAGACGGGTCATGGCCGGACTGGAGTGGATAAAGCCGGGCATTAGGCTCGCACCCGCCAGAGTACTTTCTTCGTCGGCTCCGTGAGCCGCGCGCCCCCGGATCCGCAGAGCGCAAACGTCCATGCCCAACTCAACCACGCGCAGCAAAGGGTCCAGTGAAAGTCCGCCGGGAAGTCCGGCCCGTTCTCGCGGTGAGATCAGCAGTGTCGCCGGTGGCGCGTTTGTCGACTTCAGCGTAATGACCGCCACGTTATGCTTCTTGCTAAACGATTCGACTTGAGATGGTTTCTTGAGCGCCGCAAACTCATCCGCCAGCGCCGTGCCTTCGTTCTTGACGCAACCGTGCTCAATGACGACGCGTTGCCGGCCGCCCTCGTCCGGCTCGATCACCAGCACCTTGCTACAGTTAGTTTCCTGACGAATCACCGCGGCCAGTTCGCGCAGCAGTAACTCCCTCGAGGCGACTGCTTCCGCCAGGCGCAAGGTAAGCAGTTGCACGACCGTGTCGCGACGTAGCAGTTGCTGCGGTCTGGTCTGATCGAGTTCGGCTGCTGCTTCCTCCGCGCGTTGGAGATCAACTCTTGCTCCCAATTCACGGAAGATGTTTACGGCCCGCGAGAGATGCTCGGCCGCGCGTTCGGGCTGAGCCATGGCGTACGCGCGTCCCAGTTCGTAATGCGCGCGCGCGCTCCGGTAACGATCACCGAGCAGATCGAAAATCGAAACGCTGCGGCCAAAGTGCTGCACCGCCATCGCCGCATCGCCCCGGACCATCTCGAGCAACCCGTGCAGCCGCTGCGCCTCGCCCGACAGCAGCAAGTCGGTCGGCGAGTCGGTTATCATCCGGGCCAGGGTCTGAAGATTCGCAGCCGATGCGTCGGTCGCTCCGCATTCCAGAGAGGCTTCCGCAAACAAAAGCCTCGATTCGCAGATCGCCTGTCGATCACCGATGACCTGCGCGAGTTCCAGTGCGGTCTTCGCGGTGGCCAGGGCCTCTCGGCCACGCTTCATTGCCAGATAGCAACGTCCGAGCGTGCGCTGCGTCTGTCCCTGATACCATTTATTCCCACGTTCCTTAGCTAACGATACAGCGCGTTGGAGGTAGCTGTAGGCTTCATCAAGATCGCCGCGCAAAGTGCACAACTCGCCCAGAGAGTCCAGAATCATCGGCACTTCCGCGCCCTGATTGTCAGCTTCAGTAGCGAGGGCCAAGGCCCGTTCCAGCGCTTCCTGGCCGCGATCCCACTTGCCGATCAGCACCAGATTTACGCCAAGATTGTTATAGCCGTCCGCCGCGCTCTTCTTATGATCGGTTCGTTCGTAATAGCCGATCGCCTTTTCGAGATAGCGAATCCCTTCCTGGGGCCGCTTCAAAAACCAGCAGGCGCCCGCCATGTTCGAATAGATCCGCCCAAGCATAAAACTGGCCGGGTGATCGCCGGTCAGCTTCAGAGCTTGCCCAAAGTTCTCCAGAGACTGCTCGTGCAGTCCTTCCTGAATATCCGCGGCTGCCAATCCGAAATAGCTTTCGGCCAATCCGCGCCAATCACCGCTGATTCGATAACTTTCCAGCGCGCGCTGCGAATAATCGCGGGCAATGGGATACTCGCTGATGCTGCGATAGACGCGGGCCAGAGCGGCATAGACCGCGCCTGCTTCCGCGCCCCCTTCAGGAAGGTCCCGTTGCGTGGCCTTCAGCATCGCGACGGCCTTGGGATGATCGCGGTTGTAGTTATAAGCCAGAGCAATCTGGACCCGCAGACGCGCGCTCAGAGTTAGATCAAGTTTGGTGCGCGTTTCGGCGTCTTCGTACATGGCGACCGCTTCGAGCGATTCGCGATATTGACCCTGCATCTCGAGCGCGATCGACAGAGCGCAACGGGCCTGCGCCAACAGGGCGGGTTGGGTTCGAGTTTGTGCGAGTAGCGAGTTAAGACGCGAGCGCGCCTCGGTCGTTAGGCCCTGATCGAGCAGGCCCCGAACCACCTCCAGATCGTCAGCCAGGGATTCCGGAGAAGGCGTGCCGGCGCGCGTCCGCAGTCGCACGCGAGCGTGCTCCAAATCGACAACGGAGTTGTCCGGGTTGTTCTTTTCTTTACTCAAGCGTGCAAGTTCCCGTTAAAGGTCATCGCCTCTGCCGCAACTTTCGTGGCAATTCGAAAAGGTTATAAAAGCTCAATGAGTTGCGCTTTTCACCGGCGGAAGCCCAGGGCAGGAGAGACGGACTCTAGAATGACGCGCTTAATCGCACTTCAAACGACCTGAAAATAGCATAGTACGGAACGAGCGTCACGCACGAGTCGCTCTGAACAGGCGCCCAGAGCTCAACCTCTAGATGCCTGATCAAGGCGCTAGCCAAAGGTTGAACTCTGAACTTACGGCCGTTTCATTTGGGCCGCTGCTGGCAATCTAGCGTGGATAAACCAGGATGGCGTCGCTCACAGGGCGTTCGCCGGTCGCGTCCGAAGGCTTATTCACTAACTTATTCCTGATGACCATCGTGGTCGACCCGCCGCCGTCGAGATTGATTCCCTCTGTGGCGCCAAACTCGACTAACAAATCCGCCAGCATAGTCAGAGACATGCCGATGCTCTCGCCGGGCTGACGGCCATCGACAGTAACGAGCAGGATCTGTCCGGACTTCAATCTGGCGATCGCCGTGCGCGGGTGGCCGTCATTAACAAAGCTGGGCAGGATTTTTTCCGCGGCATTCGTGATCTCAATCCGTCCATCTTTTATTAGTTGAGGACCTCCGCCGATGACGTTGGTTGCTTTCTTCCATGAATCTGCATGCTCTGTTTCAATGGGCGACAGATTTAGATCCAATTGCACTCGCGTCCCCATACGTAGATCCTTGAGGGCCCATTCGCGGGCCGGGCCCGCGGTGGAAATCACGAAACCATCCCCTGGGATCGCGCTGCTGCCTTTCAGATCGCGTACCTCAACCACTCGACCACGGCGCACGATGAGTTCAAGGCCGTTCGGTTCGGTGAGTGTGGTGCGATGAAACTCCGGAGTGAAAATGATCAGTTCGTTATCGGATCGAGGCCGGTTCAATCCATCGATAGCGTGTCTCGATTGTGGCACGCTCATCTTGCGCGTGTTTTCAGGGGCGAGACGCCCGTGCCCGTTCGCACTCGCGCCCACGGCAATCTCTCCTGCAAACTTAAGATGGCCAAAAATTAATTCCTGCCTGCCGCCATTTTCAATCAAGCCAATTGCGGCGCGAGCATTGTTCGTTTCACTCAAGAGTTTTCCACCGAGCACTTCGACCCCGACTGAATCCCCACGATACGTCCCGGTCGTCCGAAAATAGCCGCTGTTAACGGCCGCTAGTGCTCCATACCGGGCCGCCATCGAGGTGACAGTCTCCAAGCCTACGGCTTCGTCGAGAGCATGAACGAGCTGCAGACGCGCCTGGCTGAGATCGATGCGCAGCATATTGATGAACCAGGGGCCGGTCGCTTCTTTGTCTGATTTGTAGCCGCGAATGATCTGAAGGTGCTCGATGCCGGGAGCGATGAACTGAGATTTTTGAATGGAAACCGGATCTTCAGATTGATCTAAAGGATTTTTTGTTTTTGATCGCTCCTGCGCCCGGGTAAAAGTTCCCGGGCCGAGGCAAAAAAGCAAAAGCGACACATGCAAGAGTGTCGATAGATCCCGCCCGAGGACTCTTTGTGACCAAATAGTCTTATGATTTGTCATTGGTAGGAATACCGCTCGACTTCAGGTTTGCCGGCTAGGCTTTTTTTCCTGCTATGCCGTTTGATGTGCGGAAAAGGCTCCGCCTTTCCGTTAGGCTTTCAACTCGTTACCGAGGCTGCGCCTCGGGAATCGGAGGCATAGCCTCCAGGAATGACAAAAGGACATAACGGAAAGGCAGAGCCTTTCCGCACATCGGGCGGCACAGCCGCAACAATTGATCCTTCCGTCTCCCTCCGGCGCGCGCCAGAGCTTTGTAGTGTGGCATCATACAGGCACGAGCCCATTCCTTGACACCCCTCAGACCGCCCCTTATCATGCTTGTTTCCGCGTAGACCGGAATCTTCGTCTAGCAACGTATGTTCGAGTCTCTTTCCGACAAACTGAAGCGGACGCTGAAGAATCTGCGCGGCGAAGGCGTCCTGACCAGAGAGCACGTGGACGCGGCTCTGCGCGAGATTCGCCTGGCTTTGCTTGAAGCCGACGTCAATTACAAGGTCGCCAAAGACTTTATCGCGTCGGTCAAGGCGAAGGCCGAAGGCCAGCAGGTCTGGATGGAGTTGAAGCCATCCGAACAGGTCGTCAAGATAGTTTTCGATGAGTTGGTGGATATGCTGGGCGGGCAATCGTCTCGCCTGGTGTTCACCAAAACGAGCCCTAATGTCGTCATGATTGTCGGCTTGCAGGGTTCGGGCAAGACGACCTCGACCGGAAAGATTGCGCGTTGGCTGGCGCAGAACCAGGATCGCAAGCCGCTGCTGCTTTCGACTGACGTGTATCGTCCGGCGGCGCGCGAACAGTTAAGGGTCATCGCAAAAGCGACGGGCCAGTCGATCTTTGAAAAGCCTGAGATGAATGATCCGCTCGAGTTGACTCGGGCGGCCGTGCAGCACGCGCGCGATGTTGGTTATGACACGCTGCTGATCGATACGGCCGGACGCCTGCACATCGACGATGAGTTGATGGAAGAACTGGTCAACATCAAGAGCGAAACGCGTCCGGTCGAAATTCTTTTCGTCGCTGACGCGATGACCGGACAGGATGCGGTGCGTTCGGCGGAAGAATTTCATCGACGGATCGGCATTACCGGCGTGGTGCTGACCAAGATGGATGGCGATGCGCGCGGCGGCGCGGCCTTGTCGATCAAACAGGTCATCGGACAGCCGGTCAAGTTTGTCGGCGTCGGCGAGAAGTACGATGCGCTCGAGCCGTTTTATCCGGATCGCGTGGCCCAGCGAATTCTCGGCATGGGCGATGTGCTTTCGCTGATCGAACAGGTTCAGGACAAGGTCGATCAAGGCGAAGCCGAGGCGCAGCTCAAGAAGCTGCAAAAGAACCAGTTCTCGC
>JAWVEM010000247.1:0-5758 GCA_033856735.1 Blastocatellia bacterium
CGGCCGAAGGTTTTCCGGAATTCGTGCATCGCCGGCCCATGCTGTCACTCGATAACAGTTACAACATCGAAGAGCTGCGCGCCTTTGACGAGCGTTGTCGCAAACTGGCGGATGGCGCGGCGCTGGAATATGTGGCTGAACTCAAGATCGATGGGTTGTCACTTTCAACTCATTATCGAGAGGGACTGTTTGTGCGTGGGGTGACGCGCGGGGACGGTCTGCGCGGTGAAGAAGTGACTGCCAACGTGCGCACGATTCGCAGCGTGCCGCTGAAGCTTCGCACAAGCCAGGGGATTGGCGATGAGATTGAAGTGCGCGGCGAAGCCTATCTGCCGCGCAAAGCCTTTGAAAGAATCAACGGCGAGCGCGAAGAGCAGGGCGAGCCGCGCTTTGCGAACCCGCGGAACGCCGCGTCGGGCGCGATCCGGCAACTCGACCCGGCAATGGTAGCGAAACGCCGGTTGGATATGTTCGCCTACGACGCTTTGGCCGGCGATCGAAAACCATTCGCAACGCACTGGCAGGCCCTCGATTGGATGGAGAGTGCCGGCTTTCGCGTTAATCCTAACCGCAAGCTATGCAAGTCGATCGACGAGGTAATCGATTTCTGCAATGCAATGGAATCAAAGCGCGACGATCTGGATTACGAAATTGACGGGCTGGTAATCAAGGTCAATTCAACGGCCCTGCAGGACGAGTTTGGCGCGACGGGAAAGGCGCCGCGTTGGGCGATCGCTTACAAGTACGCGGCGCGACAGGCGACCACGAAAGTAAACGACATCACGGTCCAGGTGGGACGCACGGGCGCGCTAACACCTGTGGCTGTGCTCGAGCCGGTGCAGCTTGGCGGCGTCACAGTGTCGCGGTCGACGCTCCACAATGAAGATGAGATAGAGCGTTTGGGCTTACGGATCGGCGATTGGGTTTTGATTGAGCGGGGCGGCGACGTCATTCCGAAAGTCATTAAGGTTATCGAATCCAAACGAACGGGCAGGGAAAAGAAATTCAAGATGCCCGCGACGTGTCCTGAGTGTGGCGGGCGCGTCTCGCGGCCTGAAGGCGAGGCCTTGTCGCGATGCGTCGCTGCCGATTGTTCGGCCCAATTGATTGGCCGTTTGTTGCACTTTGCTTCCCGGAGGGCGCTGAGAATCGAGGGACTGGGATACGCGCTGGCAGAACAGCTCATCGCAAAGAAGATGATCAGCGATGTTGCGGATCTCTATCGTTTGAAGCTTGACGACCTGACCGCGCTGGATCGAATGGCGGCGAAGTCAGCCTCGAACGTGCTCTCCCAGATCGAGACTAGTAAATCGCGAGATCTCTGGCGACTAATCTACGGTCTTGGTATCCGGCATGTCGGCGAACGCACGGCTGGGATCCTGGCGCGGCAATTCGGCTCGCTCGAAGGACTGGGTCAGGCCACCGTCGAGGAACTGGATGACGTTCACGAGATTGGCTTGACGATGGCGCAGAGTATTCGCGACTGGTTCGACGATCCGGGAAACAAAGACTTGTGCCGGCGTCTGCGGGATGCGGGCGTGCGCACTGAAAACGAAAAGCAATCGGGGGCAGGGAAAAAGGGCGACGAAAGATTCGCAGGCAAACAATTTGTGTTGACTGGTTCGCTGCCCGGCATGACTCGCGACGAAGCGCGCGGTCTGATCGAAAGCAATGGCGGCCGGGTCATATCTTCAGTAAGTAAGAAAACGGATTTCGTGTTGGCCGGCGCCGAGCCGGGATCGAAACTGGATAAGGCGATCCAGTTAGGAGTGCCGGTGATCGACGAAGCGGAATTCAAAAAGATGTTAGGATAAGCCGTGGAGAATAAAATGGAATCTGATCAGCCGGAAAAACAGGAACCGAAACTTGAATTGGTGTACACGCTTTTTTGCGATGACGTTCGTCTCGAGGTGGGCAACAAGCTTTCGTACATGGGAGTCTTTCAAAACATCGTCGTGCCGCAACTGCCTGTCTGGCTGCCAAAACTTGCTGTGGTTAACCACTGGCGGGGCGCCGGCTCACATCTCTCGGAAGTAAGGATCCTGATGCCGGATCGCCAGCAGGCTCTGGTGGTATCACAACCTTCGCCCTTTGAAATCAGCCACGGCTCGGCTGATAACATCAGCTTTTTTGTGAACGTGACTTTTCCGGTTATCGGACAATATCTGGTTCAGACGCTGATTGATTCGAGTCTGTTTGACGAACGGGTGTTGACGGTTTCGGATCAACAGCTAATCGCGCCTGAGGAAGAATCCGAAGCGGTGAATTAGGGGCTCTTTATGATCTGTGTTCAGGCACCGTTGGCACGGGCTCTAAAGCATTTCGTAAGACTTGATTTTGTAATTTAGAGTAGTGGTACCCAATCCTAACATGCGCGCCGCTCGTGCCTGGTTGCCACCGTTGAGTTCCAGCGCCCGAGCGATGAGACGCATTTCAAATTGGCGGACTTCGCCGAAGAAATTTACAGTTGACCTCGCGTCGAGGTTATCAAACGCAGCCGAAGACTCGGCCAAAGCGTTTTCATGTTCCAGCGACTCGGCTTCCTGAAGCAGGGCGCTGGCCATATCCCTAATCTTCTCCAGCCGCTCGGCCGGCGCCGCTTTTCGCGACGGCACACTCCGCAGGCGTCCCTTCGAAATCGATTCAACAATTGCGGCTTTAGCAGTGCTCATAAAGAATCCCCCCTGAAAATTTCCTAATTATCAAGACGCATCAGAACGTAGTTGGTTAACAGAATTTCAGCCAGCTCGGATCTAGAGACGTTCAAAGCTCCGACTTGGTTCCAAATTGTTCTGCTTGCTAACAAAAAAATACGGACCTGCTGGTGGTGAACGACCTTTTGATGCTGTTAAGGCAATTTAGGTTCGCAGAAGGAGGGCACGCGCGATCTTTTCTCAGGGATGAGTCACCGAAAGGAGGGCAATGCCTGCGCTTTTATCGCCGGCGAGGCTTGGGCGCGGCGCCTGCAAGGATCCGTGCGATTTCATCGAGACCAGCCGGGTTTGCGCTGAGCTTTCTGGCCATCGAGATCGATCTTTGCCCCAATACCACATAAGCGGTCAGAGCCTGGGGCAAGTTGGCGGCCTGAAGCGCGGCGAGATGCTTTCGCACTGTCAGCTTGTCGCCCCGCTTGAAGGTCCCCGTCAGAGCCCGTGCGGGATCTTGAGTTGCAAGGTTTGCTATGGTGCTCTCAACCAGCGGCAATAGAATCCGTCGCGCGCGCTGGGCGCTCAAGCCGCAATTGACGAGCATCTCGACGGCGATATCGAACAGCGCGGTCATGTTTGGCGAAGCGGTCAGTGCGGCTGCGTGGTACAAAGCTTTTTGACGAGAGTCGATGGTGAAACTCTCGCCCCCGAGATCTTTGACGATCGACTTTCCTACTTTAACGGCTGCCGGGTCACCCTCGATGGAAACGAACGCGTGCCGCAGTAATTTCGCGCCTGACCGCGACTCGCTGATGGAAACCAGGGGATGAAGTGAGCCGATGGCGAAACCCGCGCTTCGCATTGGTTCGAGGACATCCGAAGCCAGAGCGCCGCTGGTATGCAGGACGACCCGCTGAGTGGCCGCGGTGTCTCCGGCGTTCCGTGGGCGAACGCGTTCTGCCATGAAAATCTTGGACAACTGCGCGGCGACAGGGGCGATTACGTCATCCGGCGTTGCGATCAAGATTAGTGAAGAGCGACTAAGGCGATCATGCTGAGCTCGGCTCAGCGCCTGGAATTGAGCGGCAGAGAGGGCGAGTGTCCGGGGCCCGAAAGCCTTTGCCGCGCGCCGTGCGGCGGTCGGGCGTCTCGCGGTTACGACTTCTATGGTGTAGCCGATTGCCTTTAGAGCCAGGCCGAGGGCGGTACCCAGACGGCCGGCCCCAATGACCGAGACAGATATCTTTTTCGCGGGCCTCGATGTCAGTGATCGAGAAGGGCCGGGGCGAACCATTCCACCGGGAGTTTTAATGGGCCGACGCATCCAGTTTGGAGACAGGCATCCTTCGTTAAGAGGTCGGACTCTAACACGCGGTCCGATTCGCGCGCAATTACATAGGTTTTAGCATTGCGTTGGTCTATACTGGCGAGCGAAGTCCGAAAAGCCGATCGATTGAAAATTGCGTTCATGAGCATCAAGATTAAGCGCAACCTCGACGGTGATGAGTGCATCAAAGCGGTGCGTTAACGTAATGCAGTGCCGGTGCCTCGGGTGCTGTACCCGAAAAAAAGCCAAGCGGCCGCGCTCCGAAATTGCGGCCACCGGAAGATTAAGCCCGGTCTTTCTCTCCCGGCCTCGGAAGTTGGAGGAATCAAATGAAAATTCGTTACTCTCGCGCCGCTACCGCAATCGGCCTGGGAGTCAGTGTGTGGTTTAGCAGCATTGCAGCATTGGCCGCACCGCAGCAACCAAAAGATCAACCCAGCCAAACTCCATCGGCGCCGCCGCAGACCGCCCAGAAAACTGCAGATCCCAAGGCTCCGGCACAACAGGCCTCGAACAAAACACTTTCTACCAACGAAGACCCGAACATGATCGGGAAGCGCAACATCAATAAGGGCGTCTGGGGCAAGCTTGCCTCCGGCACCGACAAGGAAGTGCGCGAGGGCCGGATGTTGGCTGCCCAGGTAGATAAAGAGGCAAAGTTTATCGACGATCCGATCATTACCGAATACGTGAACCGGGTCGGTCAGAATATCGTCCTGCACTCAGACGCCAAGATTCCTTTCACGATAAAAGTCATCGACTCGGATGAAGTAAACGCTTTTGCTTTGCCCGGTGGATTTTTCTATGTAAACAAGGGCCTGGTCCTGGCCGCCGATAACGAGGCCGAGCTCGCCGGCGTCATGGCCCATGAGATTGCCCACGTTTGTGCGCGCCACGCCATGGAGAACGAAAGAAAGATGCAGGTCCTTGATTATGGCTTGCTGGCGGGCATGATTTTGGGCGGCGGTATAATTGGAAACGTCCTCTACAACGGCGGCGGCATGATCGAAGCGATGGCTTTCCTGAAATTCAGCCGCGGTGCCGAAGAAGAAGCGGACCGCTTGGGTGTGCAGTATATGTGGGCTGCGGGTTACGATCCGAATGCCATGGCTACGATGTTCGAGAAGCTCGAGGCCAAGAATAAGAAGAAGCCTGGAACCATCTCGAAACTTTTTGCTACTCATCCGGCTCCTCCGGAGCGGCGCGCAGCCGCGATCGCCCTGGCCGCGCGTTTTCCGGATCGCGACGAGTACGTGATCAGCTCTTCAGAATTTCAACGCGTCAAGAACCGCCTGTTGCGCCTGTCGAACGCGCGCGCATCGTCGAACGGAGCGATTAGCGGATCGGATGACGGGACGCCAGGACGTCCAACCTTGAAGCGCCGGCAGCCGACGCCGGATGATCAGACGACTAACCCGGATGGCACTGCGAAACCGGACAGCACTAAGCCGGCTCCGCCGACGTTGAAACGCGAACCGGAACCGCAGCCCACGCCAACTCCAAAACCGTAAGACGGTGTGGGCCAGTGGCCCAACCGTGAGGAAGGGCTCGATTACAAAAAGAGGCTCTCAGGCAGAATTGCTTGAGGGCCTTTTTTGCTGGCTGGCCATTTCATTAACACCTCGCTTCACCGAGGTGTCAACGAGCCCGATATGTACCGACAACCGTTTCAACGGCACTAATATACTTGACTCATTACGGCAATGGCTCTGCCATTCTGATGCGCGGCAAGTCTGCGACTTGCCGGCGGCGAACCTTCTTTTTCATTCGGGTCTTCGACCCG
>JAWVEM010000248.1:0-3490 GCA_033856735.1 Blastocatellia bacterium
ACTCGATCTGTGTACTCTGCGAGTGTTCAATTTTGAACTGGGCCTTGATCTGTGGCTACAATTCTCCATGACTCGCGAACCAACGTATCAGGCAGCCCGCGCCGTCGCCGGCACCGTCGAAGCGCACTTTGCCCGTCACCTTATCGAGGCGCGCCGGCGCGGCGAGCAGAAACTGGCGCATGCTCCCGACGCGCGCGCGATTGAAACGATCATCGATGCCTGTTTCTGGGCCAGCTTCCGGCCTGAGGAAGGCCGCTTCCCGAAAATCTCGCTCGCGTTTCTGCCGCCTGAGCAAGCCGCCCAGCCTCTGATGCTCGAAGATCGCTTGCCGCTCACTCCGGCGGTACTGACTAAACTCGCGCCGGCCGTTGAGCGTCCCGGAATTCATCTCGGGGTTTGGGGCGATGCCGATGATCTGTATGTGTGGGGCGCGACCCGCTCGATTCCCAGTCTGGGATTTGTGCTCGAGGACGTCGAACCCGGGCAGTTGGTGATCAAACACCGGCGCATTGACGGCTTTGGCAAGTTTGCCAACGTCGCCGTGCTCAAAGGCGAGCAGGTGAAGATCGTGGACGAACTCGGCGCGAGTCTGCCCGATTGTCCTGACTTGCTCGCGTCGCTGCGGCCCTTCACCGCTCCGGCAACCTGGGACGATTCGGTGAACGTGCTGGTGCAACTGGCTGCGTCAATGCGCGCTCACGGACATGGCGGCACCTTGCTGGTCGTGCCTGCCATGGACGAAGAGTGGCGCGTCTCGATCGTGCACCCGATCTTTTATTCGGTCTCGCCTCCCTTTGCCAAGCTCAGCAATTTGTTAAAGCAGGGTCCGACCCCCGAGACTGAAAATGAATGGCAAGCATCCCTGAGCAGCGCGGTGGGAAGTATTGCAGGTCTGACGGCCGTGGACGGCGCCACTGTAATCACGAATCAGTTTGAGGTGCTTGCCTTTGGCGCGAAGATTAAGCGCGCGACCGGCCGCGAGTCGGTCGAGCAGATGGTGATAACCGAACCAGTCGTCGGCAATCAGGCGGAGGTCGCGCCTCCCGTGCAGCAGGGTGGGACGCGCCATCTGTCGGCGGCACAATTCATACACGATCAGCGTGAGGCCGTTGCGCTAGTCGCTTCGCAGGACGGACGGTTCACGGTATTCGCGTGGTCGCCCTGCGAAGAGATGGTCCACGCGCACCGGGTCGATGTGTTGTTGCTGTAGAGAATGTGAATCAGTTCCAAGCTGTAGACCAGCGGGCAGCGTGTGACGTTCCGTCGCAGAGCGACGATTGACATGGGTCAGTCGTCGCTGACGCGACTAGGTCGCGATTGCCAAATCTCTCCCGGCGTTGAAACGCCGGGCTAAAGTCACTCCGACGCTACGCGTCGACACATTCTCAACAGCCCGACGCGAACGCGGTACAACGCGCCGCGCTTGTCATTACGACGAAGGAGAACATTAGAATGAGGACCCCGCTACTTTTGGCTTCGATTGTGCTGCTCGGCCTTTTGCTTATCGATAGCGCCCCCAACTCTTCAGCCCAAAACTTTGGCAGCCCGCCGGCCCAAACTGCAACACGCTTTTCGAGCGCCTACACCACGCTGACGAAATGCGGCAGCGGCATGACCAAGAAAGAAGAGCGAGAGGCTGAAAAACAAGGCTCTGACATTCCCACCCGCTGCAAAGGCTACGGCGGTTATAACGTCTACATTTACTACTCGGCCTGTAGTTCGATTATCAGCCTTGAGAAAAAGGGCGAAGAGAATATTTCGTTAGCTACGCAGGCGGTGGGGTGGAAACAGAAGGACGTGGAATGGCGTCTGGCCGACGGCAAGCCTTTCGCAATCATCATGCGAGTTTACGATTACGCCGGGAACGACCAATGCGCCACCGCCGGAAAGATTACGGGCGGGTCTTTGATCGTCAAAGGTCTCAAGGGCTATGAGCACATCAACGAGACGATCAAAACGACGACGCCAAACGCCAATCTCAAAGCCAGGGAAGTCGCCGATAAAGCTTACGCGAAGTAGAAGGCAGCCGTGTAATGTCAGAACCGGGAGCGGTAGCGACCGGGCCCTTCATCGTCGGGCGGCCGAGAACAATGCACCGACGCTAACCTTCGAGTCGCTCCCTTTCCCCGCGCTTTTTCCTTCTCCCCAGAATCTGTGTAAGCTGTGAAAGGAATTCATAAGTACGATTCAGGAGAAGTTATGAAAAGACTGTTTTTGATTTTGCCCGCACTCACATTGATGGCCGTCTCTGTTATGGCCCAGACGCGTCCCCAAACCACGACGCCCAGAGCGACAGCGACGCCGACACCCAGACCGGCGGCGACGCCGGCCGCGAGTAGTGCGCCCGTGCCGGATAGCAAGATCGCCCTGATTGACACATCCGTGTTCAGCGACGAGAAGAATGGAATCTATCGCTATGTCGACGCCGCCAGGGCCGTTCAGCTTGAGTTCAAGCCGCGCACGGATGAGTTGGACAATCTTCAGAAACGTCTCGACGCGCTGGGCAATGAAATCCAAACGTTGATGAAGGCGCCAGCGCCCGATCAGAAAACGATCCAGGCCAAGCAGCAGCAGGGCGTCAGCCTGCAAGCCGAAGGGAAAACGAAAAAGGATCGGCTGGACGAAGATCTTCGCAAACGATACGAGCAGGTGATCGCGCCGATTTCCAATCAGATTGGCGCGGCCCTGGATCAGTTCGCGCAGCAA
The DNA here is from genome assembly GCA_033856735.1 of Blastocatellia bacterium. Lineage (GTDB taxonomy): Bacteria > Acidobacteriota > Blastocatellia > Pyrinomonadales > Pyrinomonadaceae > UBA11740. The sequence goes on from JAWVEM010000248.1 coordinate 2,707, forward strand.
CGTGGGATCACCATGACGCTCGACGCAAGTAAGCTCTTGCCGGTAATCCTGACCGCGCTGCCCTCGCTCGATCTGACGCAGGCTTTCATAAACGATTTCAATAGCAAGAATCCGCGGACCGGCCCGGCGCCGCGGCCGTAACGGCCGCGATGATGCTCACGGGGCAGTAGTCCGACCGTTAGGGGGCTCCGTGCAGAACCGGGCGCGGTAGCGACCGGACCAAAACTCAAAGTGAGTTGTGCGTCCACGTTCCAAACACCCGTGATTTCTTATTGCGGGCAAATGCAGATCGCTTTATGCCGCCCGAGTTGCGGGCTCGATATCTTGTCCTTGCTTGTACCCCACAGCTCGCGCTGTGGGCTACTGATATATCATCGGCTTCGCCGACTGGTTGAAGGCTGCGTCCCTTCTTGCACAATCCAATCCGACACGTTAGCTTTAACAGCTTCAATCCTAATTCAATTCGCGCATCATTACTCAATAGCATAATGTCCACTGAACCAAACAAAATCATCTATTCCATGGTCGGCGTCAGTAAGTCTTATGACAAGAAGGCCGTGCTGAAAGACATCTATCTTTCCTATTTCTATGGCGCGAAGATTGGCGTCATCGGGCTGAATGGCTCGGGCAAGTCTTCTCTGTTGCGCATACTCGCCGGCGTCGATAAGGAGATTAATGGCGAGACTGTCATCTCGCCCGGCTATACCGTCGGCTATCTCGAACAGGAGCCTCTGATTGACGATGCGCGCACCGTGCGCGAGGTCGTCGAAGAAGCTGTAAAGCA
>JAWVEM010000249.1:0-7448 GCA_033856735.1 Blastocatellia bacterium
GGGTGCCAGCCTTCGCCGGAAAATCCTTTGATGTCCTTGCGCGCGACGGCCGCATAGAATTCGATCATCGGTTCGCCGCGTTCCACCGGCGCGTCCGATCCTCCAGGAACGATTACGCCTGACTTAACGAAACTGTTCCAGGCATAGGCGCCTGCCAGACGTTTGATTCCTAGACGCGCGGGCGCGAAATGCAAATCGCCGATTGCGTGCGACGCCTGCATCGAAGGAATGATACCCAACTTCTTGAAGCGAGGAATGTCGAGCGGATTGACGATCTGAGAGTGCTCAACGCGCCAGCGTGGATCGGCGATCTTGCGCTGATCGGGCGGGACAGCTTTTAGTGCTTTTTCGTACTCGTCGAGAATAAAACGATTGCCCTTGTCGCCGATGGCATGCGTCTCACATTGAATGCCCTTACGCAAAGCCTCCTCAAGCACGGGCAGCAGGTCTTCTTCCTTGATTCTGAGAAATCCGGAAGTGCCGGGAGCGTCTGAGTAAGGTTCGAGCAATGCCGCGCTGCGCGAACCAAGCGAGCCGTCCGCATAAAATTTCAGCGAGCGCACCGTCAGGCGATTGCCGTACGCTCCGATGATTGGTCCTTCAGATAAAAGCCGTTGAGCTTCTTTGCCCGGCGCCGAAAGCACTTTGTAAATGCGCAGCTTAATCTTCCCATCATTGTAGAGCTTTCGATAAATAGCGATGTCCCGATAGTCTCCGCCCGGATTCTGGACCTGGGTCCAACCCAGGCTGATGTCTCTCTGCACTCCCAGCACGACCGCGCGTTCAGCGTCAGCGGGAGAGGTAGGCGGAATGTGTCGGTCGACCAGAGAGAGCGCTGCGTCGAGCAACATGCCATTCGGCTCGCCGTTTTTGTCTTTCGAAATTTCACCGCCAAAAGGACTCGGAGTATCTCTGGTGATGCCTGCAATCTTCAGCGCCGCGCTGTTAACGACCGTGCCGTGTCCGTCTGCTCTCTGCAGGATCACCGGGTTATTTGGCGCGATTTTGTCGAGGTCCCAGCGCGTAGGAAACACGGGCGGCTGCCAGAAAGTTTCAATCCAACCACGGCCGGTCACCCATGCGCCCGGCTTTGCCCGATCGACTTCGGTTTTTACTTTCGCCAGAAAGTCCTGCAGGGTCGTTATGCCTTCAAGGTTGAGCGTCATCTCGCGAAAGCCGACACCCTCGAGATGGTGATGCGCGTCGGTCATTCCCGGCAGCACCGTCGCTCCACGCAGATCGACAGTGCGAGTCTGCGTGCCCTGGTATTTTTTTGCATCGGCGTTCGATCCGGCAAAGACAATCCGATCGCCTTTTAGCGCAATCGCTTCGGCGTGCGGCTGCTGATCGTTCGCGGTATAGACGTTGCCGTTAATGAAGATCAGATCGGCCGGTTCGACCTTGTGGCCGGCCGGACCAAAACTGGAGCACAACACTAAAAGCAGGATGGAAAGTACTTTCATGGTCTTCCTCTTTGGATGATCGCAGTTGATTAGCTGGACTGAGTTTATATCACAATGGGCAGGTCGCTTTGTACCGGGTGGACTGACCTCATTTACCTCGCCGACGCCAATGGCCAAACGCGGACCGCGTTCAAGCGTGGACGCGGTAACGAGTTTCTCGGCGTTGAGCCCGCACAGCTCACAGCCCTGTCATATCTTCGTGAACATCAATCCCTTATAATTCAGTCTCACATTCTTTGTCAGCCAAGGATCAACTATGAACGTCGAATCTTTAAATCTCGAAACCACGGGCGGCGCGACTACGGCTTATGTCGCGCGACCGCAAACGAAAACGCCGGCCGATGCCATCGCCGGCGTGCTCCTGATTCAGGAATACTGGGGCATCAACGATCACATTCGAAATATCGCCGGCCGGTACGCGGACCAAGGCTACCTCTGCGTCGCGCCGGATCTTTATCGCGGCACAGTGGCGCGGGATCCGGAGGAAGCCTCGGCAATGATGCAGGCCCTCGCGATCGAGGATGGCCTGGAGATAATTCGCAAAGCCTTGGACGCCGCCGCCGCGGCTTACCAGGTCACCCGATTTGCAATCACCGGGTACTGCATGGGTGGGACCTTCGCTTTACGAGCTGCCTGTGAGATTCCGGAATTCAAGGCGGCCGCTCCGTTCTATGGCGACATTCCCGAAGAGAATGTTTTAGCTAAACTAAAGGCGCCGACGCTCTTCATCGCCGGGAAACGCGACGCCTGGATTAACCCGGAAAAGATAAAAGGTTTGGAAGAGATCGCCGCGAAATACAATTTGCCGATCGAAGTAGTGAGCTACGATGCGGACCACGCGTTCTTCAACGACACGCGGCCGCAAGTCTACAACGCCGAAGCCGCCGCCGATGCCTGGCGTCGTGTGCTGGATCATTTCCGAAAGTATCTCTGAAAGTAGCACAAGCTGCCGGCTTGCGCGTCCGGCTGGGCAGTAGCCCGACCGTAAGGGAGGGCTCATAATCAAATTGCGAATCAAGGAGGCTAGCTATGGCAATCCAAACGTGTCCAAAATGCGGCGCGAAAAATCGAGTGGACGAGCGCGCAGCCTCAATCAATCAGGCCGTGTGCGGAAAGTGCGGAGCTAAGCTGCCCGAAGTCGCATCGTCGGCCGGCGGCAACGGCAAGCCTCAGGTCGTGACAGACTCGACCTTCGCGAACGAAGTTGTGAGCGCTTCGTCGTCAATGCCCGTTCTGGTCGATTGCTGGGCGCCCTGGTGCGGCCCGTGCCGAATGATCGCGCCGGTGCTCGATCAACTGGCGGTAGAGTCAGGCGGCCGCTACAAAATAGCCAAGCTCAACGTGGACGAGAATCCGCAGACGTCCGCCCAGTTCCAGATTCGCAGCATCCCGACCATGTTAATTTTCAAGCAGGGAAAGATGGTCGATCAAATCGTCGGCGCCGTGCCCAAGCAAACGATCGCTGCGCGGCTTAATGCCCAACTATAACAACGGTGCCTGAGTCGTCTGGCGGCTGACCGGCGTAAAAGCGACGTAGGATTATGAAACACGCACTCTTCGTGTTGGCTCTAATCGTAGTCTTCTCCAGCAGCGCAATTTCTCAGTCGAAGACATCAAAGGAAATTGATGGGCTCGTGGGACCGGTTCACACGGTAACGACGGTGAGCATCAGCCTTACCAGAGTAGGTGACGCATGGACCGAGGGTGAGAGAAGAATGGGCCCGGTTATGACCTACGACGAGAAGGGGAACGATGGTCGCTTTGGCAACGGGAATACAGGTCCTGGTTTATCGGCCGGTGGCTTCCACAAATACAACGATAAAGGGCAGGAGATTGAGAAAGGCTATTATGGACCCGGTAACGTCCTGGTTATGAAATTCCTTATGAGTTACGACGAGGCTGGACATGTCATCGAGGAAACCGAGCAAGATGGCGACGGGAGTTTGAGAAGGAGACACACCTTTGCGTTCGACGACAAAGGTAATATGACCAGCCTGGGGACCTACGATGGCGCCAACAAACTTACTCGCAAATTGACCTGGGCTTTCGATGAGAAGGGCAACCGAACTGAATGGACTGAGTCGCTGCTGAAAGGTGAAGCGATGGCTCTCTTCGAAAGGATTACTTACACCTACGACGATAAGGCAAATGTGCTGCTCCAAACGCAATACGGCAATCCGGAAGGAATGGTCATGAAGGAATCCTTCAGTTATGAGTTTGATACGAGAGGCAATTGGATCAAGAGAGACCGGTCAATAGCTTACGCCGATTCATTTGAGATCGTGTCGAAAGATATAGATCTGCGCAGCATCACTTACTTTGAAAAATGATCGTACGCCGAGTTGTTAGCGATTTCCCCCGGTTTTTCGCTATTGGCTAAGGTTCGTTACTCACCCCGCCCCTGCGTCAACTGTGCCGGCAGAGGCTTATCAACCTTCGGGCGAACGGGCAGATTCGCGACTTCCCACAGCGTCATATAGATAGTCCGCGCTACCTTTTCCATCTTTTCGTAATCGATCTTTTGCGCCTCGTCCCCGGGACGGTGATAGTCTTCGTGCACGCCGTCAAAAAAGAAAATGATCGGAATGCCCTTGCGCGCATAGTTGTAATGATCGCTGCGGAAAAAGAAACGATTAGTGTCGTTGGGGTCGTCGTATCGAAGATCGTATTGCAGGTTCAGATACGCTTTGTTTACTGTCTCGCTGAGCTTGCCGAGTTCCGTGCTCATCATCGTTGAGCCAATCACATAAATTTGATTTGGACCGGAAAGAGTAGCGTTGCGCGGATTCGTGTCGCCGTCTTTCTTGCTGCGCCCAATCATGTCGATGTTTAGCTGAGTCACGATGCGATCGAGCGGAATCGTGGGATAATCCGTGAAATAGCGCGAACCCCACAGGCCTTTCTCTTCGCCGCAATGCCAGACAAACAGCACTGAGCGTTTGGGTCTCTGCTTCGCGTGCGAGATCGCCTCCGCCATCCCGAGCAGCGCCGTCGTGCCCGATCCGTCATCATCCGCGCCATTGCATATCGGATCCGCTGTTCCCGGCGCGCAGATGCCGATGTGATCATAGTGAGCGCCAACGGCTACATATTCATTCTTCAGCACCGGATCGGCGCCTTCCCAAACGGCCACGACATTCTGCGTCATGGGCTTTTCATTCTTTGCAGCTACTGTGACAGCGACGTTCTTTCTGGCACTCAACTCGAAGGGCAGGGTAACCGTAACTGGCGGACCGTTCGGGACCGAGACCGACGCAGGGCCGACTCCGGATCCGTAAGCCATTAGCGCCGCCGCCGAATATTTTTCTCCCTGGAATAAAGCGGAGGCCATGCGGGGAGACATCCAAATGACCGGCACCGGCGGGCCGGTCTGGGTCATGAATTTTTCGACCTGCGCTCTGGGCATCGGGCCGCCGAGGCGCTGCCGCGTTTGATCCCAGCGCAGGAGCATTCCATATTCGGAAACCGCGATTACGCCTTTGGCTCCGTGCTGCTGCGCATAGAGCGCCGGACTGATCCAATCTTCGCCCATCTTCCCCGTCAGGTCCGCGCGCGTAATGCCCTGCGGCAGTCCCTCGCCAAAAACCACGATGATTTTGTCTTTGACGTCGATGCCCTGATAGGCGTCGATGTTCTTCGACTTCACCACCCAACCGTGACCTACATAGACCAGAGGTCCGGTAAGGTTTGCGCCTACGGCATTGGGCAGAAAGTCGTCGCCAAAGTTGAACTTCTGTCCATTGATCTCAGCGGATGAGTGTGCGCCATCGAGTTGATCGCGCCGGAGAACGATCTTCTGAAAGAACGAGCCGTCATCACCGGCAGGTTTGAAGCCCCAACGCTCCAGATTCATGGCGATAAACTTTGCCGTAGTATCCAGACCGCGCGAAGGCGTGTCCCGGCCTTCCATCTCGTCCGAGGCGATGAATGAAAGATAGTTCTTCAACTGCGCCGCGGAAATAGTGTCGACGCCGCGCGCGGCCGCAGTTGTCACCGCGACTGCGGATTTTGTTTTAGTCCCTTGACGCTGCGCGAAAGCGGTCGGCAGCGCGAACGAAAGGGTCAGCAGGATAACGAGCGAATAGAATCTAAGTTTACGCATCAATGATTTCCTTGTTGGTTGAGTGTGCCGGATGTAATTCTTAACGCAAAGGCCGCTGACGATTTCGCTGAGGAACGCAAAGGGATCTGTCTCCGCGTACCTTTGCGATGAGCTTTGCGTCCTTTGCGTTAAATGGTTCTTCAAGAAGCTAATACGTGGGGATTACCGAAATGGTTACGCGTGCTGCACTGCGCTCACGAGTTTCGTCAACGAATCTTTCGCGTCGCCGTAGAGCATGCCGGTATTCGGTTTGAAGAAGAGCGGATTCTCGAGTCCGGAAAAGCCCTTGCCTTGCCCGCGTTTCAGCACGACCACGGACTTGGCATGATCAACTTCCAGGATTGGCATGCCGGCAATCGGACTGTTCGGATTGTCGCGAGCGTCGGGGTTCACGACGTCGTTCGCTCCTATTACAACAACAACGTCGGTCGTCGGAAACTCCGGATTGATCTGTTCGAGCTCGTACAGCGAAGAGTAGGGCACGTTCGCTTCTGCCAGCAGCACGTTCATATGTCCCGGCATGCGGCCGGCGACGGGATGAATGCCGTACTTGACGGTGACGCCGCGTTTCTCGAGCGTGTCGCCAAGTTCGCGCACCACGTGCTGCGCCTGCGCCGTTGCCATTCCGTAGCCGGGAACGAACACGACCTGACCTGCATAAGCGAGTTGGACCGCTACGTCTTCCAAACCCACTTCGCGCATCTCGCCCTGTTGTCCCTCGACCGCGGCGGTGGTGGTCGCGCTGCCGAAAGCTCCAAACAGGACGTTGGTCATCGAACGATTCATCGCCCGGCACATCAGAATCGAAAGAATGAATCCGGAGAAACCATCCAGCGTGCCCGCGATGATCAGCACGTTGTTCGAAAGCACAAATCCCGTGGCCGCTGACGCCAGACCGGCGTAAGAATTCAGCAGCGACATCACCACCGGCATGTCAGCGGAACCAATCGGCAGGACCAGCAGGACGCCGAACACAAACGCGAACGTCAGCATGAGATAAAAAGGAACCACGGCCGTCGGCACAAAGATCAAATAGATGAAGAGCCCGATCGTCGTTGCGAGCAGCAGCATGTTGAAGATGTTCTGGCCGCGATAGACCAGAGGCTTGCCTGGCACCAGGCCCTGCAGCTTACCAAACGCGATCAAGCTGCCCGTCGTCGTGAGCGAGCCGAGCATGATCTCGAAGCCCATCGCACTCATCTTTAAGTGGCCGAGCTCGACCAGCGGTTTGAAGCCATGCGTGTAGGCGTAATACTCGGCAATACCGACCAAAGCCGCTGCAAAGGCGCCGAATGCGTGCGACAGTGCGGTTCGTTGCGGCATCGCGGTCATGGGCACCCAGACGCCCATTACCAATCCCAGGGTCGACCCGAGCAAGAGGCCGACGATGATCCAGGTGTAGCTGACGATCTCGAAATGCATGAGGGTGCCGACGATGGCCATCATCATGCCGAACTCGGCCAGGTGCATGCCGCGCTTCGCGGTTTCAGGATGGCTCAGGCCCTTGAGCCCGAGAATGAAAAGGATCGAGGCCAGCAGGTAACTGAATTCGATGAAGTAAGTTTGCCAGTGCATCTTGATTTGAATCCGCAGATTACACAGATTTCGCAGATAAGGAATGACTCAGTAGATTCTGACCTTTCACTAATGACTTCTCTTGATTGATTTCGCTTCGGCTCACATCTCGTCTCAACTGACTAACTTTTTATCTGTGTAATCTGCGTAATCTGTGGATTACTTCTTCCGCTTGAACATCCTCAGCATCCGGTCCGTGATCACAAATCCGCCCACCACGTTCGTGGTTGAGCACACCACCGCGATAAATCCGAGCACGGTCGCGACCGTCCCATGTCCTGACCCGGCAATCACGATCGACCCCACCA
>JAWVEM010000250.1:0-11002 GCA_033856735.1 Blastocatellia bacterium
ATTGTGCGCGACATCTCTGAGTTGCGTGAGGCGGAAGAAGAGGGAAGTAAGAACCGCGCGTTTCTCGCGAGTCTCGCTGACCTCGCCCCCGACGAGATTTACACTCTCGATACTGAGAGCAAGTTTACCTGGATGAACCAGCGCGCTGAGGTCGACAGTGGACTCACGCGGTCCGTGCTGCTCGGGCAGGACTTCAACATGATCTTAGCCGCCGAGTCCGAGGCGGAAGCAAACGCCGCCGTGCAATCCACGCTCGGTGGTGAAGAGAAACAGTTCGAGGTGCGCACCATTTGTACCGACGGCAGAGTGCGCTGCATGGACGCGCACACTTCACCGTTGTGGCGTGATGGCAGTATCACCGGCGTCATGGTTTTCATGAGCGACATCACTGAGCGCAAGCTGGCGCAGGCACGGGCCGCGCGCTCTGACAAACTGCGCGCTTTGGGAGAGCTGGCGGCCGGCGTCGCACACAATCTTAATAATTCCTTGACGGTGATTCAGGGCCGCGCCCAACTGCTCCTGATGCGCAACGCCGCGGAGGAAGGGAACAAGAAAAGTCTGGAAGTCATCACGCAGGCCGTCGGCGATTGTTCCCAGACACTGCGCCGTCTGCTCGACTTCTCCAGACGCGAGTCGACTCGGCATAGAGTGCCGGTGGACTTGAGCGAGCTCATCACCTCCAGCGTGGAGATCGCCCGGCCGAAGTGGCAGGCAGCCGCGACGGAGAGAATCGGTACCGTTGAAGTAGTCATCAATGCTCCGCGGCCGGCATTCACCCTCGGCGATGCATCCGAACTGCGGGAAGTGGTCCTGAACCTGATCTTCAATGCGGTCGACGCAATGCCCCAGGGCGGAACAATCGAAGCGGGGACGCAGGTCGAAGGAAAGACGGCGCGCTTCTGGATTGCCGACACTGGCGCCGGGATGTCGCCTGACATTATCGCGCGGATCTTCGAGCCGTTCTATACGACCAAGGGCGAACGCGGCACCGGCCTGGGCCTTTCCGCATCGCATGGAATCATTGAGAACCACTCTGGTGATATCAACGTAATCAGCCAGCCGGGCAAAGGCACTCGCTTCGAAATAATCCTGCCGCTGTATGAAGCGAGCTCGGCGGTGGCGACAGTTCCGTCGGCGTCGGTGGGTAATGCTAAGCCGGCGCGGGTGCTGGTCGTCGAAGATGAAGAAAATGTCCGAGTGCTCTTGAATGACGCCTTTCGTGCCGAGGGCCATGACGTTACCGAAGCCACGACGGGAGCCGAAGCGCTCAAGTGTTTAGACAAACGCGAATTCGATCTGATGGTTTGCGATCTCGGCTTGCCTGAGCTAAGCGGCCTGCACGTCGCGCGTTGGGTCAAGGAATTCCGGCCCGACCTGCCGGTGATCATCGCTACCGGCTACGCCGAAATGATTGCCGAAGAAGATTACACAAAGGCCCGCATCGACGACGTCATCCGCAAGCCCTATGCCCTCCCCGACGTGCTGCGCCGCGCGCACGCGGTTCTGGCCGCGCAGTCCGAGCTTCGCGAAACCGCGACGGTCTAGCCTTCTTCACTCCTGCTTGACAGCTAGTATCTCTCAGTCAATGATGAACGCGTGCTTTGGATCTCAAATTTCAAGTTTGAAATCTGAACTCTTCATCATTCATGCCTGACATTCTTCTCGTCGAAGACAAAGAAAGCCTGCGTCGCGTGCTGCGGCTGACGCTGGAGCACGCCGGCTATTCGGTTACCGAAGCCGCCGATGCGCGCGAAGCCATAAATGAAATCGGCCGCGTTCCTCACAAGGTTGTGCTGACTGATCTGCGCATGCCCAACGGCTCAGGGCTGGATGTACTGCGCGCCGCGCGTGCCGCGGATGGCGACGTGCCGGTGATCGTAATGACGGCATACGGGTCGGTCGATGAAGCCGTGCAGGCGATGAAAGACGGTGCGCATGACTTTCTTCAAAAGCCGGTTGATTCGAACCATCTGCTGTTGCTGGTTGGGCGCGCTTTGGAACAGACGCGTCTGCGCACGGAAAATATTCTGCTGCGCGAAGAGTGGTCAAAGCGTTATGGATTTCCCCGCATCATTGGTGAGTCAGAAGCGATAAAACGAGTCGTGGCTGAGACGCAACGCGTCGCGCAGACGGAAGCCACCGTGCTGCTGCTGGGCGAGTCGGGTACCGGCAAAGAGCTTTTCGCGCGGGCGGTTCATCATCTTTCGAATCGTCGCGACAAACCTTTTGTGGCGATTAACTGCGCCGCGATTCCGGAAACTCTGATTGAAAACGAATTGTTCGGACACGAGCGCGGCGCCTTTACGGGCGCGGGCGAGCGACGGCTGGGCAAGTTTGAGCTGGCTTCGGGCGGCACCGTTTTTCTTGACGAAATCGGGGAATTACCACTTGCAGTGCAGGGAAAACTGCTGCGGGCAATCGAAGAGAAATCGGTCGATCGCATCGGCGGACGCGGACCGGTGCCGGTCGATCTTCGCGTCGTCGCGGCCACCAACAGAGACCTGCGCGGCGCCGTGGATAAGGGTGAGTTTCGCGGCGATCTCTTTTTTCGGCTCGCGGTTTTTCCGATCGAGATTCCGCCGCTGCGCGAACGCGGAGACGACGTCGTCCTGCTGGCGCGTCATTTCGCCGCGCAAATCGGAAATGAATTGCGTGGGCGCGAAGCTATGCTCAGCGACGCCAGCATCGCCGCACTGCGCACGCATCGCTGGCCGGGGAACATTCGCGAACTCGAGAACTCGATCGAACGCGCGTGCATTCTGGCGGACGATGCGACGCTTGAACCGCGTGACCTCGGCTTTACTGGTGCCGAAGCTCGCGACCCAAAGACCTTCGGCTTCGATACCTCCGGGACGCTGGGCGAGGCAGCCGCGCGTGCGTCGGCCCTGGTGGAGCGGCGCAAGATCGCCGATGCTCTGGTTGAACACGACGGCAACAAGACTCGCGCCGCGGAAGCGCTGGGAGTCAGTTACAAAACGCTCTTAACCAAGATCAAGGATTACAATCTCCAAAGCTAAGATGAACGACGAGCAGGACTCCGGTCCCAAGTCACAAGTCCCAGTATCTCAATCCGACGGCAGCACCGCCGACGTCAATCCTCCCGACAAAACAAACCCCGAAGGTCTGGACACCCGCAGCAGCGCTGCCGAGATCGCCGGGGAAACCAGCGACGTCGTCGGTGCGGCCACCGGCGCGTTCCCGGTCGCCCCGGCAGTCGAACGAAGCAAGCGCGAAAGTACCGCTAAGTCTGCGTTCATGGTGGGCGCCGGGATTTTGCTCAGCCGGATTATCGGCGTTGTTCGTCAGCGTGTCTTCTCGCACTACCTCGGTATCGGTGATGCGGCCGGCGCTTTTACCGCGGCTTTTAGAATTCCGAACTTTCTCCAAAATGTCTTTGGCGAAGGAGCGCTGTCTGCGTCTTTCATTCCCGTCTACGCCAACCTACTAGCCCGGGGTGAGAAGGAGGAGGCCTCGCGTGTGGCGGATGCGGTGCTCACGCTATTAGCGCTGGCGACTTCAGTAATCGTACTGGTCGGAGTTTTGACGACCCGGTATTTCGTAGGTTTGTTTGCCCACAGCTTCGACGAGGCAACCCGGGAGCTGACTATCCGTTTGGTGCAGATTCTCTTTCCCGGTGCAGGCCTGCTTGTTATGTCGGCGTGGTGCCTGGGCGTTCTTAACAGTCATCGCCGGTTCTTTCTTTCCTACACCGCCCCAGTTGTATGGAATGTCGCGATCATCGCCACCCTGGTTTGGTTTGGACGGCGCACGGACGAATTTCACCTGGCTGAAGTTGCGGCTTGGGGATCGGTCGCGGGCAGTACTTTACAGTTCGCCGTTCAAATGCCGACAGTCCTGAAACTGATCAAACGGTTACGCCCAGTTTTGGATCTCGCCACCCCTAACGTCCGCAAGGTGCTGAGCAATTTTTTTCCTGTTTTTGTGAGCCGAGGGGTGGTGCAGATTTCGGCTTTCATTGACGCGATGCTGGCCGGACTGATTAGCCCGCAAGCGGTGGCGGCGCTTAACGTCGCCCAAAGCCTCTACACACTGCCGGTAAGCTTGTTCGGAATGTCGGTCTCGGCCGCTGCCTTGCCCGCAATGTCGAGTGCTGTGGGAACCACAGATGAAATCGCTTCTGAATTGCGCGAACGTCTGGACGGTGGATTAAGTCGGATCGCGTTTTTTATCGTGCCGTCCGCAATGGCGATGCTGGCGCTGGGCGATGTCATGACGGCCGCACTCTACGAAACCGGCAAATTCCATCACGACGCGACGATCTATGTCTGGGGGATTCTCGCTGGCTCAACGATCGGCTTATTGGCATCCACTCTCGGGCGCATGTATGCGTCGACTTATTACGCTCTCCATGACACCCGCACTCCGCTGCGATTTGCGTCCTTAAGAGTGGCGTTGACGATTGGCCTCGGCTATCTGTTCGCAATTCCTTTGCCGCCCTTAATTGGTCTGGATCCAAAGTGGGGCGCCGCAGGCTTGACTGCCTCGGCTGGAGTTGCCGGTTGGATCGAATTCGCTTTGCTCAGGGGCTCGCTGAACAAACGCATCGGTCGCACCGGGCTACCGCTTCGTTATGTGGCGAAGCTTTGGCTGGCGGCGGCAGTGGGAGCCGGCGTGGGACGGGCGATCAAGCTCGGCATCGGCGCCCATCATCCGGTGATCATCGCGATGCTGGTCTTGGTACCTTACGGTCTGATTTACTTTGGAGTCACTGCGGCGCTCAGGGTGCCGGAACTGAATAGTGTGCTTGGTCGCGTGCTCAGGTTGGCAGGACGCCGCAGATGAGAAGCAAGATCGCTTAAGGATCGTTTACACGATCCGTTCAATGATCGTTTAGCAGCCGGACTGTCCGGCTCCTGCGGGAAGTGCAGCGGACAAGTCAGCCATCTAAACGGGGAACTAGAGTTGGTTTATCTATCCGTGGTTCCGTTGGCGGTGTTTGGATTCATTTCGTAGCGTTCGAGCTTGAGGTAGAGACCGCGGCGGGTGAGACCCAGTTCGCGGGCGGCGCGGGAGATGTTGCCCTTATGCTTACGCAACGATTCGCTGATCATGCGGCGCTCGACTTCGGAAAGCGCGTCAGCCAGCGTGACGTTTGTTAAGGGGACAATCTCCGATCGGCCCGTATTCGTGGTGCCCAGCACGGCCACAGAAGCCGGCGGCGTAGCCGGCACGCCAACCCGGCGCAATTCTGGTGAAAGTTCCTCAGGAGTGATCCAGGTGTCGTTCTCCGTCCGTGCCACAACCCGCTGAATTTCGTTGCAAAGCTCGCGCACATTTCCGGGCCAGTCAGCTACCATTAAAAGATCGACCGCCTGGGGTGTGATCTGAATATTGTGCCGGCCAAACTTTGCCGAGTAATGATTGATGTAGTAGTTGACGATGGAAGGGACTTCGGAACGACGCTCTCTCAACGGCGGGACCCGAAGTCTAATCACGTTCAAGCGGTAATATAAATCCTCGCGAAAGCGGCCCTGCTCAACCATCGTTTCAAGATCCGTATTGGTAGCCGCGATGATCCGCACGTCAACCTGGATTGGTTGACGCTCACCCAGCGGCTGTATCTCGCCTTCCTGCAAGAAACGCAAAAGCTTCGGCTGTAGGTCGAGCGGCAGATCGCCCACCTCATCAATGAAGAGCGTGCCACCGGCCGCCGACCGGATTACTCCAGGCGAGTCCGAAACAGCGCCGGTAAATGCACCGCGGCGATGACCGAAAAGATAACCTTCGGAAAGCTCTTTCGGAACTGCCGTGCAGTTAAACGGCACGAACACTTTCTGACGTCGCGAGGAGAGGGCATGAATCGCCCGGGCCACAAGTTCTTTGCCGGTGCCCGATTCGCCGGTCACCAGCACAGTCACGTCCGAGGATCGAATCTTGTGGACCTCCTCAACCAGTCTGGTCATTGCCGGACTGGAATGAATGAAGCCCGGCATCAAGCTCGCACCGGCGGTGCCGGCGTCTCCCTGCGTGCTCTGGCTGGCCGGAGCGCGGGCCCGTAACGCGCAAACGTCCATTCCCAGCTCAACGACTCGCAGCAAGGGCTCGAGCGCAAGACCTTCAGAGAGTTGCGCGGCATCGCGTGGTGTAATCAGGAGTGTGGCGGGCAATGAATTGCTCGATCGCAACGCGATTAGCGTCGCGTTGTGCTTTTTGGCAAATCGTTCGCGTGACGCATCGTTGTCTGCCGTTGCGAATTCATCGGCGATCTTCACGGCTTCCTGGTGTTCGCAACCGTGCGCGATGACTACGCTCTGCCTTTGGTCTTCATCGGGTTCGAGGATTATCACCCGCTGGGCCGGCGTCTCTTGCCGGATTACCGCGGCAAGTTCTCGGAGTAACAGGGCCCGCGAAGCCACCGCTTCGGCCAGCCGCAAAGTAACCAGTTGGATAACAGCTTCGCGCTGACGTTGCTGTTGCGGCGCGGTTTGATCGTGCGCTGCCAACGCGCCTTCGGCTGCCGCCAGATCGAGCCGCGCGCCCAGTTCACGAAAGACATTCACCGCGCGAGTCAAATGCTCCGCGGCAAGATCCGGCTGCGCCAGCGCATAAGCGCGACCCAGATCGTAATGCGAGCGGGCGCTGCGATACCGGTCGCCAAGCAGGTCAAAGATCGAGACGCAGCGGCCGAAATGCTGCACTGCCGGGGAGGGGTCGAATCGTGCCAATGCCAGCAAGCCGTGCAGGCGCTGCGCCTCTCCAGCCAGCACCATGTCGGCCGCCGAGTCCGATGTCTGTTCAGATATACTTTGCAGCGCCGCCGCACAGGAGGCGAGATCGCCGACCTGGAGGTAGCTTTCACCCAGCAGCAATTCCGCTTCGCAGGTGGCCTGACGGTTTCCGATTTTTTCGGCGAGGTCGAAAGCCTCCTTGGCGCCCGCAAGAGCTTTCTCGCTCGCGTTCATCGCCAGGTGACAGCGCGATAGGGTGCGCCAGGCCTGGCAGGCGTACCACTTGTTGCCTTTCTCAGTCGCCATCGACACAGCCCGTTCAAGATAGCCTCTGGCTTCATCGAGATCGCCTCTGAGCATGCACAGCTCGCCCAGTGAATCCAGAAACATCGAGACGCGGTCTGCGCTCTCGTCCACTTCACTCGCCAATGCCAGCGCGCGTTCGAAAGCTTCCTGAGCACGATCCCATTGGCCGACGAGAATTAAGTTAACGCCGAGATTATTGTGGCCGTCGGCGGCGAGGTTCTTGTGCTCGGTGCGCTCGTAATAGCCGATCGCTTTCTCGAGGTAGCGAATGCCGTCCTGCGGACGCTTCAGCCAACGACAAGCGCTCGCCATGTTCGAATAGATTTTGCCGAGCAGAAAAGTTGCCGGGTGATCTCCAATCAGCTTCAGCGCCTGCTCGAAGTTTTCCAGCGCGGTGTCGTTTTCGCCTTCCGCGTGATCAGCTACCGCGATTCCGAAATAGGCTTCCGCCAGGCCTCGCCAATCGCCGCTCTGCCGGTAACTCTCCAATGCTCGCTGCGAGTAATCGCGCGCAATCGGATACTCGTTAATGCTGCGATAGACTCGCGCCAGCGCGGTATATACTGCGCCCGGTTCCAGGTTTGTTCCTTGTTCTTCCAAATCGCGCAGAGCCGTTTTCAAAAGAGTAATTGCTTTCGGATGGTCGCCGGAATAGTTGTAAGCAAGGCTGGTTTGGACGCGCAGTCGCAAGGCAACAGCGGGCTCCAACTTCGCGCGCTCTTCTTCGGCCTCATACATTGCGACGGCTTGTAAGGACTCTTGATACTCGCCATGCATTTCGAGGGCGAGCGAAAGGGCGAGACGGGCGCGGGCCAGCAGCGAGGGGTCGTCGTGAGCAGCTGATATCAGCGAAACCAGGCGAGTTCGGGCTTCGACGGAATGGCCTTTGTCGAGCAGAAGATTAATTTCCTCGAGCTCGTTAGTGTGCGACGCAGGCGAGGTTTTCGTCGTGCGCGAGCGCAACTTTACGCGAGCCCGTGCGAGATCGACGACAGTTTCGTCCGCGTATGAATCTTTCCTGGTCAATGCTCCGGTTCCTCTGCTAGAGCTTCCGCGTGTTCTTTACTGGAGAGCGATACAAATGGACTTTGCACCATAATAAAGTCCGAATCAGCTTCACTTTTCATCTCGACATTCGACCGCCGGTTAGCGTAGTCGCACCTGAAGTGCTGTTTCTCCGGGCCAACGACGTGAAAGTATCACACGTGAGGATTTGGGTCGATTAGAACGCCGGGCTGGGACCAGCAACGTCAGACACTGACGTGCGCAAATTGTTTAGAGTCTTATGCGAACCATGCGATGGCGACAAAGAAAAAGCCGGGAAGTGAATCCCGGCTAATAGAAAGAAATGAACGAGCGGTGTTTGGGTGAGGTTCGTTTGGCAGGAATTGAGATGGGAGCAATCTATTCAAGAGACATGCAGCGCGAGTTATCTCCTCGGGTTGAGTCGCTAATCACAGTGCCATCGCTAATCACCGTGCCGTCACTGATCACGGTGCCGTCGCTGATCACGGTGCCGTCGCTGATCACGGTGCCGTCACTGATCACAGTGCCGTCGCTGATCACAGTGCCGTCGCTGATCACAGTACCGTCACTGATTACAGTACCGTCACTGATCACTGTGCCGTCGCTAATCACGGTACCGTCATTAGTCAGCACGCGGCTGCGCATCAATACGGTTCCGTCGCTCAGGGTGATGCCGTTGCTGATCATGATGTTATCGCTGAGCAAAACACCCCCAGAAAGCTGTCTGTTGTCGGCGATAAACACACCTTCGCTGATCAAGACGCCATCGCTTATCAGTACACCCAGGCCATAGATGCCCTGATACCGGGTGACCAGCTCGGCGCCTTTGGCCCAGTCGTATTTGAACAGCACGCCTTGCGACCATTTGAATGTCTGGCCCGCGATGGTGCTTTCCGGCGACGGCGGAGTCGAGGTCAACAACGGTGCGCCAACTTTAGTTGCAGCCGACAGATCTGTTCGCACGAGCTTCGCCAATCGCACTGCACCTTCGAGATTAAGTTCGCCGGCGCCCTGTTCGAGCATATTGAAGTTCGCCAGCGGCTGGGCCGTGTACGTCAAGATCATCTTGATCAGATTCGGCGTCAGGCTGGGATTGGCTTCCAGGAGTACGGCGACGGCGCCGGCAACGACCGGAGCGGAAACCGAAGTACCGCTCAGCCGCATGTTGGCTCTGCCACTGTTGCTGTTGACATTGCCGACTAGCAGTTCGGGATTCACCTGCAGAATCGTGTTGTCGGGCGCCGCAGCGCCGATGATCTTGTTGCCCGGAGCAACCAGGTCTGGCTTAATCAGATTGTCGTAATGCTTGAAACCTTTTCCATCTTTCCAGTAGCTGCGGGTCGGCCCACGCGAACTGTAGGTGGTCACCGTGTCATCACTGCGGACATCGGTTCCGAAGGTGTTGGCGGCGCCAACTGTGATCGCCGAAGGTTCGTTACCGGGCGAATGAATGCGGCCGTACATCTTGGGATGGGCCGCGTCTTTGCCGTCGTTACCCGCGGCGGCCACTACCACGATACCCGCATCGACCAGGCGCCGGACGGCGCGGCAAAGGGGATCGTTCTGGTAAGAATCAACTGCCGCGGTTCCGAGGCTCACATTAACAACACGAATGTTATAGGCGCTGCGGTTGGTCATCACTGCATTCAAGGCTGCAAGGAGCGCCGACAGTGAACCTGTGCCTCGAGAATTGAGCACGCGGAAATTGACAAGATTGGTGCCAGGAGCGACACCGCCGTAGGATCCCTGCTTTGAAGCAATCATCGAGGCCACAAATGTGCCGTGACCGTAAGAGTCCTCAGTCGTGCCTTCACCTGTAAAGTCCCGGCTGTAGACGATTCGATTGGCAACCGCCTTAACTTTGGTTGAGATTCCCGAGTCGAGAACCGCGACGCCGATGCCGCTGCCGTCGAGCGAGATGTTCCCTGGCTGCGCCAACATCGCACCCTGGCCCGTGGTCTCTTCGATATGTCCGAGCCCATTGGTTGGGCGATCGATCGAAAGGTAATTACCGCTGTCAGCGATCTTCTCGATGGCCCTGGTGGGAATGTCGACTGCCAACGCGCCAACCTGAGGCATCCGCGATTCAACTTTCACGCCATACTTCGCCAGTTGGCTTTGCAGTGACTGACTGTTGGTATCGTTGACTTGCAGGATCGCCTTGACCCGATCAGGAGCGTTGCGACTCGCGGCTAATTCGCGCAAATCCGCAGAGACATTGTCGCCGACGAAATCTTCCGCATTTCCTTTCGCAGTGTTGTTCGTACCCGCGCCGTCCTCGGCCTGCTGCCCTGCGTCTGCAACTTCGTGCATCTCGACGCCGGCAAACAGGGATGCCAATGATTCATCGCTGGCAACGTTTTCCTTGAAAGTGAGATCGGTAGACGCGCCAATAAACTGAACGTCACCGTTCTTGCCGGCATCGCGCAACATCGCCGACGCGGCGCCGTCAAACGCCGAAGCTGGACCCATCAAAGACTGGATAGGATCGATTACGAGAATGATTTTCGATTCGGCTTGCGCAACTTCAGCGAGGATTGCCGAAATGTTGTTGACCAGGTCCCCGGCGGTTTTCGAGTCGTGGAATAACAAGTCGAGCTTCAATTTGAAGAGGCGCTTGCCATATAAAGTTTCGGGTACATCTCCCCTGGCGATGCGTCGCGCCACACCCGAGGCAATCAGGTCGCGGACGGCTGGTGAGTCGCTCAGGATGACGGGATTGTTCTTGTGAAGACTGGAAAGTATTTCGATCGCCCGGTTGGTTTCGTCGCGTCGTTCTGTCTGTGAATCAAAACGGCCCTGCTCTGCGGCTGCGGTAAGGTCCCAGGCATATTTGGTCAGCGCGCCGGCTGACGAGGCACTGGACTTCCGGAGGTTTTGAGCTTTGGCACTACCGGTCACGAGGATGCCGGCCATTAACGAGATGGTCAGGCCGAGAGCCGTGAGCCCCCGCCAAGCTAACCTCGTCCGCACTGTTTTTT
>JAWVEM010000251.1:0-5179 GCA_033856735.1 Blastocatellia bacterium
ATGATCGCCGGAAGGAAAGTGGTGAAGTAACTGCCACCGACGCCGGTCCGGAGAAACAAAGCGAACCCGGCCGCCGCGATGATTGGCCCCACGACCAGCGGCAGACGCGCTCCGTAGCGCTTAACCAGTCCGCCCGACCAGCGCGACAACAGAAACATGATCAAAATAAAAGGCAGCGTGGCCGCGCCCGCCGCCGTCGCGCTGTAGCCCTGCACCTGAATCAGGTTGAGCGGCATGAAGAAGAGCGTCCCCGCGAGGGACGCATACAAGAACAGTGTCAGCAAATTTGCGCCGGCAAAGTTCCGTGAGCTAAACAGCGACAAGGGCATCATCGGGTGCTGCACGCGCGACTCAGCCAGAATGAATACGACAAAGATGATTATGCCCGCTGACATAGCGGCGATTACGACGGGACTCTGCAAACCGAGGCGTGATGACTCGATCAGTCCGTACACAAGTGCTCCCAGACTCAGCGTGGCCAGAGTCGCGCCAAACAGATCCAACTTCTTTGAGTCTTCTTTGTTGCTGCTCTCAGGAACGCGCAGCACGACCAGGAACAGCACGATGACCGCGAGCGGCAGATTGAGAAAGAAAACCGCCCGCCAGGAAATATGCTCGATTAGCCATCCGCCGATCAGCGGGCCAAGCGCCGTCGTGATTGCAGTCGAGCCTGACCAGGTACCGATCGCCTGCCCGCGTTCTTCTTCAGGAAACGAAGCGCTGATGATCGCGAGGCTGCCGGGAACCAACATAGCGCCGCCCACGCCTTGCACTGCCCGAGCCACGATCAATTGCGAGATGCTGGGCGCCAGTCCGCACCAAATCGAAGCCAGCGCGAACAGCACGACTCCAATACCGTAAATGCGCCGGCGGCCAAAGTGATCGCCGAGCGAACCGCCGAGCAACAATAGCGCCGCCAGAAAAAGCGCGTATGACTCGACCACCCATTGCACGTCAACCGCGGTAGCGTTGAGACTGGACTGCAAAGCAGGCAGGGCCACGTTGACGACTGTGCCGTCAATAAACACCATGCTCGAGCCGAGAATCGTCGCGGCGAGAATCCAACGTCCGCGCGCTTTGCCGCACGGCGCATTTGAACTCTGCGCCGAGATCACGCCTTCATCGCAGGGTGGTTTTAGGATGTTCACTGCAAGCCGTTCGACAAGAAGTCCTGGCTCGGTCTTAATCTGCGCCACGCATAGCTTAGCACTGGTTTTAAATGTTTCCCCGCCATCCTCGCATTGCATGTCGGACTTTCTTGCGGAGAGACTGGCAAATCCATATAGTCGAAGGCTCCATGAGTGGTTTAAGTGCGCCTCCGGAACTAGAAATCTCGACTCTGGCGGGAACATACGAGGATGTAGCATCCGAATACTACGATTCGGTTCGTCACCCGACCTGTGCAAATTTCCGTGCAGGCAGTGATCTGCTTTTGGATCAATGGTTGGCGAAACACCCTCATCGTGGAAGTTGGATTTGCGAAGTCGGACCCGGCCGTTCCGCCGTTGCTGAGCAACTATTAAGGCGTGGTGAGCCGCTCGATAGACTTACTTTGGTTGACTCGTCCTGCATAATGTTGTCGTACTCGATGAAGTGGGCAACGCACGGCGCCAGCCTGGTCGTCGGCGATGCGACTGCCCTTCCACTCGGCTCCGATACTTTCGATCTGATCGTGTCGTCGTTGGGCGACCCCTACAACACGCCTGGTTTTTGGAGAGAGATACAAAGAGTCCTGCGACCCGGAGGGCAATCATTTTTCACCACACCTGCGTATGATTGGGCAGTTGCCTTTCGTTCCGGCGCCGAAGACCCTGAGATAACGTCGGCCGCCTTCGATATCTCGAACGGGCAGCATATTGCGGTGCCATCGTGGATTTATCAGCCCAACCAACAACAGAACTTAATCGAGGCAGAAGGTCTGCGGCTTGATCGAGTCGATCAAGTCCCAATGCGTGCATTGTCATCGCAACGGCTGTCTTCAAAGTTAGTTCTTGATCGTGGTATGGACGCGGCAATCGTAACTGGATACAGTGTGACCAAGGCGCCGGAAGCCAACTCATGAATAATCCGCTTCAGCAATCTATGACGACACCGGACATGTCAGTATTTCGCGTAGGAATGCCGGCAACGGAATTCATCGTTCACCTCGTAGACCTTAATAAAGAAATTGAAACATTGGTCTTGATGTCCTATCGCGTTACTCGAGGCCTGGAGGATCGTCTCCCTATTCCGCGAAGAACGGATGAAGATGCTATTTTCCAGGAAGCCTTGAGCGTTGCAAGGGAAAGGGGAGTTCCGCTGTGGATCGCCGTAATGAACGCTTACCTAGCGTCACAAACTCAGAGCAGCGAACTACTCGCGGCAGCAGTTGTACACGACAAGAGTGAAGAAAAGGAAATTGAACTCCGACGGGATCGAGTGACACTGAAAGAGATCGAGAGTCTCTTAACGAATCTCGATCCGAACTTTGCTCTCGGCGTCAGCTCCAGGGTCCGGCTGCACAACGGCGAGAGCCGCCACATTCCCATGATCGACTTGATGTGTGGAAAATCCGACGCCAACGTGCAAACACTGGTTCGCGTCTTCCGCCAAATCGGCCAGCAAAGAGGTGTTTTGTTGGACTCGGGAAGGTCATATCATTATTATGGGCTCGATCTCCTGGATGAAAGAGATTGGCTTGGGTTTATGGGGCGTTCTTTGTTGTTAACTCCGCTGGTCGATACCAGGTACCTCGCCCATCGATTGATCGATGATTATGGCCGCCTGCGCGTGAGCACGAGCAAGAACAAACCCAACATGCCCGTGGTGGTAGATTCATTGCGAACGAGTTAGTCCTCGCGCCGGTAACAAACTAGAAATCGAAGTGCGTTTAGCGCAGTTCGGCGACTCTCAGGCCGGAGGTGATCCAAAATGATTGCGCTCATCAGCTCTGCTGGAGAAGAGATCTATAAGCAATTCGTGCTTCAGGTTCTGTGTTATCCCACGGGGCATATTCTTCCTGACGTTCCTTATTCCCTCGATCGGGTGGCTAACCCATTCGACCAGTCGCCGTCGGACCTTGTCGATGAGAAGGAAGCCGTAATTGTGCTGGTAGACTATGTCCCGACCGGTAACTTAGCTCAACCGCTACAGCCGCTGTTCCTCCCGCTGCGGAAGGCCACGATTTCCAGGGCCTCGCGATTTGCAGGCAAACTTCTGTTGGATGTGCGGTTGGGTGAGTATTGCTATTACGATGACAATATCAAAAACAGCTATATCCCTGCGAGCGCAAGCGTAACGCCACGGTTCTGGAGCGGTGTAATTGGGGCAATCGATCAGTCGCCGCGCCCAATGCCGACTTCTCCAGGCAAGGCCATCGATCCCGCCGATCGCAAAAGCTGGATGAGCACCGGGAACTTTGTGCTGAAGATCGGGAAGGACGCGATAGATTTCAGAGTCCTGGATGCAAGAGGAGAGAAAGTAGTTCGGGACGAATGTGAGGATTGGAAGAGTGTTGTCGACATGGTGACCCGGACCGGGCAGTTTGAGGACAAGCTCTTCTATCAGATTTCCGGACTGAGACGACCGGACAGCGAAGTGAGTCTGTCGCTCCTAACGGTGGGCGATCGAAGTGTTTACCAATTGACGGCAGGCGATAGCGCGGAACTGGTTCTTCACTTTTATCAGGGCCGCAAACGGCAGGCAACCGACAAGAGCGTGTTGCAGACACTACCGACAACACTTTCCTGACCACGCTCGGCATGATGGCAATCGACGTCTATCCTCGACAGACATCCGGGAAAATCGAACAATTGCGTTTGATTGCCAAGAAGCAGCTTTCGCAGGAATTTACACGGGTAACGATTCAACAGACAGCCGTCACCCCTGCGCTGGCCACCACTGAGTTGTACATCCGGCTTCGGCCTCGCCAGTGGCAGATACCGGCTATTCTAATCGCCTTCTGTTTGGGAACACTCCTTAGTTCGCTTCCCGAAAGCGTCGGGTGGATCTGGCTCTGGAAAGTCATGGGGGCAGCCTTGATGACTGGGGCCTTCTGGCTCGCGTTCTCGAAACTACCAGGAAAAGGATAGCGCCACTCATTGAATACTCCCCGACTCGTCTTGGCGCAAAACTGAGTGTGATCAGTATCTAATCCTCACGCTGAAGCTGCCGCTGTTGTCGCTGAAGTCGTCATCGTTGATGGCGAGAATCAGCCGGCCATCCACGGGGACAGACGAACTCAGTTGACTACCGATCAGATAAGGAGAGCTCAGTTGTCCGTTCGTCATGCGAACGTAGGCGATGAGTGCTCCCACACCGGCCGTGGGCACTGGCCTGGCGTTCACCATGGCTCCGAAGCCACTGCTGCTCCCGCCGTCGGGTCCGACCTGGCCTATCCGGCGTCCGGCGATAATAGTCCCGCTGGCGCTGATATTAATCGGGTCACCGGCGCGTACGTCGATGCCAGTGTCGGTGCCGCGTGACGTGCCCGCAACGGTGATGGTTGTTTCCTGACCTGTGCGGTTACGATCGACCTGATCGATGGGGCCCCGCGAGCGCGAACGGTTTCCCGGAGTACGCCGGCGAGTGTCGTCCTGAGTATCAAGCGCCGTCATGTCACGTTCGTGCTTGATCTGCACCGTGAAGCTGCCGCGCGTGTCGCTGAGCGAACTCCGGTTGGCGGTGAGAAAAAGCCGTCCGTCGCGATCGGCCGTGAACTCGCGGGTTGAGCCAAGTTCCACAATCGGCGCGCGCGAATCATCTCCGACAGCTCCGATCAACTCGCCTTCCGCGGCGCGCGGCAAAGGGGCGCCGGGGTCGTTTGTGCGCAGGCCGTCAGGAGTTATCCTCGTGCGCCCGGCCATGATCACGCCCGTAGCGCTTACTTGCACGCGCTCGCCGCGCCGCAGATCCACTCCCGAATCGATCCAATTGGAATCGAGGGTCACCTGTACCGAGCGAGTCTCCCAACGCGCGTCATCCAGAGTCCGCCCGTCGATCTCTATGTGATCGACTTCGGCTGGGCGGAAGTATTGGATCTCGCCTTCATTGACCCGGCTGCGCGCGACGTTGGAGTCCGTCGTCGCGCCGTTCTGGGTCGTATAGCGCGTGTCCACGCGCACGACAAAGCGTCCGCCGGTAAACCCCAATAACGTCCCGCGTATCGTTCGTCCATCACGTAAATAGACTGTATCCGCCG
>JAWVEM010000252.1:0-2786 GCA_033856735.1 Blastocatellia bacterium
TTGACCGTGCCCTTGGTTTGCTCGTCGATGTACTTGCTGGCGAGTTCGGCGGCGACAATCTGCGTCGATTTCGGATCGCGGCCCCGATAGGTGATGTTGAATCCGTTGGTGATCTCGTTACGGGTGGTGTTTACCTCAACCTTGATCTGCTTGCGCATCTGATCGATTAACAATTCCATCGGCTCACCGCGCAGACGCTCTTCGTGGAAGAGGTCGTACTTCTCCATCAGTGGTTGCAGTGAGCTGCGGCTGGTGACGACCTGGGAAATGCTGGTCAGCTCTCGCGTCAGGGTTTCTTCGGCAACGGTCGGCACGACGGTGTTGGGCAGTGTCGATGGTTTGACGACAATCAACGTCACCGACTCATAGACGTCGGGCAGACGATAGACCGCATAGGCGATCGATAGTCCAATCGCAACCATGGGCAGCAGGATTAGCCACTTGCGCTTGCGCGCGATATTTGCGTACTCGCCCAGTTTGCGCGGTCGAAATTCAACACTCATGTTGGTGCTCCTTGTGTTTAGAGTCGGGCTACTGCCCGACCAGCGGGCGGTAGCCCGCTGCTAAACCATTCAACGTTAAAGCGTCGCCAGCGTCTTGCGCGCCTCATCGGCTTCAGGGAAGTTTGTCTTCTCACTCAAGTGCAAAGCTGTTTCGATTTCACGGCGCGCCCCGGCTTTATCGCCCTTCGCGGACAAAGCCATTCCGAGATGAAAGCGGTAAGTTGGCGAAGCCACGCTGTTGGTGCTGCGGGCCGCTGCTTCGTCAGCCGACACGGCTTTCTTCAGTTGCTCGGCAGCCGCGCCATACAAACCTTTCTTGTAGTAGACCCAACCAAGCGTATCGACAAAGCTCGGCACTTCGGGACTGGCTTGTACCGCGCTCTGGGCCAGGCGGACTGCCTCGTCCATGTTGCCTTTGCCATAGACTGCATATATCCACGCCAAATTGTTGGCGGCGAAAACTGAGTTCTCATCTTTGGCCAGAGCCTTGCGGAAATAGTCGGCCGCCCCGTCGTAGTTCTGCCGGTTCATTTCGAGCATGCCGAGCAAAGTGTAAGCAGCGGCATTGTCGGGACGGCGCTCGACGATCTTTTGGTATTCCTGAATCGCGCGGTCCTGTTGATTTGTATTCACGAACAACGCTCCCAGTGCCGAATAAGCCGCCAGATAGTTGCCGTCGATTTCCAGCGCCCGGCGGAATTCGGCTTCGGCGCCCTGCGCATTTTTCTCAAAACCGTAGACCTGGCCTTTCAGAAAATGCAGAGACGCATTGTTGGGCTGGGCGCCCAGCGCTTGATCGATTCGCGCATGGGCCTGATCGATGTGGTTCTGCGCAGCGTAAATGCTGATCAGCCCGCGCAACGAATTGAAGTTCACGCCGTCAATTCCGAGGGCGCTGTTGTAGAAGGTGATTGCTTCGTCAAGCTTGTTTTCCGCGAGGGCTACCGAAGCGAGATTGACGTAAATATCAGTGCTGCGCGGAGCAGCGTCATGCGCCGCCATGAAATCCTGGCGGGCCGTTTTTGTGTCGCGTAACTGAAGGGCGGCAGAGCCGTGAACGACGAGCGTGTTGGCCCGGAGATCAGCCAGCATCTGCGGCGACGTTTCGCGATCCGGTGAAGCCTTCGCCAGCCGTTCCTGCAGTTGGCTGGCTGCCTGAAGGGCCGACTTGGCATCGCCGCTCGCCAGATTGATTTGCACCTGCATTAATTTTCCCGGCAGATAGTCGGGATAATTTCGATCAAGGTCCCCGGCAAACGAGCGCGCCTGATCGATCTGACCCAACCGGAAGTTGGCTTCCGCCATGAAGAACAAACCCGGTCGTGAATTCGGTTCCTGCTTGAGCACTTCGCGCAGATCTTCGATAGCGGCTTTCAAATCGCTGGGCTCTCCGCTTTGCATCTCGATGCGCGCGCGCAGGATCATCGCCTGGCGGTCCTTCGCATCGTTCTTCAAAATATTCGCGATTTCGTTTTTGGCGCCATCCGTATCGCCGCGCATCAACATGATTTCGGCGAGGCGGTAATGGCCCTGGGTATAGTCCGGCGACTTCGCGACAACTTCTTTGTAGATCGCCAGGGCCTCGTCCATCCGGCCGGTTGACGAATAGAAATCCGCGAGCACGGAACGGCCTTCAGGTTTGTCTTTGTCGAGTTCGGCGAGCGCTTTGTAAGCTTCTTCGGCTTTACCGAATTGCCGGTTGACGAGATAAAAACTGGCGAGAATGAAACGAGCCTCGCGGTTATTGCCGTCAACCTGAACGGCCTTTTGAAATTCAGTCTCGGCGTTGTCGAGGCGCTGGATCTGGACCAGAAACTTTCCGTATTCGTAATGCGCCAGCGCCGACGAGCCGTTGACTGAGATCGCGCGTTGATAGATCGATTCGGCGGTGGCCAAATCGTTTGTCTGTGCATGAAAGCGCGCCAGACTCAGATAAGACTCAACCCGTTTCGGATCGATTTCGATCGCCCGATTTAGTTCGGCGAAGGCTTCAGCCTTATGATCCTGAGCGAACAGAACGCTGCCCATCAGAATGTGGCCTTCGATGTGGTTGGCGTCTTTTTGCAGGACCTCTTTTGCGAGACGTTCGGCTTCAGAGACACCGGCAGGCGATTGCTTGCTGCCCATCAAGTAATAGTTTCCGAGGCGCACGCGGACATCGAGATTGTTCGGATCGAGCGCGACCACCTGCTTCATCTCTTCGAACGCTTCCTGGTATCGCTGGAGCCCTTCGTAAGCATTCGCCAACCCCCAATGTGCGTCGGCGAGCTTGTCGTCGATTTG
>JAWVEM010000253.1:0-4887 GCA_033856735.1 Blastocatellia bacterium
CGCGCTAATGAAATGCGCAACAAACAATCGTCGGAATGTTTCTATGGCATGGCCCAGGCTTACCAGGGCTTACGGGCGTACAAAAACGTTCTGGAGAGTTGCGACCGGGTGATCGAATTGTCGGCGAACGATCCGCGGACCCAGGCCCAGGCGTACAACCTGAAAGGAATCGCGCTTCAGACTCAAGCCGAAAACAAAGACCAGAAAAAACTGCAGGACGCCGAGGCTGCGTTCCGCCAGGGACTGGCGCTGGGAACGGGCCTGCCAATTCTTCAGTACAATCTCGGCTTCACCCTGTTGCAGCAGGGCCACGACCCGGAAGGCATTGCCGAATTAAGAAAATTTGTTGAGTTGGAAAAGGAAGGCCCTAAAGCTGAACAAGCCTTGAAGATGATCGAGAATCCGCGGCGCGCGCGGGAAGCCTACGCGCCCGACTTTTCAGTCACGACTTCAGAAGGCGAGTACATCTCGCTGGACGATCTGCGCGGCAAAGTGGTGCTGCTGGATTTCTGGGGCACCTGGTGTCCGCCATGCGTATCATCTGTACCCGAATTGCGCGATCTGCGGAAGCGATACGCGAAAGAGTCTTCATTCGTGATGATCGGGATCAGCTCAGACGGCGTTGAGGAGAAGTGGCGAGACTTCATCGTCAAGAACCAAATGGTCTGGCCCCAATTTCTGGATCGCGAGCGCAAAGTCCAGGGGGCGTTCGAGGTGACAAGGTTTCCGACTTATATCGTCATCGACCACGAAGGCATCATGCGCTACAACGCCGCCGGATCCGGTCCGGAAAGAATGAACAGTCTGGACGACGCCATCCGCAAGCAACTCAAGATACTGGCAAAGACTCAGCCTGCCGAGTGATCGTTTTTCGCTAGCGTGCGCGCGGATCCGTCTTGACGATCAAAGGTTGCGTGTAGCTCTTTCCGCCGACGGTTAACTTCACCAGGTATGTTCCAGGCAGCACGGTGGAAACCCCGCGGCCTCCGAAACCACCGCCGCCTCCGCCTCCTCCAGCGCCGGCTGGACGCGGCGGAGGAGTCGGACGAAGATCCCAAATCCATCGATGCATGCCCGCCGAAGTCGAGAGCGGTTCGGGCGTGCGCACCCAGAAGGCCGGAATGCTCAGCGTGTCAGGATTGACGGGAGTCACCTTATCATCGCTCGCGTAGCGGCGAATCATTTCACCTGCCGGATCGTAAATCTCGATCGCCAACACTCCCGAAACGTTCGACTTTAAATAATAGTCAATCAATGCGCCGTAGGGAGGATTCTCGGCTAGCGGTTCGTCGCGCGGCATGGGCGTGCCGTTGTCGCTACCGGGAGTAATATTGACGGCGGTTGCCGGTTGGAAGAGATAAGCGTTGGCGTGCGCGACGTCACTATTGACCTGACGTAACACCGTGATGTCGTCGAGCACCCAGAATCCGCGGCCGTGGGTCGCGACTATCAAATCATTTCCGTGCACCGCCAAATCACGCATCGACGCCGGCGGCAGATTCAGTTGCAGCGGCTGCCAGTGATCGCCATCGTCGAACGAAACAAACACCGAACGTTCGGTGCCGGCAAAAAGCAGCCCGCGCCGCTCGGGATCTTCTTTTACTGTCTGAACATAGATGCCCGCGGGCAGTCCCTTCGTGATTTCCGTCCAGGTTTTGCCCGAGTCGCGCGTGCGATAAATGTGGGGGTCGTAGTCCTCGAGTTGATGACGTTCGATCGCGGCGTAGGCTTCCTTAACATCAAAGTGCGAAGCATCGATCATGGCGACCTTGTTCCAGGGCGTCATCGCCGGCGGCGTTACATTCTGCCAGGTTTTGCCGTCGTCGTTCGTCAGTTGAATCAATCCGTCATCCGTGCCGATCCAAATCAACGTCGCGCGCAGCGGCGAGGGCGCAATCGTGTAAACCACGCCGCGGCGTTTCTCAGTGGGCGCGTCAGCGGCGGCCGCTTCGTTGAGATTTGCGGGTGAGCCCGGATCGTCGCGGGTCAGGTCCTGGCTGATCTGCGTCCAGCTCTCGCCGCCATTCGTGGTCTTATAAAGAAATTGATTGGCATAGTACAGCGCGTGCGGATCAGCTTGTGAAAACACGAGCGGCTGAGTCCACGCATGGCGATAAACTATCTGACCGATGCCGCGCTCAGGCGAAACACTTTTGGTTTCGCGCGTCAGCACGTTGCAGCGCGAAACGGTCCCGCCGAAAAGAATTTCCGGATGCAGCGGATCGGGCGCGGTGTAACCCGATTCACCGCCTGAGCACAAACCTTCCCAATCGCGATTTGAAATTTCGGAATGCCGACTGCGTGAAGGCGTGCCCACGGCGCCGCTGTCCTGCTGGGCGCCGGTTACCCAGTAAGGAAACCGATAGTCCGCGGCGACGTGATAGATCTGCGCGGTGGGTTGGTTGTACCAGGAACTCCAGGTCACCGCTCCATCCACCGATACGATGCCGCCCTGATCGCTGGCCAGAACCATTCGTTTCGGATCATCCGGATTTATCCAAAGCTGATGATAATCGTCGCCGCCCGGCGCCCCCTTGATCGCCGTCCAGGTCTTGCCCGCATCCGTCGCGCGATAAACGGAAGTGTTACTCACATAGACGATGTCTGCGTCCTTCGGATCGACCGTCACTTTTCCAAAGTACCAACCACGGTCCCACAGACGCTTGTCGGCAGAAAGCCTAATCCAGGTTGTGCCCGCGTCGTCTGAGCGGAAAATGCCGCCTTCCTTCGCGTCCACGGCCGCGTAGAGACGATTGTGATTTGCCGGCGCCACTGCGATTCCGATGTGGCCGCGACCTTCCGCGGGAATGCCTTCTGAAATGTCTTTCCATGTTGTGCCGCTATCGACGGATTTGAATATCCCGCTGCCCGGACCATTCGCCGGCGCGTAGATGAACCACGGTGGACGACGAACGTTCCACAGCGTGGCATAAACAATTTGTGAGTTGGTTGGATCGAAGGCGAGATCGATCGCGCCGACATCGTCATTCTTGAAGAGCACTTTCTGCCAGGTAGCGCCGCCATCGTGTGAGCGATACACGCCCCGGTCCGGGTTCGGCCCGTAAGCGTGGCCCAGCGCGGCTACAAACACCACGTTCGGGTTTTTCGGATCGACAAGGATGCGGCCAATCTGTCTCGTGTTCTCCAGCCCCGAGTGCTTCCAGGTCTTGCCGGCGTCGGTGGATTTATAGACACCATCGCCAAAAGCAATCGAATCGCGCATGTCGGGTTCGCCGGTCCCGACATAGACGGTGCTGGGATTTGAAGCCGACACCCCAATCGCGCCAATCGAAGCCGCAGTTGCCGAATCAAATACAGGCGTCCAAGTCCGACCAGAGTTAGTCGACTTCCAAAGGCCGCCACCCACCGAACCAAAATAGAAAGTGTCCGGTTGTCCCGGAACGCCGCTGACGGCGTTAACGCGACCACCGCGAAATGGGCCGATCATGCGCCAGCGCAAGCCGGAATAAAGATTGGCGTCGAACTGCTGCGCGATAGCAATTGGAGCCAGGAGCAACAGCGCAACGATTACGATGATTGAGATTGAAACGACTTGATGGCTGATGGGTCGATGGCGTTCACGCATGAATGGGCTCTCCGTTTTTTTGTGCCTTAGGCAGCTGCTGAAAGACAAAACGATCCACGAACCCACAAGACATAAAGACGACATTAGACTCGGCTTCATGTGTCTTTAGTAGATCGTTTCCGCTTTTACAGATGCTCAACAGTCCTGGACGCGCGCAATGTGCTGCACAGCAAACAACCTGAATACTTCGCAGCAGATTGTAGCATTCGCGCTTGAGATGATGACCTCAAAGATCAGTATGAAGCAACCAGGCACATCAATCGCCCACAGTTTTTACACGCCGCACGGCGTTAGTTTCCCGCAAAGGCGCAAAGGCAAACAAAAGGCGCAAAGAATAAGGCCCGGGAACCGGATTTCTTTGTGGCTTTCAACCAGTCGGCGGAGCCGACGCCATATCAGTAGCCCACAGCCAAGCTGTGGGTAAAGAGCAAGAGCGGTGACGAAGCCCCTGAGGGGCGACATAAGCAAGACGCAAATTGTGCACGACCGACAGAAAGACTGCACCCATCTGCCGGGGCCCCGCTTAGCTCCTCGCCCCAAGCGTTTATCTTCGACCCTTGCCCTGGTTTTTGAAGATCTGAAGCCTTATCGAAACTGGGTCAGTGAGAGGATGTTCCCGTCAGGGTCTTTGAACCAGGCGATCTTCCCCCGCTCGGTGACGTCCAGACGCCCGACTCGTCCTGCTTAAGCCACTCGTATCGTTCGCACCTCACGCCTTTGCTCAAGAGCTCCTGTACGCTCGCATCAACGTCGCCGACATCCCAACCCAGCGAGGTATAGTTTGGGGGTGCGTGTTCCTTAACTTTTTGTACGCGCAGCATTACGCCGTTCGCGTCAAAGACAACCGCAAACTCGTCGTCCGTTACGAGACGCAGTCCCAGCGTCTGTTCGTAGAAACGCTTTGCATCGTCGGGTTTGCTCGTCGCGACAAACGCCACCACTTTTGATTTACCGAGCATGTTGTCTCCTTTTTTTGAAAGCTACAGAACCGGGAGCGGTAGCGACCGGGGTCAAACACTCAAGCTTAAAGACCACGCTCACCGCAGTTCCTGCGTAGTCGTGAGAGTTGCCACCAATCCCTGTTCGATCAGGCGGCGACCCGGTGTGCGGGCAACGGCTTTTTCGAATTCGGCGTGCGCTTCATCTTTTCGATTACGTCGCAACAAGAACTCTGCCAGAAGTTCGTGGCTCGGCTTGTCAATCGTCGGCGGGCCGAAGGCGATGGGAAGCTTGTCCTCCAAACCCGACGCCTGGAGCATTAGACGTTCGGCGCCGGCGAAGTCTCCCTCTTGTTCAGCCAG
>JAWVEM010000254.1:0-17477 GCA_033856735.1 Blastocatellia bacterium
TCATCGCCGCCTCCGGATCGAGCGCCAACGCTTCGGCGAAAGCCGAATAGCCGTGCTTCTTCGTTTTCTGCACACCGTATGAGTAGCTCAGATCTGGATGCGATTGGTCATACGCGCGGTTCGTCCAATTGCGAAACTTATGCCCTTCAAAGCGCAGCTTGACGCGGTTACTGTCGTCAAAACCTGCGCCCGCGGCCTCGACGTCACAAACTGCTCTGATCGTCGCGACATCGCAGCCCAATTCCTGCGCGGCTTTGCTGATGTCATTATCATTCAGTTTTCTTCCGGCCGCATCGGTGTTTACGATGTCTACGGCGGGAGCCAACGCGGGCGCAGTGGCGGTCGCAGCTCCGGAGTCACTAGGCGCGCTGCTGCCGGATTGTAAAGCTGCCAAAGTGTTCGGCCCGGCCTTGCCGTCAGCCCCCAACCCTTTGCTTTGCTGAAAGGCGATAACAGCCTTCGTCGTTCCGGGCCCAAAGTTCCCGTCGACTCCATTCGGATCAAAACCGAGATCTTTCAGTTTCTGCTGCAGATTGGTTACGTCCGGTCCTGATGAACCTTGTTTTAGTGTTGGCATGACTCAATTCTCCCAGTCTGATGCGCGGCACTTCCGTGCTGTAAAGGCAGGCCGGATCTTAATTCCATCGTCAGTCTGCTTCTCGTTTCGCTTTAACTTTTCGGAAATCAATTCGGCGTTGAGGCGATGCTCTCGTCTTAAGTCCCGCCTCACTTTCAACCCGAGCCTGGGCCATTTAACTCGGGCCCCGAGCCTGATCCATCTAGCTCGCCCCCAGAGCCTGGGCCATCCAGCTCGCTCCCAGAGCCTGGGCCAGTCAATGGCCCTCCAGAGCCTGGTCCAGTTGGCGGGCCTCCAGAGCCCGGTCCAGTCTGTGGCCCTCCAGTGCCTGGTCCAGTCGGTGGCTTTCCAGAGCCTGGTCCAGTCGGTGGCCCTCCAGAGCCTGGTGCTCCAAACAAACCACCAGGGTTCGACTGTCCGCTATTAGTGTTAGTGCTTGTCATTTGTACCTCCTCAGACTATTACTAATCTGGCCTCACGGATTAATTGTGAACGTCACTGGGGCACTCTCGCTATTGGCATTAATGACGGTTACTTGACGTGGAGTTGTGGCTGCGTTTGCGCCAATCCGGAACGTCACCTTTAGTGAAGTGCCTCGTACGTCGACAGGGTCGGAAACCTCCACATCGCCGCCGCTGATCTCTACTCTGGTGTTGCCGGGTCCCGGGATAAAGTTAGTGCCAGTCAGAGTGACAGTCACCGGCGTGCCCACCTTACCGGAGTTGGCTGCGATAGCAGTTAGAGTTGGTGGGTCAGGCATGTACAAAAGATCTTTTCGATATCGTTGAACTCCCTGCGCATTGGTTATTTCGAAATCCAGTGGCGTCCCGGGCGGCACGGGCTTGTCAGATTTAATGATGAAGTTAATCCTGTCGGCGGTAGGCGCGCCGTCCAACTCAATACTGAGTCCTTTAGGCTCCGGGTTCAGAAGACTAATTGCCGATCCAGTCAAAAACCTACCAGTGATGAAGCCCTTAACGATCGGTTTGGCATCGTCGAACTTCTGTTGTTCCGTAGCGTCAAACACGGCTGTTGTAACTGTTGGCGGCATATTGCTGACCTGAGTAATGTAGTCGCCGTCGATATAGGCTTCGACCAGGCGAAAATCGACGCACCCGGTACCTGAACATTTTCCGAATTCCGCATAGACGCTGGTTGGGTCCTTATAGAAATTCTTCTGCTGCGTAGTATCCAGGAATATTCCCAGCGGTATGAACGCCACGATCACCTTGGAGTGTTTTTGAGGAATCAGCGTATTCGCCTGATAAGCCGAATCGTTCAGGCGATTCATCTGGTTGATAGTGTAATCCGGAAATGCCTCACTGAACGCGCTGATCACGGGGCCGTTGAAAATCGCCACCGACTTCGGATACGAGATGCCGAAATTCGTCACGCCAATTAGCCCTGCGGCAATCGTCCCAATGCCGCGAAAGAGGCGCAGCGTTTTATTTCTTGT
This sequence comes from Blastocatellia bacterium, assembly GCA_033856735.1. Classification (GTDB taxonomy): domain Bacteria; phylum Acidobacteriota; class Blastocatellia; order Pyrinomonadales; family Pyrinomonadaceae; genus UBA11740. The sequence goes on from JAWVEM010000254.1 coordinate 2,034, forward strand.
ATCCTGGCCCTGACCCTTTTCAGCAACCCCGCGGAGCAAAGATAATTCTGCGGATGACGTGTAATAGAGCCCATGAGACTTCCTCGCCGCCACGGACGGAAAGACCTTGTTAAGATCCAGCGATACGTCGTTGATGAGATACTGGTAGTCCTTGTTGTGGTTTGCAATAGTCACCTGGATCCCGACGAACCGCTCCGCGATTCGTTTCCCGAAGGTGTCAGACACAATCCTTGGATCCATGACGCTGACAAAGACGTGAACTTCGTCTTGGTTGGGTGGTAGTGCTGCCGGTTGGCTTTTTATGGATCCAGGCAGGGACAAGAAAGCACCAACGATGAATGCAACTACCATTACATTTATGGCAACTAGCCGAAACGGCTTCTCGCTTTTCAACATGACTTTCTCCTTATTGAAAATTGCGCGTCCCTGGGAAAACGGTTCTTCCAAAAAGAAGAGCTTGCCCGTTCTGTGAATCCAGGCCTGAACGCTTCCATCCTCTGGTTAACGGATGAGACTGAAGCCCTTGACCGTCGAGGGCGCTACGATCATCTTCTTCAAACACGTCACGCCAGAAGAGCTGTCTCCTACCAATCTGAATCTGTGCGTGCCCGCCCCGCTTAGGAACTTCTCCTGGCTTTACTCTGACTGCGGCATTACAACCGTCGTCTGTTGTCCCGAGGGCTGAACGACTGTTGGCGGAACCACCACGGTCGGCTTGCTGGCGTTTGCGTCGACCGCCTTGGAGGTCACGTACGAGCCGCCGCTGATTCCCAGCAAAGCGAGAATGCCGCCCGGTATTGTCGCCGGGAAAGCGGGCACCGGGCTCTGACTCAGGATAATTAGAAACAGCCCGAGCGCAATGACAAAGGTGAAGATCAGGAATTGAAAACGTGACAGACTGGCGTCACCGTCAGCTCCCGCGATCAGGTACATAAGATTAATGTCACCTTTGAGCATCTTGTAGATAATCGCCAACGCGAACGCCCCGACGAGAATAGTAACGGTCCATCCCATCACTAAGGCGAGCAGGTGAAAGCCATAGTCCGGGGCACCTTGTAGGAATAACATTTCTAGTTTCCTCCTCCTGATTTTGATTGAGGCAATAACATCGACAGTCCCTTGCTTCCGAGAAAGATCGAGTGACTGCCGCCGAGTAGTGCGAGCCACTTAACATCGATGTCCGGAAATTGACCCGGTTTACCGCCGGCCATTGAGTCGGCGATCTGAGCAACGATATAAAATGCAAATGCCATGGTGAACAGAAGCAGTTGCACCCGGGCCGGACTGACGCCCCCGGAACCGTTGACACTTTTATCGTTCAGAAGACCCTGAGTCTTGATTCTTCCCGAGAGCATTTGAAATACCAATACGCCAGCCAGTCCAGCCATCAATATTCCCATTTCGTATTGGGTGAACGTCATTAGCGCTTTCATTCCACCCTCCTTTAACGGTTACTGGCGCCAGGCAAGGTGCCTTAAGCCAGCGAAGCTCAGGCAACCGTGTTGGGAAAGGCAGCGCCGCCAGCACAAAGGGGGGCGGCGTTGTCGCGTTGATTTTTGTGAGTATGCGCCGCGCGGCGCATCAAATCAGAAGTCTTGGGACACGCGCCTTATACTCTGGCGGTTTTGCCACTGTCAAGACTTATTTTGTTCTGCAAAGGTTCACGTTGTTAAAAAAAGCCATGCTTGCGTAATAGAATGCCGTCAGTAAGATCGGGTCAGATAGGGCCACAGGGCCGTTAAACTTGTCATGACCAATAACAAACTCGAAATCTGGACCGTGGGTCACTCTACCCGTCCGCTCGAAGATCTGATCGAGTCGCTCCGATCTTTCGAGATCAAGGTCCTGGTTGATGTGCGAAGCTTTCCCGGGTCCAGACGTTACCCGCACTTTAACCGGGAGCAATTGCAGGCTTCGCTGCCCGACGCCGGAATCGAGTACCAGCATTTTCCCGAACTTGGCGGCCGTCGCCGCGCATTACCGGATTCAAATAATATGGCGTGGCGAAACAAAATGTTTCGCGGGTATGCTGACTATATGGAAACGGATGAGTTTAGAGAGGGAATGAGACGGTTGTTGGAGGTCGCGCGCGCGCGCCGGACTGTCATCATGTGTGCCGAAGCCGTCTGGTGGCGCTGCCACCGCAGTTTGATCGCGGATTATCTAAAAGCAAAAGACGTGGAAGTCATCCACATTATGACGGCGGGAAAATCAGAACCTCATCCTTTTACTTCAGCAGCAAGAATCGTAAACGGCGAACTTTCATACCGCGGCGTTCTAGCGGGGTGCTGAAAAACTCTCATTTGGTGTCCCGAGCCATAAATTTGGAGTGCGCCGACAACGGCGGCGATATGGATTTCCTGGCATTTTCTTGGTCAGCGAATCCAAAGCGGCGTCGCGCTACGGCTTGCCGCCGCACTCAAAATTAGTTTTTCAGCGGCGTGCAAGAGGGCTGAGATAAGGAAGGTCACGGCAGCAAGAATGATTCGTCAAAGCTGAACGCCAAGGGTGACGCTGGATTGGTCTTCATCAAACAAAAGCACATAATATAAGTTCGAGAGGCAAATCAATGAGCGTCGAACATCTCAGAACTCATCGCTGCGAACGTTGTGATCGCGAAACCACGCATGTTGTCGAGTCGCTCGGCCCCGACAATCGGCCGCACTACTCGTGTTGGGACTGTGTTGAGCGTCATGAGAAGCGATTCAATCAAAAGCCAGGTTGGCGGCGGGCGCACCGTACGCAACGCTATCAACCCGCCGAGTAGGTTCAGGGTTCAATTTTTAGTTTGATGATCGGGACCCAAGCTAAAGCTTGAACTCTAAACCGAATGGCAATCCTGGCGGTTGCACCCTGCCGCGATCGAAATTGTCGTGAGCTATTTCTTCTCGTGAATATTGTAGGTTTGCTCCCATTCTCGCCCGTCATGCGCCAGCAAGTCGTCAGCTTCCTTCGGGCCCCAGGTTCCGGCCTTGTACTTAGGTAAATCAGCCGGTTGAGCATTCCAGGCCGCTTGAATTGGCGTCACCACGGCCCAGGCGGCCTCGACCTGATCGGCGCGCTGAAACAGCGTCGCATCTCCCATCATGCAATCGTGTAAGAGACGTTCGTACCCGGTGCTGGGCGTATCTCCAAAATGTTCTTCATAATCGAAGTCCATTTCGACCGCGCCAATTTTCATGATTGGTCCGGGAATCTTGGCGCCAAACCGGACGGTCACGCCTTCATCCGGTTGAATGTGCAGCACGAGGCGGTTGCTTGAAAGTTTATCCACCGGTGTATCACGAAACAGGACGAACGGCGCGCGTCTGAACTTGATAGTGATTTCCGTGTCGCGGGCCGCGAGGCGTTTGCCGGTGCGCAAGTAAAACGGCACGTCAGCCCAACGCCAGTTGTCGATCAAGAGTTTAAGCGCGACGAATGTTTCCGTCTTTGAATCGGGAGCGACATTGGGTTCGTCTCGATAAGCCGGCACCGGCTGGCCATCGATCACGCCGGCGTCATATTGGCCCCGCACTGCACGCCGGCCGGCCTCTTCCGTCGTGGGGCATTGAATGGCGTGCAGGATTTTTGTTTGCTCGTCCCTCACCGCGTTCGCCTTAAAAGAAACCGGCGGCTCCATTGCGGTCAGCGTCACCAACTGCAGTAAATGGTTCGGCACCATGTCGCGCAGCGCTCCGGCCGTTTCGTAATATCCGCCGCGTTGTTCGACCCCAACCTTCTCGCCGGCGGTAATGTGCACGCTGTCGATGTAACGCCGGTTCCAGATAGGTTCAAAGATGCCGTTAGCAAAGCGAAAGACCAAAATGTTCTGGACGGTTTCTTTCCCGAGGTAATGATCGATGCGATAAATTTGGTTTTCGTTGAGGATCTCGTTGAGATCCTGATTGAGTTTGCGGGCTGAATCCAGGTCACGGCCAAAAGGTTTTTCGATCACGACCCGCCGCCAATGATCGTCTTCTTCGCCGGTCAACCCGACTGACCCCAGGCGCTGCACCAGAGGTGCAAAGTAATCAGGCGCAGTGGCCAAATAGAAAAAGTAGTTGCCCTGGGTTTTTCGTTCCGCGTCGATCTCGGTCAGCCGTTGCTTCAGCCCCACGAAAGTTTGGTCGTCATCGAAATCACCCGAAAGGTAAAACAAACGTTCTGCCAACCAACGCCAAGTGTCGGCATCGATATCTTCAGAGGCGAACTCGTGCAAATCATCGTGGAGTCGCTTTCTGAACTCTTCATCATCCATGACTGCGCGGGCCACGCCGATGACGGCAAAATTATCCGGCAGCAGATTGCTTTTCTTGAGATTGAAAAGAGCTGGGATTAGCTTGCGCTTGGTGAGATCGCCGGCGGCGCCAAAGATTACCAGGGCACACGGCGGGGAAGTGTGCGGCGTTGATTTTTGCTCCTGCTCGTTCGTTACCATGGGTTGATTAACCAGCATTCTCCCGAAAAGGTTCAGCTAAGTTGGAAACCATTCTCGCCCGCTCTCGCCATAGGAAGAAGGAGCATCTTCAGATCAATCCCTCGCCTTTGGTTCCAAATGCCCGCCAAACTTTTGGCGCATTGCGGACAGTATTTTTTCCGCGAACGTGTGCTCCTGCCGGGAACGAAAGCGAGTATAGAGCGCCGCGCTGAGCACTTCGACCGGCACAGCCTCCTCGATTGCGGCCATGATTGTCCATCGGCCTTCGCCCGAATCCTGAACAAAGCCGCTATAGCCGGCCAGCTCTGAATCTTCGACCAAAGCCATCGCCGTCAGATCGAGCAGCCATGACGAGACGACACTGCCGCGCCGCCAGACTTCGGCAATGTCCGCGACGTTGAGATCGTAGCGATGCTCTTCCGGCAAATCCTTTTTGTTGGCGTTGTGAAAAATGTCGAAGCCCTCTGCATAAGCCTGCATCAAGCCGTACTCGATGCCGTTATGGACCATCTTCACAAAATGCCCTGCGCCAGAGGGGCCACAATATAAATAGCCGTCTTCGACGGTGCCGGTAGTTTCGTCACGTCCGGGTGTCCGCGAGATGTTACCGCGCCCGGGCGCCAGCGTCTTAAAGATTGGATCGAGGTGGCGAAAAGTTTCTTCCGGCCCGCCGATCATCATGCAGTAGCCACGCTCCAGTCCCCACACGCCGCCGCTGGTTCCCACGTCGACATAGTTGATGCCTTTGTCGCGCAAGGCGATGGCGCGACGGGCGTCGTCTTTGAAATAAGAGTTCCCACCATCAATGATGATGTCGCCGGTGTCCATCCGCGCGGCCAGATCGGTCACCGTCTTTTCCGTCGCGTCGCCTGCCGGCACCATGATCCAGATCGCCCGCGGCTTCGTCAGCTTCGCGATGAAATCGTCGAGCGACTCAGCGCCGGTCGCGCCTTCGCCGGCGAGTTGCTTCACGTTGTTGGGATTAACGTCCCAGACGACGCATGCATGGCCGCCGCCCATCAGTCGGCGCACCATATTCGCCCCCATCCGGCCCAGTCCAATCATTCCCAGTTGCATTTTGATCCTCTCTGAAATTCTCTGTGCAACCTCTGTGGCCCTCGGTGTCTCTGTGGTTAATCATATTCATCACCACAGAGATACGGAGGACCACAGAGAAATACTTCAAACCAATGCTGCCTTCACGGCCTCGTCCAGTTTAGCCAGGCCCGCTGAAATCTCTGCAGGCAGATGCACGCGTAAGGCCCGACGTCCGCGCTCGGCCAACACCTCGAAATCACCACGCGCTTGTGCTGCCTTCACGATTCCGAATGTGTATTTCCGCCCGGGCACCGGCAGATCGACAGCATCATTACAAGTGATTTGAAGGAAGACGCCGCTGTTTGGCCCACCTTTGTAAGCCTGCCCGGTCGAATGCAGAAAGCGCGGTCCAAAACCGAGACAGGTCGCGACGCGTCTCTGATCTCGCACGGAATGACGCGCCGACTGCAAAACTTCTTCGTGCGCCCGATTCATTTCTAAATAACCCAGCAGTGCAAAGTAGTCGCCCACCTGCAAACGATTCAGATGAGCTTTCAAGTATCCGCTGAGGGAACGATCACTAACCGCTTCATTCAGAGCACGGGCATTCTTCTCGTCGGCGAACAGCTTGACGCCGTCGGCTTCAAACATCGGACTCTCAGCCGGCAGCGAACCGGTGCGCTCGTATTCCTCGGTGAGCTTCTTGGTAGCTATCTTGCTGGCTTCGACGTCGGGCTGATCGAACGGATTGATGCCGATGACTGAGCCCGCCACCGCGGTCGCGATCTCCCAGCGAAAAAATTCCTGACCTAGATTGTAGACATCCGTTATCGAGATCTGCGCGACTGGCTGACCGGCTCGCTTGAGAGCATCAATGGCTTCATCCTGCGCCGAATTCGGATCAGCTTCCAATCTCAGATAGACAAACAGACGGTCCCCGCCGTACGCCTTTGGCGGCCCGAGCGACTCGCGATCGACCGGGATCAAACCTTTGCCGTTTTTGCCGGTTGACTCAGCCAGCAATTGCTCCAACCACGCGCCGAGATCATAGATCCCCGGCGACGCAATGATCGTAACTTTGTCTCGATGTTGACTGTGCGCGACACCGAGGACCGCGCCGAGAATAACCCCCGGGTTATCCAGCGGCGGCACTTCCGATCCACAGGCGTCGACCATTTTGCTGGTGCGATCAAGGAACTTTACAACGTCGATACCAGTAGCGGCAGCCGGCGCCAGACCGAAATCAGAAAGCGCCGAGTAGCGCCCGCCGATGCTGGGTACCCCCAGGAAAATCTTGCGAAAGCGATCGCCCTCGGCCGCTTGCCGCAGCTTTGATCCGGGATCGGTGATGGCGATGAATCGATTACCAACTTCGTCATCGCCGACAACCTGCCGCGCCCGCTCGAAAAAATATTCTTTGAAGATGTTCGGCTCGAGCGTCGTGCCTGATTTGCTCGAAACAATGAACAGCGTATTCGCGAGATCAATGCTGCTTTCGATCGACTTGATCCGGGCCGGATCGGTTGAGTCGAGCACGTGCAGCTCCGGGAAGCCATCGATCTTACGAAACGATTCGCGCATCACCTCAGGGCATAAGCTCGATCCTCCCATCCCCAGCAGCAACACATGCGAAAACTTCGCGTCGCTTATTTCGGCGGCAAAATTTGTGAAGCGCCGGACGTTTCTTTGCTGTTCGGCGACGATATCCAACCAGCCCAGCCATTTGTCTTCATCGCGGTTGGTCCACAGCGAAGGATCGCGCGCCCAAAGCTGACGGACCTTGCCGGCCGCGCGCCAGTCATCGAGAGTCGCCTCCACGGCCTGAGACAACTTGGTTGGCAGAGAGAAACTTTGCGAATTGATATCAGATGCCATAGCGGCTGCTCCGGCTCTAGGGCGCGTGCGCCGAACGCGTCGTCGCCAGCTTGCGGAGGCTTTCAGTATAAGGGGCTCGAGCGACTCCTCGATCGGTGATGATCGCGGCGATGAATTCGTTGGGGGTGACATCGAAAGCAAAGTTGTGAACCTCAACGCCGTCGGGAGTTAGTTGATGCTCGCCAATGTGAGTGACTTCCTTTGCGCCGCGCTCTTCGATTGGGATCTCTTCACCTGTCGGCGTGTTGAGATCCACGGTTGATATGGGCGCCGCAACATAAAAAGGGATGTTGTGTTGCTTCGCCAGGACGGCCACCATGTACGTTCCGATCTTGTTAGCCGCATCCCCGTTGGCGGCAATGCGATCGGCGCCCACCACTACACAGTCGATCTTGCCTTGCTTCATGACGTGGCCCGCCATGTTGTCCGTAATCACGGTGACGGGAATATTGTCCTGCGCCAACTCCCAGGCGGTCAGGCGCGCGCCCTGCAAAAACGGCCGCGTCTCGTCCGCGATCACGGCGACGCGTTTGCCGGCATCGATTGCGCCGCGAATTACGCCCAACGCCGTGCCATAGTCGCCAGCGGTGGCCAAAGCTCCGGCGTTGCAGTGGGTCAGCACCGTCGCGCCGTCGGCTATCAGCTCACCACCAAATTTTCCCAGCGCGCGATTTGATTCGAGATCTTCATTGAAGATTGCCAGTGCCTCGCTGACCAGGCGCTTCTTGATCTCCTCGACGTTTGTAGTCTCGGTTTTTGCTTTCAGGAGCGTGGTGCGCATGCGTTCGATCGCCCAGAAGAGGTTCACTGCGGTTGGCCGGGTGGCTGCCATGACCTTGGCCATGTACTTGAAATCGTATTCCAGATCAGCTACCGACGTACCCACCGACTGGCTGGCTCCGAGTGCCAAGCCCATCGCCGCGGAAACGCCGATCGCCGGCGCGCCGCGTACCACCATCTTCTTGATCGCGTCGGCCACTTCTTCGTACGACCGCAGCATTAGATACTTTTCTTCGGTGGGCAGCAGCCGCTGGTCCAGCATGCGCACACCTTCGTTAGTCCATTCGACGGTTTTAATCATGTTCCTGAAATAATCTTTGGTTTGAAGTGCAGCGGGAATCTTACTTGAGCGAGTGACGCATGGCAACGCCTGGTGATGACATCGATAGAAGCAGAAAAGCCACCCACGAACTCACACGAAGTAACCCGAACCAAAAGTCTCCGGTTCGTGTCGTTTCGTGTGGCTTAGTGAATCCGATTAGGTCGTATCACCAACGACTGACCTTGCCGGACATAGCAAGGCTGGCGATCGACTTCACCGTGCGGCATTCCAAGCATTCGGAACGGACGGAGCGCGGACATCCTGTCCGCCTGAGCGCGAAGCGCGAACGCTTTTTTGAATGCGATCGGGTTGGACTGAGCGTGCTTTGCACGCTGGCGGACAGGATCTCCGCGCTCCGCGCGTGAAATGTTTTTCCAGGGGACTTCTAGATCGCGCTCGTCGCTGCGTTCGCGCTGGCTTTCAACTCGGCGGCGATCTCGCGTACCTGGCCTGTATGCCTGGCCTCATGACCGCCAACGAACAGCAGCCACTGATACAGATTAATCGGACCAAGCACCGGATGCGGTTGGACAACATCGCCCAACGCCAGACCGTCGCCCGCCAACGCGCCGGCGCGCAGAGCGGCCCGAGCCTGCTCCAGCGCCGTCCATGCCGACGCCGCGTCGAGCTCGCGGTTAGGCGCCACTTCGTCGGGCGCGGTCCGCCGGCGGCTGCGGTCGACAATCAGGGCCAGGTCGACGCTGTTTAGCACTGAGGAGGTTTCGAGCTCCGGCCTCAGTCCTGCGGCGCGCGCGTCCGCGACCCATTTCGTCAAGCCCATCCCAATACGCTTCTCAATGATGATCAGGTGTTGCAGAACCTGCGCGACGGACCAACGATCCGGGCCGGGCGGTTGGTCGCGCAGTTCGGTTGGCACGAGCTCGACTGCCTCGGACAATGCGGCTCGCTGCGAATCCAGGTAATTAAGGACTTCTTCCAGTCGTGGATGCATTGATAGGTTCTCCTTTACCCTTTCAGTATCACCCACTCGATGCTCAGGTCAACCTATCAACCATTGCTGGGAGCGCGGACGTCCCGTCCGCCCTGAGCCCGAAGCGCCTTTGCTGATCAAGAGACACGAGCGAACTTTGTTCGCTGTGCGGACGGGACGTCCGCGCTCCCAGCAGCTTGAACATTTTTGACTTCACGAGGAACGCGTGTTAACGTGCGCTTTCAATCGAAGTTCAGTTCTTTTAAATGCGTTTGGGTGTCCCGCGTCGAGCGGGAAGAATAGGGAAGCGGGTGAAATTCCCGCGCGGTCGCGCCACTGTGAAGATCGTCGCCTTTGAAGCGACGATGCAAAAGCCAGGAGACCTGCCCGGACGCCGTTTGCAGCTTGAGAACGCCTCGCGCAAGGGTGTTCAGGCCGCCGTGGGAAACTCTTCTCAGAAAAGATCCCGTCGCCAGCCTGTCGCATACGCGTGGCAGAAAAAGGTGACGGGATTTTGTCTTTTCAGCTAACTTTGGAGTGCGCCGACCACGGCGGCGCTTTGGATTCACCGACAGATCCAAAGCGGCGTCGCGCTACGTTTGCCGCCGCACTTCAAATTTTGTCGATCGCGATGCTGATCGTGATCGGAACGTCGTCCTGCTTCGATCGTCAAAAGCAAACCTCAACCGCCGCAACCCGCGAAGTCACCGACGAAGCCGGCCGGCGGGTCCAGCTTGCCACGCATATCGATCGCGTCGTTTCGCTCGCGCCCAACCTAACGGAAATCGTGTATGCAGTTGGCGCGGGCGATCGTCTGGTTGGCGATACCGAGTACTGTGATTATCCGGCGCCTGCCAGGAACGTCGCTAAAGTTGGCGACACCATTCACCCGAGCATCGAACGCATCATCGCTCTCAAGCCGCAGATCGTTTTGGTATCTACCGCATCCCAACTCGAGGCCTTTACCAAACAGCTCGATGAGCAAAAGATTGCCGTCTATGTGACCAATCCGCGCAGTCTGGAAGAAGTCTTTCGATCGATTGCGACGTTAGGAGATTTGTTCGGCACACACGAGCAGGCCGTGGGCCTGGTTGCTGATCTGCGCCGTCGCACCACGTCCGTGGAAGCAAGGATCAAAGGAACCAACCCGGTCGCGGTTTTTTATCAAGTCTCTGGCGAACCGCTCTACACCATCGGCCGCGAATCGTACCTGACCGATCTGGTGCGGCGCGCCGGCGGCGCCTCGGTGACGGCCGATGTTTCCGGCGCGTTCCCGCGATACAGCGACGAAGCGGCCCTGGCCGCGCGACCGGATGCGATCATTTTGCCGAGCGGCGGCTCGATGGGAGATGCGAATTCGACAGTAGCCGCCTCGCTCAAGAACTCTCCCGCCGCTCTGAATAATCGGGTCTACAAAATCAACGACGATCATCTTTCGCGACCAGGTCCGCGGCTGGTGGACGGCTTGGAAGAGATGGCCCGCGCGCTACATCCGGAGGCGTTTAAGTGACAGGCCCGCGATCAAACGAATCAGGACGAGCGACGGTCGGTCGCACGCTGTTGATCTGTGGCGGGCTTCTGCTCCTGCTTGCCGTGATCGCAGTGATCGCCGCTCTTCTTGGCAGCCAGCGTCTGCCGTTGTCAGGCTCACTCTGTGCTTTGTCGGGCGGATCGAACTGCGGACTTTCTGCGGAACAACAGGCGATTCTTTTTGATTTACGACTGCCACGAATTCTTTTGGCTGGAGCGGTCGGGATGTGTCTGGCGGCGGCGGGCGCCGGCTATCAGGCGTTGCTGCGCAACCCGCTGGCAGAGCCGTATCTACTGGGCGTTTCGAATGGCGCGGCGGTGGGCACGATGACGGCCCTTGTGTTTTTCGGGGCGCACGAATGGAGCCGCCCCGTGATGGCTTCCGCTGGGGCATTGATCGCGACCCTGGTGGTTTACCAACTCGCGCGCGGTCGCGCCGGCGCGACACCAGAACGCCTGATACTCGCCGGCGTAATCGTGACGACGTTTCTTTCGTCCGCGATCGTGTTCATCACCACGTTGATGGATGCGACGCGGATACGCTCGTTCACATTTTGGTTGTTGGGGGACCTTTCGGGAACCACGACGAATCTACTGGCGATCGCTTTTGTCGCGGCGGCGATCGGCGTCGGAGTCCTGGTAATGAGTGCACGTTCGCTCAACCTGATGATGTTGGGAGAGCGCGACGCTTTCGATCTTGGTGTCGAAGTTGGCCGGGTGCGTTTGACTGTATTCGTTGCCGCGAGCTTGTTGGTCGGCGCGTCGGTGGCCTCGAGCGGATCGGTCGGTTACGTTGGTCTGGTTGTGCCGCACCTGGTGCGACTTTCTTTTGGGAGCGACAACCGGGTGGTGATTGCCGCGTCGGCTTTGGCCGGTGCAGCGTTCGTTATTGTCGCCGACACAGTTGCGCGCACGATCATCGCTCCGCGCGAATTGCCCGTAGGCGCAATCACCGCTCTGATTGGCGCGCCGCTTTTTATTTATCTGCTGAAGAAGGGGTAGCGCAAGTTGTTACGTTTGGAGGCGGGCCTTTAAACGGAGAAATCACAGACTGAAGTCTGTGCCACTTTATGCTCGAAGCGAAGAACATTACGGTGAACTATGGGGAGCGCGGCGCAGTCGTCGACGTGTCGTTGCGAGCCCGACCGGGTGAGCTGATCGCGATCATCGGGCCTAATGGCGCGGGCAAGTCAACTTTGCTCCGTGCGCTCAACCACAGCGTTCCCTTAACTCGCGGCGAAGTTCTGCTCGATGGCCGACCGGTGCAATCGTACGCGCGCCGAGCGGTCGCGCGGCGCATCTCGGTGGTTGCGCAGGAAGCAGAACTGCGGTTTCCGGTGACCATGATGGAGTTTGTGCTTGGCGGCCGCTACGCCTGGTCGAGTGCCTGGGGCTGGGAGACTGAACAGGATGTCGAGGTTGCGCGCCACATCCTGCGGGAAACGGAACTGCAAGATTTTGAGACGCGTCTGATGAATGAATTGTCCGGCGGTGAACGCCAGCGGGCAGTGGTGGCGCGGGCGCTGGCGACGGAAGCTAAAATATTTCTGCTGGACGAGCCAACCGCGAATCTCGATCTGGCTCATCAAGCGACGATGTTGCGATTGGTGCGCGGCCGCTGTGACGCTCAGGAAAGCGCGGCAATAGTCGTCACGCACGATGTCAACCTGGCGGCGGAATTTGCAGATCAGGTGATGCTCTTGAAAGACGGTCGCGAGATCGCCGCCGGACCTCCGCGGTCGATATTTACGCCGGAGCTGTTGAGAAAAGTTTTTGATCTAGAGGTGCTGGTTGACGCGCATCCGATCTCGGGCGCGCCGAGGATCACACCCGTCCATTCGATGAGGTCTTAAGTGGCACAGACTTCAGTCTGTGATTTTTCTTGAGAAGAATGGAATGACAGTTGGAATCACAGACTGAAGTCTGTGCCACTAGTAACCCAAAGCCGACAAACTGAAGTTTGTCGAACAACATTAACCGTTGAGAGGCGAGACAGGGAAGGCGGTGTAAAGCCGCCACTGCCCGCGCAACTGTAAGCGGTGACAACACTCCGCAGGCTTTAGCCACTGCGCGAAAGCGTGGGAAGGCGCGGAGGGTTGGCGATTCGAAGGAATCACAACCGTGAGTCAGGAAATCTGCTCGCCAATCACTTCAAGCTCGCACTGCGACGGGCAGGAGAAGCTAAAATGAAAAGAAGAGAAGTTTGGAAGAAGAGTCGTATTTGTTCGTTTGTTTCGAGCTTTGCAACGAGCCCAATGACAACCGCCAAGCGGTTGCGTAACGAAGCCCAGGGTTGTCGCGCAGCGACTACCCCGGGATCTTTCGAAGGTGATGGATGCAACCCCAACGGGGTTTCGGAAAAGCCGAAGTGGACGATATTCCGCGGTGGCAGTTGCGCGACTATCGCGGGATCTCCAGGAAAGAAAAACCATCGCAATCCCTTTGCGGTTGCGAGATATCAAGGAATGCGTACCCAGGGTAGCCGCCCAGCGGCAACGCTGGGCTTTGTTACTCAACCGCTTCGCGGTTGGAGGGCATTTCTTACTATCCTAGCTCTATCGATGTGCGCTTTCGCGCAAAATCCCTCCACCATCACCGGTCGCGTAACCGATCAGCAAGGCGCTGCTGTCGCCGGCGCCGAAGTCCGTTTGCGCTCGCGTAGCGGCGGGCAACTATTTGGGACGAGCGATGACAACGGCGCTTACTCATTCCGGAACGTTGCGCCTGGCGATTACAGCGTCGAGATCAAGGCGAGCGGGTTTGCTACTTTCGCGAACGCTTTGCACGTCACGCGCGGTCAGTCAGGCACCAGCGACGTTAAGCTTTCTGTCGAAGCCGTCAATGAAACAGTAGTCGTAACCGCGACCGGGACTGCTCAGCGGATTGACGAAACTTCAAAGGCCGTCACTGTGCTTGACGATCAATCCATCGAAGCCCGACGCGAGTTGACCCTGCCCGAGAGCCTTCGCGGAACGCCCGGAATCCGGGTGCAGCAGCAAGGATCCATTGGGGCTTTAACTTCAGTCAGAATGCGCGGACTGCGGAACTTTGATACTGCGATCCTGCTCGATGGATTGCGTGTGCGCGACGCGTCGGACATCAACGGTTCGGCGGTCGTTGTGATTCCGGATTTGCTGCCCGCCGATCTTGATCGGGTCGAAGTGCTGCGCGGATCGGGCTCGTCCATTTACGGCACGAATGCGATCGGCGGCGTCATCAACCTAGTGCCAAAGACCGGCAGCGGGCCATCACATTTCGAGTTTGGCTTTGACGGCGGTGGCCTGGCCTTGTTTCGTGAACGGCTGCGCGGCGCCGGTGGAATCGGCAAACGCGCGGGTTACAGTTTTGGTCTCACGCGTCTGGATGTGCGGCACGGCGTCGATGGCAACGACGAATACGGCAACACGGTGGGCGTCGGCCGTTTTCAATTCAATGTCACGCCTACAGTAATGATCAGCGCCAACTTTTATGGCACGATCGCGAATGGCCGTATTAACGACAGTCCTTTTGCTCTTCCGGCCGCATTCACGGGCGGCACATATCCCGGAGCGGTGGAGGGCACAACGTTTCACAGCGACATCAACAACCCCGATGAGGGCCGTCGCAATCGTGTGCTGGTCGGCTCCGTAAGATTGTCTCAACAAGTAAATGACAAGCTGTCGTACTCGATCGCCTATCAGCATGTTGGTAACCAACGGCGCAACTATAACGGCCCGCAGATCGATCCAAAGTTCGCTCAGTTCTACCCTTTCGGTGACTTTGCTTTCGCCGGCTTCAACAATGGAAAGACAGACACCCTTGATGCGAGGGCCAACCTGAGTTTGGGCGGCCACAATCTGGCGACGGCGGGCTTCGAGTACGAAGGAGAGTCGATCTTCCAATCGTCGATTCCATCGTTTAGCCCGGTTAACAACACGACCGATCGCCAGCGCACCTTCGCGGTGTTCGGGCAAGACCAGATTGTTTTGTTGGACGATCGTTTGCAGATTTCCGTGGGCGCCCGCGGTCAATACTTCAGCATTCGCGCCGCGGACCGGCCCGGCTCGCTCGGAGCGATTAAGCCCGAACGCTCCCTGACAGGTGACGGTTCGGTGGCTTACTTCTTTCGTTCGTCGGACACCAAAGTCCGTGGCCATGTGGGCAATGGCTTTCGCGCGCCTTCGCTATTTGAAAGATTCGGACAGGGCACTTTTTCGAGTCTGGGTTTTAAGCGCTTTGGCGATCCGACTTTGCGCGCCGAGCAGTCGATTAGTTTTGACCTGGGTTTTGACCAGCGCGTCGCGAAAGATCGCGCGCGATTCGGCGCGACTTACTTTTACACGCACCTCACACGGGTGGTGGCCTACAATAACTTTTTCGGCGTCGATCCCCTTGGGTTGGGCCGGTTTAGTGGCTACGAGAACCGACCGGGAGGTTTTTCGCGCGGCCTTGAGACCTATCTGGAAGCCGCACCGTGGCGAAATGGCAACCTGCGAGCCTCGTATACCTACACGAACAGCGATCGCTTTGTGATCGGCCGCGGCCTGCAACCCGAGTACGTCATTCCGA
>JAWVEM010000255.1:0-29000 GCA_033856735.1 Blastocatellia bacterium
ATAACAAATCGTTTGAAGCGAGCGGCGGGAGCGTGTTTCGCATCAGAATTCGTCCGACGATGCTTGAATGAATTCGCGCCCTCGCGTCAACTCAGACGTTCGGTGTCGACCCACTTAATCGAAGCAACCTGTAATGAGCAAAGACGTCACCCCTCAAGTAGAGTATCTCTATGGCGGAGTTTCAGGCGTCACGCTTGCTACGGATTCTTTCGATCTCGGTGAGAGAGTGGAGATCCGGCAAACTTTTGCTCACCTTTTCTCTGCGAACATGATGGCCTTCGCGCGTCCCGAGCCTGGTCGTCATCACCCGTCTCCGTGGCGGGCTGCAAAGGGCGGGTTTGCGTATGACATAGAGGTGGAGATTCGGGCACCATCACGAACCAGTTTAGGCGAATCCTTTGATGCGAAGGAGACAATTTGGTGGATCGCTGCCCTTCTTAGGATGGCGCATTTTCCCTATCTTTCAGTCCCTGTGATCTCCAATCATTCGTTCAGCGAGGTCTCCCAATCAGACCAAGAGCCGACTCTCACCCCGTTTGAAACCGAAGGCCGAATATTCGGTCCGGCTCACGGTGTGGTTAGCGTCTTGGATAGCGCGAACCTTGAATGGGTGCGGGACAAGTGGGTTACGGCCGGGAAACTCTTAAATCAAAATCCAAAATTCTACTCGGTACTGAAGGCGTTTGATTTGGCAACGTTGCGTGGGCGTGCCTCGTCATCGCTGCTAGCCATGTGGGGTGGGCTTGAGCAAATCTTTGCGCCCACGCCGGGCGAACTTCGTTATCGCGTTGCTGCGCTGATGGCGTCTTATCTTGAGGAGCATGGTCCGAAACGCTTGTCGCTTTACAGAGAAATTCTCAAGCTATATAACGAACGGTGCGTTGCCGCGCACACGGCTCAAGAAGTTGAGACTGGTTCTCTTGTGCAGACATATGTGATCATGCGCAACGTGCTTGTAAAGATTGTGGATACCAACGAAGTCCCAATACAATCCGACTTGGAGGCGCTATTGCTTTCAGCGGATTCTCCTTTGTGAGGACAACGTGCATCGCGGCAAGAAACAAATCGTTGGCTGTCCTGACGTAGGAGGTCGAGCGGCCCGCAGGATGCCTCCCAGACTCCCATCGACACGCTCACTCTAGGATTAACGCCGCTCATTCTAGCCTAGCGTATTCCACATCAAAGTCTATTCATCCAGAAGACCGCGCAGCCCAACCGCCTCGGTATCGCAGAACTCATCTCGTAACCTAACTTGAATGATGGCCGAGTAGGTGCTTCGCACCTGAGATTTTTTTGACACGACACCCCTGACATTCAGGGCTGTGGCGTTTACGTTTGTAAACGCGGCACGCGTCTTGTTAACACAAGTCGATAGTGCAATTAGAAGCTGCTCGTTAACTTTGGTTAACGAGCTGTTAACGGTTGTTAACAAGACTGTAGGGATGAATGGAGACCAAGAATGAGCGAAGTCAAAGAGACCAAGAAGACGAAACTACTCGCCTTCCGCGTTACGGATGACGAGTATGCGCAGATCGAACGAATCGCATTAGCTCTAGGCGAGGATATGAACAATTGGTGTAGGAATATTATCGTCTCAGAAGCTCGCGAGGGCTCAGGATTAACCAAGAGCCAGCGACTGCTTTACGAGGAGATCGCGCGTACCCGTTATCTGGTAGGACATGGCTTTAGGCTGCTACTGAATTCAAAGGAATCGACCGCCCAAACATGGAAGAAGATTACGAAGGATATCGACGAATATTCCGGGATCATCGCCGACGATTTGCTTTCGAGAAGGAAATAATCTCGCAGCCGGTTCGAGACGAGATTGCCGCTGGAAATGATTTAGGCCCAAGTGTATGTAGAACACAACGCCTCACCCACTTGTCAGTTTTGGCAGGAACTTTCTTCTATCGCTTCGAGTCTCCAATCTCGCCGAAAGCCTGGCCAAAGGCCAAAGAAATCTCACCTGACTTTAAATACTTCCTTTGGTACGGTACATGCACTCCACGAGCGTGCTCCTAACAATCGGAAGGAGCAGAGGTTTTAAGAGGAGGGCTTCCATTGAAAACCGCTCTGGGCTTCCTAACCGAAGAAGGCCGTACGCGCTCAAAGAACGCCGCGCGCCGTATCAGCGCTTACGCCGTAATCATGTTCCTCTTTGCAGGAGCTGCCGGATACGCGATCCACAGGTATTGGGTTGCGACCAGTCTGACGACTCTCCAGCGAATCTATTTTAAGCAATACTTCAAGAGCAGTTATCGAAGCTATTTACCCAATTCCAAATCGCACTATACAACTCTAGCGCGCGTCGTAAACGACCCGCGTACGAAGAAGGATATGTCTCTCGCAGTCCTTGAGGCTGAGATTGACGTTCAACTCGATGAAAACGGACGCATCAAGTTCGACAAGAAACATTATCCAATCATCTCCCTCAAATCGGGCATCGAGCACAAGCAATTCTCATGGCTTGAGACCATGACACCGGATGCAACGGCATATCGATGGTTCAGAGACACGATCTACGAGGGAGAGAGCATCCCCGTGATTTGGCGTCCGGCCTGGCTTGGCGGCCTACTAATCTTTTTCGTCGGAACAGTCGGACTGACTTCCGTCGATGCGTTCGCGCAAAGACGTTACCTGAAGGGCGAAGCAATTAGAGGGACGCGTGACTTATCACCTAAGCAATATGAACGTCAACATCAAAAAGCAGACAGTTACGGTGTCAGAGCTTACGTTGGCGGAGGTAACGACGATGGCAAGTTGAGACGTTTGGTTGGTTTGGAGCCTCGCTCCTACATGCTGAGAGTGCCTCGCGCCGAGGAGAACGAAGGTTTGCTCTTGCTCGGTGATCCCGGCACAGGAAAGAGTCAAATCATTCACCAACTGCTGGAACAAATTGCTCAGCGCAGATCCCCCGAAGCTGTTGTGTGCTACGACCCCGCAGGGGAGTTCATAGAAAGCCATTTTGATCCTTCCACCGACATCGTGCTCAATCCTCTTGATGCACGATCGCCCTATTGGTCGCCAACAGCGGAAATTGATTACGACACTACCGCAACGGGCGCCACCGATCGTCAACTGATTGCTGAAAGCTTTTTCCCTAACCGCGAGCACGGCGCACCAACGACGGAATTCTTCGTTAAGGCTGCTCGCAGCATCTTTGCCCGAATGCTCGAACTCAGACCGACCGCCCAACAGATTGTCACCTTCTTAAAGGATGAGAAGCTGATCGACGAGATCGTAGCCGGCACTGAACACGCGCATCTAATAAACGAAGGAGCAAAGGGGCAACGAGGTGGCGTGTTGGCAACGCTCTCTGAGATCGGAGAGGCGCTGAAGCTTTTGCCATCGCCAGAACAGTGCGACGGAGAGCTGAGCATAACAGAATGGGCCAGGAGAAGGCGCGGTTGGATTTTCATCACTTCTACTCAAGACACCAGGGATGCCCTCAGAACACTTCATGCCGCTTGGATAAATATCTTAATGAAGCGGCTACTAGCGGTCGCCCCTCAACTCGGCAGACAACACCCCAGTTAGGTCGTAGTTGATGAAGTTCACTCATTGAAGCGGCTGCCCGCACTGTTAACCACAATGGTCGAGGGCCGCAAGTTTGGTCTCAAGATGGTTCTCGGAACTCAGAACAAAGCACAATTTGAGGAGCACTACGGACGCGGAGCCGCCACCATGCTTTCAGCTCCGCACGTGAAGATTCTCTTCCGCTGTAATGAACCCGAGTCTGCTCGTTGGGTCGCCGAAATGATCGGTGAAGAAGAAAAGGAAAGGCCAAGGATCGGAACGACTGCAACGGTGCAATCCAACGGTCGTGATTCGATCAACTACTCGACCATTACAGAACGCCGGTTTGTAGTCAGCAAGGAACAGATAATGGCGCTACCGAATCTTAGCGGTTATTGGAAATATTCAGACTCAGTGGTCCGCTTTCAAATCAAGCCTGTAGATCGACCGAGAGTGGCGCTAGCGTTCATGCGACGGAATGCACAATCCATTACCGAGCCGGAAGAGCCCGCGCCTCAAGTTATCGAGAAACCCGCCGAGCGACAACTAGCGCTGCCGATAGTCGAGATTCCACAACCGACCTACTCGAAAGATTTAATGCACGCGGAAGACGCAATCTCTCAAGAACTCGCGCCAGAAGTAAACGCCGGCCCTTCATTCAACTACTGAGGAAGAGTCGGCGATGATGACCATGAGCAAAGCGCTTTCCGCAGGGCAAGCCAAGACTTATTATCAGAAGGAATACACCAGCGCTAAGGAAAACTATTACAGTGAGGGCGGCGAGGTAACTGGACGATGGAGCGGAGAGTTAGCCGAAGAATGGAACCTCACGGGAGAAGTCCAAAGCGAGCAATATGAGCGGCTCTGCGCCGGTCAGGACCCACAATTGCGCAGCGACCATCTTACCCGTAGTGATTGCAGGCTTATTACCACCTCCGCGTGCCTGCATATATTCCTCTAAGGCCTTCAGCGACTCGTCAACGCTTTCGCGATGAACTGTTCTGATCCGCTCGTCGTTTCCGACAAGCGCCGCCAGTGAAACGGACTTCGGCGCGCTGAAAGTAGCGTCAAAGCGATCCGTCTTGGACTGCCACAAGAGCTTCGTAAACTTCATGATTTCAGTGATCGTAAGAAATCTTCCAGCAAACTAAGCTCCACAAAATTGACATCCGTCTGAACAGGAGGAAACTTTGTCCACCAGAATGAGGTTGGTGTCACGAAGATCGAAACAACGCGCACATCCTCCGCGACCTTGACCCAGATCGATTCGGCTAACTGTTTGCCCGACACTCTCAAAAACTCTGCGCGCGTTTCCACCTTCTGCAAGTAGCCCTTCTCGAATTCGCCTTTGCTGGTCGTTCTTCCAAAGATCTTTTCCGCGATGCGCTTGATATCCTTGTTTGTATACGCTTGGTCAATCACCTTCGATTCGATATTTAGTAATATCTTTCTATCGGCCATTAAAGCAAATACATCGATGTCCCCAATGTCTTCGTCGGAGAACCCGCGGCTGCTCGGCGAAACTTCAGTCTCAATAAAGCTCGTAAACCGGCGAACGATCTCCGTGATTTTGGTCTGTAGTGCGATACGGTATTTCTCATGATAGCGGTCGAGCAACTTTGCAACCTGCGGTGCCTGAATGTCCGAGGGCAGTTTGTGCGAGTTTGTCATGCTCGCCCAGATCTTTGATGAGCGTTCGACGGAGTGAGGCCCCCAATAGTAGCTGTCGCCGATCTTGATCAAAGGCCTCAGCCCGTAACGATTCGAACGCTTTCGGTGTTCCCAAACTGGCAAGTCATTTGTTGGCTCCATAGCACCTTCGAGCATCAGGACCTTGTCGGGATGGAGTGTGAGAAAGTCCAGCATCTTATCGGTGGCGGAGGGGTCGAATCCCTCAATTCGTTGCTCGCAGGCATTTGCTATTTCATCAGCGGTGGCTGAATAAAACGTGCGTTCCGCCGCCGGATCATCGTATGTCCAGGAGTAGAGAATAATCTGTAGCGCAATCAGATCATTAAAGCCGAAGCCCAGATCGACACGGAATGCTTCGTCCAGCTCGGACATGTACGTCGACATGTCGACACCGACGGAAACCCTGTCATCGGTTCCGATCATTCCGAGCTTGATCTGAGCCTGTTCTCTACCCCATTCAGCATTGCGTTCGCTGATATCTTCCATGTGCTGCGCACGGGCGATAAAATCGTGCGAGATTTGCAGGGTTGAAGGGAAGATGTCGTAATGGATATGGTCGCTGACCGAGTAGAGATGCAAAAGCCTTTCAACCAGCGCAAGAAGCTCGCTTATAGCAGCCCCGGTGACTAATCCGCCACCTGTGGGTTGTAGCTGAACAAACTTCTCCACCACGTATTGATGTTCGTGCAAAAGGTGTAGGTAGTCGGACTTTCGTTTCTCGGCTTCAACCTCGCGAACATAGTCCACTTCCTGGTCAAGTGAATTCTCCGTCCGTGCCTCGACCTCTTGGAGCTCATGCGTTAGAGAGTCGACGTTTGTGATAAATGCCGGGATCGCCTCCGCAATGTTGAATTCAGAAACTTTTGCTTCGACAATTTTGACCAGTTCACTTATCAGGACGCTAATCTTTTCCTTTGCTTCTTTACCGTCGTAGTCACCCGGAGCGACGTCTTTTGCATTTGCGATCTTTGCGATCTCCTTATCGGCGAGCTTGAAATCGCGCACCTCCGCTTTGATGTGATGTGTGAATTCTGGAAATGAGATACGTTTTTCGCGTGCGAACCGCCTAAATCGGTTTGGCTTCGATTTCTCGACCTCTAGTTGGGCAGAGACCGCCGGAAAATTTTCGTCGGGTACGGAATGGTTAAGCTCTCTTAACACATCAACGAATAACTCTATCTGGAGTGAGCGATCGCTCGCGTCCATCAAACGTTCCGAGACGGCCGTGTCGTTATAAACAATCCGCACACCTTTCTGCGTTGATTTCAGCCTCGCGATGTCCATTTTCCAAAGCTCGTCAGTGGGAACCAGATGTAGCAAATGTTTAAAACGAGCATTGCTTCCGACGAGGCTCATCGGAAAGAAAATGATCAGTACGGAGCCGGGTTCGCTTGCGAACACGAGATTCTCGATGTTCGCTCGGTAAACGCCGAAAGAGTCTGCGAGGCTGTCCATCAATGTATCCGTGAGGCCGCCTTGCTCGCGGGTTTGGTATTCGGCGGGAGTCTGGATAAAGAGTTCGGCTTCATTAACTCGAATAAGGCGATAGTAAGCGAAGAAAGTTCTCGATTTGAAAACTACAGCACCGCTGCGAGAGTCGACCGATTCCACCTTCCAGCCCCTTGGGTTCTCGAGGAATGCATCACTCGGATAGACGGCCCAGAATTGTTTCAACGATTTGTAACGGAAGTTTGAGCCCCAATGCGGATCTAACGCGATAAATGTTGGATTGATCGCCCCTCCTACCAGTACGTTGTGCGAGTCACGGAATGATCCGAACAGGTCTAAATCAGAATTGAAGGGCGAGATGAGTCCACCATCTTTGCGGAGCGCATTCTTGAAATTGAAAAATCGCCCGAGTTCTTCCGCATCGTCTACCTCGTCAATAATCCCGACCAGTTCGGTCAAACGCAAAACATGGCCGTCGAAATCATTCGGCACACTGAACCCCTCGGAACTGATTGTCGGTGCCGGAATGCAGGCTATAAGAAGCGGCGATAGAGTTACATTTTCCTCAGCAGGAACAAGCTGAACGGTCTTACCCAGGCGCGCGAGCCCTAATTTCAACGGGGCTTGTGATAGCAATTCTTTCGCGGCAGCGAAATGGTTGGCAAGTTCGTTTCCGAGTTCGCGCCCGCCGCGGCGCGGTGCGAGGAAGGAAATCGGGATGTGAAACAGCAACAATTTGTCCTGGGCGGCTAGTGCTATCGCAAACATCATCGAGTGTGGCTTCTCGTCTGGGTACAATGCGTATGCGAAGTCAAACAGATTCTCCGGTCTGATCCGCTCGCGTACGAAGTGGACGAATCCGACAGGTATCCGAAACTCATAATCCTTGACTGTTTTTTCGATAGGGGGGAAGTGATCTTTCAAGTTCCTTCCCCACGTGTCAAAGAGGATGCTGAGAAATCGTCGCGGCATCACCGGATAAATTCTGTCGCCGCGCTTTATGAAGAAATAGAAGCAGTTTTCTCCGGTGTGGAGGCGACTTTCGAACTCGGCTGGCTTAGGTATTTCGCTCGGCGAGTCAGTGTCGAGATCTTTCGTGAACTTGAGTACGATCTCCGATTCGAATTCGTCGATCGGCGAATACGAATCCAGAAAGTCAATACATTGCGACCAAAATTCCCGGGGAGGGATTTCGATGTCACCTGGCGATATTTGGGCAATATCACTGGGCGGTTGCTCGATAGAGTCGAGGATCGCATGTTGAACCGAAAAGCACATTTCGAGATCATCAAGTGCAGAACTCCCCAAAGTTTCTCTGTAAAAGTCATCGAAACCTGAGTGGAGTATCTCAAACGCATAGTAATGATCCACGGAGCTTTCGAGTTCCCCGCCATAGAAGATTTTGAAGAATCGATCTCGGAAGAAATACTTTATTTCGCCCCAGTCGGGCTCAGGAACATAGTCCTCGAACAACCCGAAATCGGGAACTAGTTCGAATAGCGATTCCGCGAACTGCTTGAACTCTTCGTAAGTTTTAATCTTGTTCGATGGGGGAACTACAGTGGAGGAACTTTCGAGAAGTGTGTAAAGGAACTGAAATTTTGCTCCGCTCGCGATATTTGGGAGCCACAAGTTCAACACGAAAAGGCTCTTCGCCCAATCTTCAAAGCTGTATTCCGGAAATTGGTCTTCACCTGAAGTTAACTTCATTTGATCCTATGCGCCGAAGAACGGAGTAACCGCTTTGGGGGATCCACACTAAAACGTTCCAAAGCTCTATCGCGCTACACGAAAGCTTTCCAGTTTCTTCATGGCCGCGAATTGATGCTCTTCGGTTGGATGCCGTAGCGCAGCACCATCTGAATTCGCGAGTGTCGGAGCATCGCAGCGAGCGTAACCAAATCAATACCCGCCATCGCCCCGCGCGTGGCCCACGTGTGCCGAAGATCGTAGAGGCGGAAGTGCGAAACCGGACTCTCATTTGCTTCTTTTCGAAGCCGATTGACGCGCGCGAGTGTGCCGACATGAGCGCGATTCACTTTACTGACCGGTTGGTCAGTTCCTCGCCCCGGAAAAAGAAAATCACCTTCGACCTTCTCAAGCCGTCTCTTGGCAAACTGCCAACTCCTTAGATCGTAAAGAAATGAAGAGATGAAGAAAGCACATAGCAGACCATAAAAGATAATGGCCTGCTATGCCGAAGAAGATCTAGACCTCGTTTTAGCTCCTATTGTAGGGCGACTGATTTGTTGGTTTGAGGGATATTCCTTCCTCCGCCGCTTTGGTCCTTACTGCATCTTCCGTGCGACCCAGTTTTAGACCAATTACTCGGGTCGGAGTATTTTGGGCTGCCAACTCTCGAAGCTGTTTAACCTCAGTTGCTGTCCATGGATTTCCCGTATTGCGTATGTACTCTGGTGTTTCTGCCATGACAATGATCTCCTTTGCTTCGCAAACAACTCAGTGAGTCGTAGTAATCTTGAAGACGGCATCGTCAAAGTCTTTATCCCCTAACCCCAGATTATCTTCGAATAAGACTTTGACACCGTCCGCCAGGCATTGCACTTTGTCGTGCGCGTAACGATCTGGGTTTCTATATCCCGGACCCATTCTGAATATTTGCCCGGTATCCAATACACGTATCCCAAATACCAGCTCCGTGCCGGAATTGAAGGTACCCACATCAACGACCGTACCGACTTGACGATTGGTCGCGAGAAGTCGCGTTTGACCTGCGTTGAAGAGCCATATCTCATCAGTGAAGGCCGCTTCAAAAGGCAAAATCGTGATCTTCACATTAGTATGGTTGTCATTAATGACCAACCGTTTGCCATAACCGGCTTCGCAATTGCAGGGGAAATTGATTGTCACGGGCGGATATTGACCATTTACAGCGGTTCCCAAAGTATCGAATTCGGGAAACGCTGCACCGGGCATTGTCGCGGTAACGTTGAAGGAAAGCCGCCCCCGCGCGATGCGATTCGTGATTACTCTGTTTCCCTCGCAGATGAACTCGCCAACGAGGCTGTTGGCGGGACATATTCTATCGAGATCCGACATTATGATGAGACAGGCCAACTCAAAGGCAGGAGGCGGTACTCCCAAAAGCCCTGCGCCTAAAGAGAGGCCAGTGCACAGTAGTCCCTTCTCTGCTGGAGTAAATGCCTGCAAGCCATTGCACAAATTATCCAGAGCCCGAGTAAGAGCGAAACATAGCCTGTTTCCAAGTTGGCGATCACCGCCGGTGTCACGATTAGGAATAGTTACCGTATAAGCTCCATTCCCGATTCCTTTATAAAGATAGGTTTGCGCGTCGCCTCTCTCTGGTCTAACTTCTAACTCCACTCTGGCGTTATTAACTGGCTCATTACAATGTCGGACGGTTACGACACTCGTCGACTGGCCTTGGTTTAAGGATTGAGTAATTATCCCAGCTAGGTTTGACGACGTTGTAGCGTTGCGCGTTAGGAGATCAAGCGAATTGACGCCGGAGCTTGCGGGTTTCACAACATGGTGGTGGTTAGTAGCTTGTGCTCCGAAGTCGAATGGTATATCGATTTGATCGCCGTTTGGGGCTGTTGCTGTGATTGCTATCGAACCACTGGAGAGCCACGTAATCTCGACGAACACCCCGTTAGAAGCGACAAGCCGAATTGGACGTCCTTGTTCGTCAAAGAAATAGGTACTCACCTCACCCGTGGGAGATTTCACGCGAACGGCGTAAATGGAAGTCGCAAGACCTTCAGCGTCTCGGTCGCCAAAATAATCAGTCAGCCGCCCGTCGGTGTCCACGACCTCAAGTAAGAGTGGATCAGTTTTGTTATCGATGACCGTAACTTGAGCCGGCACGGATCCTTTCTGGATTGCTAGAGTAACGAAAGTTCCCGGTTCTCCTCTGAGTTCAACAGATATCTTATTCTGCTGTTGGAGTGTCACCCCCTTCGCCGTCAGCCCAGTTTGTGGATTGAAATCACTCGGCCCAGCGACAACGACTCCGTTTACTTGAATTACGGCGCTCGTCACGCGCCCCGCGCCATTTTGTCCGCTGCGAATGACGAGCGCGTAACTGCCGGATGGATCCTGAACAAAAAACTCCCTAGTAATTGTTTGCGGCTTACCGGTATCTCTCGTAAACGTCTCCGGCCCAAAAACTGGCGAGCTTTGGCTTTGTGCACTAGCTGTGGGAGCGAGAAACGCCAACCCCATTAGCATTGTTATAAGAAGTGTTAATTTGTGAGTTCTCATGGAGACTCCTCTCATTCGAGTAAATGGATGGAGCTCCGGGTGTTAAGGGGTCAGCAGAAGTTCGGAGCGTATAATGCAAGCTCGTAGAGGCTGACCTGAGACTTCTCTTGCGTGTAACTACGATAGGCTCAATTCCGTCCACGGTCAACCGCAGCTATCGCAGCGCGAGTAGGCCGCAAAGACCGGCACGCCATTGGTTATTTGCAGCGATTGAAAGATCCAGGAAACTCAGGATTCACCCTCGCCCAGTGACACGATCATCTTGAATGTGACGAATTTCACTGTGGGGACTTTTGTGGAGGGTGTGCGGCGATTTTCAGTGATACCGAGTAACAAGCCTCTTCGAAAGGATCAATAAATACCGGCCTGTGACACTCCATGACACTCAGTGATAGAGGCCGCGGTCGAACTGCAAAACCCTTATTCAATTCAGTTCGATCTCAACAGGGGAGCCACTTCATTTCTTGTGTGCCAACGCTTCCAAACTAATCCGATCGCACGCTACCCAACTCAACGAGATCGCGCTAAAATGCCTAACGAATCGGCACAGACTTCCATCTGAGCGAACAGCCCAGAACATGCGATCTAAGACTTAAAATCACTTGTCCGTAAGGACGCGCGGGTTCGACTCCCGCCCTCGGCGCAGGTATTGTTGCTCGCTGGAAGCTCTCTTCAAGAGTTTCATCGAAAAGGTGTCCATGCTATGCCGAGATGGACTGGTGCAGGGCATGGGGGCTCCTACAGCACGCGTACAATACGCGTACATCGAGGAGCCTAAAACAGCCCAAGTCTTCCTAAACCATCCAAAATCACCTACGCCATAAGCTCTTTGGCCTCAATGACATCTGGTTGATTTCAAACCACTTCGGCGATCCGGTAGGCGGCCCTGAAAAGGCCGGCGTCGGCGGTTCGACTCCGTCCCTGGCCACCATTTCTCTTCCAAGGAAAAATATGTCAGAACCGCCTGCGGTAGCGGGCGGCTTGAACCGCCAGCGAATAGCACGATGGGTCAAGATCAGGCCCGCCCGCTACCGCAGGCGGTTCTGACAGGTTATCGCGGCCAGAAGTTTTTGAGTCGTTCTTCGAGGAAGTGAAAGGGAACATAGTCGACCTGGCGGCCTGATGCTCTGAGCTCCTCGACCATGCGCATGGCGCCGTCCGCATTAAAGCTGTGCACCATGATCGTCGCCGCGCGCTGCAGCTCCGGATGCGACGCCAGGAACGAAGCGATGGCATAGCCCGTCCGCTCGTCATCGGTCTCACTCGCGCCATAGTGTTCGGGGATTAAGTCGTGATCGAGAAAGATCGAATCGTAACTCCGCGTGCTCAATAGTTCCTTCGCCTGCGACACCTCGCAGGAGATATCCAGATGATCACCCTTGAAGCGTTTCGCAAACCATTCACAACGCCGCTCGTCATCTTCGAGTAGAAATATTCGAATCGGATGACGCCCGGAGTGCGCGCTGGCTACTCCAAACTTGTGCTTTAATCGCTCAACGAGTCCCATAAGTTTCTTGCAATGATGGCAGCAGAACTAGTTTCGAGATTAGGGTGAAAATGCCGATCTCTTGTCACCCTAAGCTAACCGGCACGCCCTCATCGTTCATATCGTAGTATCAATCCATTGCTTCCGACTGCCCATCCGTTTTTCTTTGTCATAAAGAGCGCGAACAGATTCTGTTTATTGCCGCTCTCTTGTTCCACCCAGTCGCGGCCTCCATTACTCGATCGCAGAATTGCGCCCCCACGACCAACCACCCAACCTTCGTCGTCGCTAATAAATTGCACGCTCAGTAAGGTTGCGCGCGCCGGCGACGTAACTTTTGTCCATGTCTGCCCGCCGTCGTCGGTCCGCAAGATGGTTCCCCGCTCGCCCACGGCCCAACCCTTTTTGGCATCGCGAAAATCTACGTGAAAGAGAGTGACCGTCACGCCGGAAATCTGCTTGCTCCAGGTTTCGCCGGCATCGTCTGTATGCAGAATGGCGCCGCCTGCGCCCACGATCCAGCCGCGTCGTTCGTCGACAAAGTCGATGTGAATCAGTTCCTGCCGGGTCGGCGCCTGTAGTACTTGCCAGGTGACGCCTCCATCCCTGGTGATCGCCAGAATACTGTTGGTGATTACATCGCCGCGGCTGGTCGAGCCAACTACCCAACCGCGCTTCTTCCCATTAAACCGCAGACTGTAAAGCTCGGGAGTGGCGCCGTCGAATTCCGCGGGCAGGAATTTGTGAGCTTCGCGCCAGGAGTGACCGCCGTCCGCCGTCTCGAAGATACTGCCGCCAGCCAGGGCGAATCCCGTGTCTTTACCCACAAAGTAGATGTCATTGATCGAGTGTTCAATGCCGAGCGGTCGCTCAACCCAGTTTCTGCCGCCGTCTTCGGTGTAAGCGAAAAATCCGCCGTCGCCGCCGACCCAACCGCGTTTGGCATCGGCGAAATAAACAGCGTTCAGATCTTTACCGCCAGAACTTACGCGGGTCGCAGTCCAGCCGCTCTGCGCCTGACAGATCGCCGCACTCAGCGAGAAGACAATTGCGAGCATCAGTGACACCCGCGGTTTCCACTTCATAATAAGACTCGAGAAGTTTTGCACGGCAACCTTAGTTTAACAAAAATATCGGAAATGCCGAGTCTGCATCAACGCGCGCTTAGAGGTCGCGCAGCTTCGGATTAGTAACGGTAACAACCACGACGAACACGGCAATGATTAAACCACCCACGGCCAGCGTGTGCTGCACGCCGAACCAATGAGACGCCGCGCCGGCGATTAGGTTGCCTATTGGCATCGCGCCGATGAATGACAGCATGAACATGCTCATCACTCGCCCACGCATTTCATTGGTCACGAGTTTCTGCAAAAGGGTATTACTGACTGCTACTGAGCAGACAATTCCAAAGCCGAGCAGGAAGAGAAACACGAGAGACACTCGCACGTTCGTCGAAAGCGAAAAGCAAATCAGACTAACCGCGAAGGCAAAGTCACCACCCAGCACGAACCATCCCTTATGACGGAAGTCTCCCAGGTAAGCCAGGAACAGTGCGCCAAAAAGCGCGCCCGCTCCGGCAGTGCCCATTAACAACGCCAGACCTGAGGCGCCCAAATGAAAGACATCGCGCGCGAAGACGGGCGTCATTGAAATATAGGGCGCGCCGCACAGGCTGGTCACGGCAGAAATGAGCAAGAGTATCGAGACGCGCGGCCGGCCGCCGACATAGCGAAAACCTTCGACCAGGTCGTGAATGAACGCGGATTTGTCTTTCATCGACCTGGCCGGCGCGCCGACTTCTATCTCTGGCCGTTCAAAGCGAACCATTTTCAGCCCGGCTACCACGGCAACAAACGAAACAGCGTTAGCTAGAAAGCAGCCGGCCAATCCGAAAAGTTTGAATCCTACTCCGGCAAATACTGGCCCCAGCACCCGCGCGAGTTGGAATTGGGTGGAGTTCAGGGCCACTGCATTCGCCAGGTCTTCGCGCTCGACCAGATCGAATACGAGGGCCATGTACGAAGGTCCGGCGATGGCCAGGCAACAGCCCGTCACAAAGGACAGCGATAGGATCATCCACACTTGCACCACGTGCGTTGCGACGAGTACGCCTAACGTCAATGCCGCCAGCCCGGCAACAATCTGCGTATAGATCAGGAGCTTCCGCCGATCCATCAAATCGGCGAACACTCCTCCGGCTAGGGTTAAGAGCAACCCAGGCGACGTCGCCATGAATCCATCGAAGCCGAGCCAGAACGGCGACTTGGTCAATTCCAGCACCAGCCAACCCTGTGCGACAGCCTGCATCCAGGTGCCGGTGTTGGAAAGAAACGCGCCCGACCAGAAGAGAAGGAAATTGCGGTGGCGTAACGCGCGAAACATTTCGCTGACACCACGACTGCTCCTTCGTTCAAGCTCGAATTCACTGGGCATCTTTAATTAGTATCATTGGTTACAGGTTCCGCCAAAGGAGCGCCTGAAGCTGACTGCTCTTCTTGAGCAAAAAGAGAGCACT
Source organism: Blastocatellia bacterium (assembly GCA_033856735.1). Lineage (GTDB taxonomy): Bacteria > Acidobacteriota > Blastocatellia > Pyrinomonadales > Pyrinomonadaceae > UBA11740. The sequence continues at coordinate 14,907 of JAWVEM010000255.1, forward strand.
CACCCACGGGAACGAACCTTTGCCCATCACGGTCTCTCATGTTTTAATCGCGAATGTTTCAAACGAAGAACTATCGGTGGAGACTTGAGAATGACTAAGCTGTCTTATGTAGTTGGAGTTAACATTCGTTTTCTTTCATTGATTGCGATCACGACCACTCTCGTCGTGACTACTAAAGCGCAAACGCCTGTTCCGACACCGTCGCCCGCGCCTGCGCAAACTCAACCGGCGCCGCCTGCGGCCAATCCCGCGGACGTGGCGACGTTGGACGCAACGATCTCGTCGCTATACGACGTAATCTCGGGCCCGGCGGGAAAGCGCGACTGGGACCGATTCAGATCGCTGTTCGCTCCCGGCGCCCGTCTGATTGCGAATGGTGTGCGGCCGACGGGTGAGGTCGTCTCGCGAGTGATGACGCCCGAAGACTACGCTCAGCGCAACGGTCCATACTTTGAAAAAAATGGGTTCGTTGAGCGAGAAGTTGCGCATCGATCTGAAACCTTCGGCAACATCGCACACGTGTTCAGCACGTACGAATCACGCCACGCGAAAGATGATGCGAAGCCCTTTCAAAGAGGCATCAACAGTATCCAGCTAATGAACGACGGAAAGCGTTGGTGGGTCGTAACGGTGTTCTGGCAGGGTGAGGATGAAAAGAATCCGCTGCCTCAGAAATATCTCGAAAACAAAAACTGAGTCGAGCGCGGACATCCCTGTCCGCCCAGCGTGCGTAGCAAGCTCTGACAAAAGGAACTTCGCGTTAACAAGGACGGGACCGCCGCGCTCCCAGGATTAGGTTCTCCGCCAACTAGAAAGCGCAGCCCCCGAACCGCCGCGACGCTCGGCTACAATCTCAGCGAGGATCGCCAGCGCTACTTCTTCCGGCGACACCGCGCCGATGTCCAAGCCTATGGGCGCGCGGACTTTCTTTAGCTGCTCTGCGTCGGCACCTTCTTCCAGTAGTTTGTCCAGCACGATGTTCGTCCGGCGCTTGCTGCCGATCATCCCGACGTAGGTGGGATTCGCCGAGATCGCCGCCCGCAGACAGTCTTCATCCTGCTTATGCCCGCGCGTTACGATCGCGACCGAGACGCCAGCACCAGACGCGATGGCTTCCCGCACAGCATCGGCCCAATGCTCGGCTGCTACTAAAGCAATTCCCTGCTCACTTGGCGCAGCGAACAGTTCCCGGCTGAGAAATTCCGCGCGATCATCGATCAGCGTCACGCGATAACCAATCTGCGCGCCCAGCCGCGCGAGCGCCGCGCCGACATGACCGGCGCCGGCGATAACCAGACGCGGCTCAGATACAATACGTTCGAACAACAACTGCACACCATGGAAATGACTCAGAGTTGGAGCAAAATCTTCGACCTTGAGTGACCTCGTTTCTTCGCGCGCTGAAAGAAAATGATTCAACTGCCGCGCAACCTCTTCGTCCAACTCCGCCGCTCCTAGCGTGCCGAGGCGCTCACCTGATTCGGTCGCGAGTAATCTTGAGCCGACACGAAGATCGCCGGGGCTCTGCTCAGGCAAACGCATTACGGTTACGAGCAGGCCCGCCGCACCTTCATCCAGCAGGCCGCCGATAGCTTGACTGACAAGCCGGCCTTCACCTTTTGTTTTCTGGTCGCTCATGTAAACGAATTGAAGGAAGCGTAGTCGAAAGGACGTGGCGAGGCAAAGTAGCGCGATACTTAGTCGTCAGCTTGCAGTTTCATATTATTAGCACCGTCGCTTAAGCGCGGTGACATTCGTGCCTGACGGAATCAAAAACCGTTTCAAATGGTTTCCCACTCCCAAACACCGCGGATCATCGGGCTGAAGCCGCGGTGCCAATAAGAAGGACCGTGAGCGTTCAAACTCTCACCTCTAGGTCTATTTCGCACGGTCCTGCTTGCGGAACCCAACCGCTCCCGCAGCGCGGCGCACCAGCCACCATGGACCGACGATTAGATAAACCGGGTTGCCGAAGAAGGCAGGCCGATTGCCTTCGATCGCATGGCCGATGAATTGAAGTCCCCACCCAACCAAAAAGAACGCCAACGCCCATCGCCAGCTTAAGAAAAAGAGCGGCAGCGACACGACAACTATTGGAATGCCGATCGTGTGCGACAGTCTGTTGAGCGGATGGCGATGCTTGGATTTATAGTTGTTAACGAATGAGCGGGACATGCTCAAGAGTTCTCCCAGACGTCTATGAAAATATCCATCGTCCCGCCGCAAACCATGCCTTCTTCGCTGGCTTCATCCGCCGTCAACGCGAAGTGATGCAGACCAGGCTCGCCCTCGCGCAGAGCTTCGCGTGCTTCGGCCCACACTTCCGCCTCCACGCAACCGCCGCCGACGGTGCCCGCTGTCTGGCCACTCTCAAAGAAGAGCATCTTCGCGCCGCGCCGCTGCGGCGTCGAGCCCCGCGTATGCGCCACCGTGGCGACCACGACGCGTTCACCGCGCGCGTTCGCTTCGCCAATCAAACGATAGAGATCATTTTGGGCAATCGTTCCCATAGTAAGTGGCACCGACTTCAGTTGTTCTCCCTCTCCTTTGGGAGAGGGCCGGGGACAGCGGCTTGTCTGCATCAAGCTTCGCACCCTCCCCTAACCCCTCCCAAAGGGAGGGAAATAGGCTCGAGCGTTCAAACTATCGCGGCGGATACGGAGTCGGTGTAGGCGTTGCTTTCGGAGCCGGCGGAGAAGTTGACGTGCCTTCCGACCCGGCTTTGGTCTTCGCGTTCTGAATGTCGGCTTGATCGGCGGCGTCTAACTTCTTGCGCACGCGCTCAATCTCAGCATCCGAAGTGGCAATCGCTTCGTCCAAGCGTTGATGGCTGATCGCTAATTGGTCCAACTGTTTTCGCAGACGCAGCTTTTCATTTTCGAGTTGCCGCCGCCGCTGATCGCGCAACTCTTCTGGATGAGTGGTGCCGTATCCCGCCGTCGAGCGTTCGATATTCTCCGGCTTAAGCGCAATGTCCACATCTTCTGATTTGGCTTCCAGGTCAGCTTCCTTGGCTTGCACGTCGCGAAGCTCGTTGCGCAGCGCCGCGGAACGCGATTCGGCCCGTGACAGACGTTCCAAATCAACCAGCGACCGTTGCGACTCTTCCATCTGGGTGAGCTTGTCGTTAAGCTTGTCCACCTGGGTGGAGAGAACGCGAATCGTCTTCTTCATCGCTTCCGGATCCTGCTGGCCAGCCGGCCGGGCGGTGTCAGGTGCGTTTGGGTCGGCGCTACTGGTATCGGTCGCGTTATTGTCGGTAGGCGAGGGTTGATAGATCGCCGGGTTTTCGATGCGGGGCGCGGACGACTTTCGTCTACGGCGGCGGCGCTTTTGAGCGTTCGAATCCACCAGCATGAATCCCACGATCAAGAAGAGCGCCAACACCGCGGTGATCAGACTTCGCACAGAATTTTTCGGCATCAATAACCTCCTCGCAGGTTTGAGGGATGCAGCCAGCGCACAACTGGATGCTCCAGGCGTTTCACGCCGCTCGACCCAATTCGTTCCGAGAGTAATCTACCCCGGCTGAATCTGAAATCCAATGGCCATCGCTTTAACCGACTGTGTCAAAGCATCGATCCTGATTAAATTGGGTCCGGCTTCGGCGTAAGCCCGCACGTTCTCGATCGTGATAGGGCCGGAAGCTTCAACAGTCGCCTGCGGCGAAAGGCTGCGAACATGGCCGATTAATTCCGCCAGCTCCGCCGGACCCAGCCCATCCACTACCAGAACGTTCGCGCCGTTCTCGATGGCCTCGGTAGCTTCCGGCTGATTGGCCACCTCAGCGGCGATCAAATGCCCGTGTCCGATCATCGCGCGGGCCTTCTTCACCGCGGAACCCAGACCGCCGGCAATCCCGGCGTGGTTCGCCTTAATGCAGACGCCGTCGTCCAATCCGTAGCGATGATTGACTCCGCCGCCGAGCAGCACCGCATACTTCTCGAGCATGCGCAGCCCCGGAGTCGTCTTTCGCGTATCAGCGATTTTTGCGTTCGTGCCCTCGATTGCGCGGACAAACTCGCGCGTGATCGTGGCGACTCCCGACAGGTGTTGCAGCAGATTCAGCGCCACGCGCTCGCCCGCGAGCAAGACGTCGGCGAAGCCACTGGTGCGCGCGATAACTTTTCCGGCTTCGACCTCTTCGCCATCGGACGCAAAGGCTTCGAGCTGCTGCTGTGGGTCAAGCGTGCCGAAAACTTCTTCGGCGGCTTCCAGTCCAGCGACTACCATCTTCTCACCCGCGACAAAGCGCCCGCGCGCCCGCGCGTTGCGCGCCAGCACACTCTGCGTGGTGATGTCGCCGCGTCCGAGGTCTTCACGCAGGAAGAGTCCGATGCTCGAGTAGAGTGCCCCTTCGTCAAGCCAATTCATGACCGCTCCTCCCTGGGAGCGCGGACATCCTGTCCGCACGGCGCGCGCAGCGCGCTCAAGATATTACTATTCATGAAAGCGCCTCCAACATCTGATCTAACGCCGCCGTTTTCTGCGCGATGTCCGTGAGCCGTGCCCGCAGCCCTTCCACCTTTTCAGCCGGCGCACGCTCGACAAAGTCCTGATTGCCAAGCTGCGCATCGAGCTTTGAGCCTTCCTTCTGTAACTTTTCTTTCTCCTTCATTAGCCGTTCGCGCTCCTGAGCAAAATCGATCAGCCCCTCGAGCGGAATCGCTACTTCGGCTCCTCCTGACAACGCTGCTCGCGCGGAAGCTCTTGGCATCTCGACGTTGCCGTCGATCGAAACGTTCGCCGCGCGTGTCAGCCGCGCGATCTGATCGGAACTCGCGGTAAACACGGATTTCAGTTCGGCGTTCGCCGCGATCATCACTTGAATCCGCTCGCCCGGCTTGATGTTCATCTCCGAGCGAATATTACGCACGCGCGAAACTAAATCGATTACGGCCTGCATTGCCGCTTCGGCGCTGTCGTCCATCAGGGCCTGATCGCCCTGCGGAAAAGAGGCGAGCATGATCGTGGGCTCAGCTTCAGCGTAGGCACGATGCAAGAGCGGCGTATGTTCCACCGGCAACTTGAGCCATAACTCTTCCGTGAGATAGGGCATGAATGGATGCAGCAGTCGCAGTGATTGTTCAAGCACTGAAATCAAACGCGCCCGGGCAACGCTTCTCTCTGCTGAATCGGTTTCCGCCGTCACCGTCGCTTTTGAAAGCTCGATGTACCAATCGCAAAAGTCGTCCCAGAAGAAATGATAGAGAGTCTGGACCACCCCGTGAAAGTCGTACTGTCCGAGCTTCTCATTAACATCACGCGCCGTCTTGTTAAGTCGCGAGAGGATCCAGCGATCGTGGAGCGGCAAATCGCCGTCGAACGGACTGGCCACTGCTTCCGCGCCGTCAGAATTCATTAGACAGAACCGCGCGGCGTTCCAAATCTTATTGGCAAAGTTACGATACGATTCAACCTGTCGCTCGCTCCAACGCGTGTCGGTCGAGCCTACCGAAGCCAGCGTCAGACGCGTTGCATCCACTCCGTACTTCGCAAAAACCTCGAGCGGATCAATCCCGTTCCCTTTCGTCTTTGACATGCGCTGGCCATGCTTATCGAGAACCGTGCCGGTGACATAAACATCGGCGAATGGCTCCCGATCGATGAACTTCAGTCCGGTCATCATCATGCGCGAGACCCAGAGAAAGATAATGTCGCGCGCCGTGACCAGCACCGAAGTCGGATAAAAGGTCTTGAGGTCTTCGGTCTCATCGGGCCAACCCAACGTCGAGAAAGGCCACAGCGCCGAAGAGAACCAGGTATCAAGCACGTCCTCGTCCTGCGTTAGTTGATCAGTGCCGGCTTTTTCTCTAGCTTCTTCAACGGACCGCGCGACTATGATTTGACCGTCTTCGCTGTACCAGGCGGGAATTTGATGGCCCCACCAAAGTTGCCGCGAGATAGTCCAGTCACGCAGATTCTCCAGCCAATCGGCATAGACCTTTTCGTAAGGGACCGGGGGCACAAAGCTCGGCTTACCTTCTTCGCGCAGCTTTGCCAGGGCGAGATCGCGCAAACTATCCATGCGGCAAAACCACTGCGTCGAAGTCAAAGGCTCGATCACCGTCTTGCAGCGCTCGCACTTGGAAATCGAAAACTCGTAATCATCCACCTTTTCGAGCAACCCCAGCTCGGTAAACTTTTCAACCACCAGATCGCGGGCTTTGTATCGATCAAGACCGGCAAACTCTGCGCCCGCCGCTTCGGTCATACGAGCAAACTGATCTATCACGGCGATCTGTTCCAGGTTATGACGCACGCCCATTTCGTAATCGTTCGGATCGTGGGCCGGCGTTACCTTGACCGCGCCAGTGCCGAATTCAGATTCGACAAAATCATCGGCCACGATCGGAATCTCGCGATTCATGAGCGGCAGAACCAGAGTCTCGCCGACCAGCTCGCGGTATCTTTCGTCTTTGGGATTCACGGCCACGGCGGTGTCGCCCAACATTGTCTCAGGACGGGTCGTCGCCACCGTGATCGAATCACTACGGCCCTTCAATGGATAGCGAAGATAGTAGAGCTTGCCCTTTTGCGGTTCGCGCAGCACTTCGAGATCAGAGAGCACTGTCTGGTCGTTCGGGCACCAGTTCACAATCCGATTGCCTCGATAGATCATTCCGTCGTCGTAGAGCCGCACGAAGGCTTCGCGCACCGCGCGAGAGAGACTCTCGTCCATGGTGAACCGTTCGCGCGACCAATCGACCGAAGCGCCTTCGCGTCTGATCTGCTTGAGAATCTGTCCGCCGTACTCCTGCTTCCATAGCCACACGCGCTCCTGGAACTTTTCGCGGCCCAGGTCGTGGCGGCTCAGCCCTTCCTTCTTCAATTGGCGGGTCACCATCAACTGGGTCGAGATGCCGGCATGATCCATTCCCGGCAACCAAAGCGCGCGAAACCCGGACATGCGTTTGTATCGCGTCAGCACGTCCATCATCGTGTGCTGCAGCGCGTGGCCCATATGAAGCGAGCCCGTAACGTTCGGTGGTGGAATTACGATGGAGAAAATGGGAGCGGAGGGATCTTTATTAATCTCGGGAGCAAAATAGCCGCGCTCTTCCCAACGCGCGTAATGATTCTGCTTGGCTTCGGTTGGAGCGTAAGTTTTTGGGATCTCGATCATTTCAATAAGACTTCAAGTGTTTAGAGGCGGGCTACTGCCCGCCGCATTGATTACGGAATGAATTACGTGTTCAGCTAAATTGTAAATCAAGCGCCGGGTCTTCTCCTATCGGCACGCCAACCGTTGTGGTGCTCGGAGCCCGACGACAGGCAGTTCGGTTCAATTCGGAAAACATCATTCGTGTTGATGCTGGGAACGCGGATGTCCCGTCCGCACCGCGCCGAAGGCGCGCAATCATCTATCTTCGATAGAACGGGGCCGATTGATTTGTTCGCACTTCGCGGTCAAGCGGACGAGCCGTCCGCGTTCCCAGCAATAGAAAAGGCGGGACAAGTCCCGCCTCTAAACAATCGCTGGAGTTATCCGCTCAATTCTGTTGGTCGAGCTTCTTTTTGATCAAAAGCTCAGCCAGCTCAGGCACGACTTCCCAGGCAATCTCGCGCACAACTTTCTCAGACATGAGTTCAACCGCGCGCCGCGCGATGGCCTCAATAGCTTCCGGCGACAGGCCAGCATTAGGCTCAGACCGACCGTGATCTTCAAACACCCTCGCTGGAGGCGCGGGTTCTGTCGGGGCTTCACTAACAATCGTCGATTGCTGAAGCTCGGCTGGTGACTGTTCTTCATGCGCGGGTTGGGCGGCGACGATTTCAGCGGGCGCGACGGGTGCAGCTACCGCTTCCGGAACTTCTTCCGGAGCCGAAACCGCAACACCATTGTCCGGTTCTTCATCGTCAAGATCCAAAACAAGATCATCGACCGCGGCAACTTGGGTTGGGCTATTAAAGTCGCCTAGATCCAGAAGCGCGTCGTTGAAGGCAGCCGGGACCGGCGCGGCTTCATACGCTCGTTCGTCTTTCTTTTCGTGAAGATTCATCGATGAAGGCTGTTCGGCTAATCCAATTTCCGCCGGCGCGGCGAACTTGTCCTCAACAGCGGTTGCCGGCTCCATTTCCATCGTATCATCTTGAGCGTAGCCAATCTCCAAGGCAGGTTCATCGTCGATGCGTTCGAGCTTCTGCGTGTTCGCGGTCTGAAGCTCGACGTCGGCGGCGCACGTGCTACCGGCCGGTTCAATGGAGGGCTCAGCCGGTTCGTGTTCGGTCATCGAGGGCGCCTCAATGAAGACCTTCACATCTGTCTCACCCATCGCAGGTCCATCAGGAGCAGCCATCTGAACAGCATGGAGGTCCAGCTTCTGCGTGGTAGCGGTTTGAAGTTCGACGTCGGCGGTAGGCGTGCTTTCCGTCAGCTCTCCGGCCCGTTCAGAGGGTTCGTGTTCAATCATCGATTGCGCCTCAACGAAAACCTTCATATTCGTCTCATCAATCGCGGGCTCATCTGGAGTAGCAGTCGGAACAGCATCGGACCGCTCGAGTCCCAAAGTGGAATAACTGCGCGTCGAGTCTTCCATGTCTGCCGATTTGCCACCCAACAGCGAGCCCACGCGGCCCACCAGTTCGCGAATGGATTTAAATGGTTTCGTCACAAAATCGTCGGCGCCTACCCGGCGCGCTTCGGCCTGGTCGAAGGGTTCTTGCAAGCCGGCCAAAAGCATAACAGGAATGTGGCCGAACCGTTCACTTTGTTTGATCTGCTCGCACAATTCATAACCACTGATTCCCGGGGAAGAGACGTTAGCGAGGATTACATCAGGCGTGGACTGCTCAAGTTTTTCCAGCGCCTCCCGACTGTCAGACGCGGTCGTCACCTCCATTCCTTCATCAGTGAAGGTGAGGCCAATCACCGTGCGGTAATATGGCGAGTCATCCGCGACCAAGAGTTTTCGTCCAGCTAACAAAAGGGGCAACCTTCCTGCGAGTTCCGCGCGGTTCGATTCGACTCAACCATGAAACGATCTGAGCAGGCGCGCGGCCTGATTCGAACCTAGCATTCGCGTGAAAAGGGCGTCAAGAGTTTTTGTGGGTTATGTGGTTGAAGTTCCGTGAATTAACGGCGAGGTCCGCGAAAGGCCCGCAACGGAGTCGGCTGGAAGCGTCGGTACGGTGCAGTGGCCCGCGCGTAAGCAAGTGCGCCGTCTGTAACGACCCGATTACGGCAATGGCTCTGCCACTCTGGTGCGCGGCAAGTCTGCGACTTGCCGGCGGCGAACCTGCTTTTTCATTCGGGGCTTCGACCCGTCACGGTCAGAGACCGTTCAGTTAATGGGCCACGTTTCGGCACGTCCGAGACTTGCCGCGCATCAGAGTGGCAGAGCCTTTGCAGCGGCCGCATTGAAGTTCGACAAAAGCCCGCGCGGAGTCAGGTATGTCGCTGCCTTCCTAACGGTCGGGCTACTGCCTCGAATCAAACATCCAGCCGGTGCGAGCTAGTGAGAACCAGAGAGCACTGTCACGTCGTCCGGCGTGTTCGGCTTCCCATCAGGCCCTACAGAACGCAGCACAAACGCGTTGCGCTCGCCCTCATATTCGTAAGGCACGTGCCAGGGATCGACGCGGATGACTCGGGCGAGGTAGCGGGGACTGAGGCTGTCGATAAGGGCGGCTTCGCTCTTTGACTCGAGGTAGAAGCCGCGTTCGCGGCGGAATGATTCGAGGGCGGTGGCGACGGATTCGAGTTCGGCGCGAGCGCGCGCAGTCTTTTCGGAATTCAATGCTTTCATTAACGTGTCGAGATCTTCCCAACGTCTGTCTCCGGTCCTGATCTCAGCAATGCGCCATTTATCGTTGTCGCCCTTCACGAGGCGGAAAGCCGTTTCGACCTGCGCGACTACGACCGCAGAATTACCAGAGGTGGAAATCTCTTTCACCCGCACGGCGTCCGAAGGCAGTTCAATTCCCGCCATGCGAGCAATCAACTTCCGCGCTTCCCTGGGGGTAAGATCACCGGCGGCGCGAGCGCGACTGGCGATCAGGACAAAGCCGGTAAACACCATGGTCACGAGAGAACTAATTAGTACCGTTCGCTTAGTCATGATTAAAACTCCTTCGAATAGCAATTGTGAATCTCGGTTCGACGGCGTTTAGAGTACCAACTTCAGTTGGGTTCTTTCCAACTCACTAATGCCGGAGCAGAGGTCAAGTGCCGGGAGCGGGTAGCGACTGCGGTCGTTCTCAAGCAAAACTCGAGCATCGCTCGGATCGAGGACCCGGTTTAGAGTTCCAGCTTTCGCTTGTGATCACGATTCGCAAACTAAAGTTTGAACTCTAAACGCGATCGGGCAAATTAACCCTGGCTGACTGCTTTGCCGACCAGCATTCGCAGCATTGTCTGAAGTTGGACCGTGGTAAATGGCTTGGGAAGAAAAACTACGGCGCCCGCGGCGAAACTATCCGAAGAGAGCTTTGGATCCTGTTCCGCGGTCATCATCATCACCGGAATCTTATTGAAGCGCTTTTCAGTTCTCATATATCGCACCAATTCCGGCCCGGAGATATTCGGCATGACGACATCGAAGACCGCGGCCGTGAAATTGGGATTATCCTGCAGTGCTTTATAGGCCTCACGGCCATCGCGGGCGCCCACCACCGCAAAGCCTTCCTTCTCCAGGATGGCCGTCACCAGACGGAGGATGGCCGGATCGTCATCGGCGACCAGAACCCGTCCTTTCGTAGTGTTGTCGTTGGTACTCAACTGTGTTTACCTATGCTGCTTCGACAGCCCGCCCGCTTTCGCCGGTCCTTGTTGATAACTCAGCCGCGAGTTTGATCGCCGCGACCATGCTCGAATGCTCGGCGATACCTTTGCCGGCGATGTCGAATGCCGTTCCATGGTCGACCGAGGTGCGAATGAAAGGCAAGCCCAGGGTAATATTGACTGCTTCGCCAAAGGAAAGGCACTTCACTGGAATCATCGCCTGATCATGATAACACGCCACCACTGCATCGAACTCCCCGCGCGAGGCGCGCAGGAACACGGTATCGGCCGAAATCGGCCCCCCCACGTTGATGCGGTCAATCGCCCGGCAAGCTTCAATGGCCGGAAAGATCTCGGATGCTTCCTCGACCCCAAACAAACCGCCCTCCGCACCATGTGGATTCAGGGCCGCCACCGCAATTCGCGGACGCTCGATGCCCCATCGCTGAAGTTCCTTATGGGCCAGCCGAATCGTCTTTACAAACCGCTCACGCGTGACCAGACGGATTGCTTCTGAAAGCGGAACGTGAGTCGAGATCAGAACGATGCGAAGATTGGCGGCGACAAAGCCCATCGCGTAGTCGTCGGTACCGGTCAAATGCGCGAGAAACTCCGTGTGCCCCGGAAAACTATAGCCTCCGAGGAAGAGCGCGCGCTTGTTGATGGGCGCGGTAGCAATTGCGTCGATCTGTCCGGCCCCGCAAAGTTCCACCGCCGCCTCAATATAACCAGCGGCAGCCCTGCCCGCTGCCCCTGATTCGATTCCCGGTTCGATGTGCCCCTGAATGTTATCGAGATGAAAGATTAGCGGTTCAGATGTTTGAGGAGGAAGACTCTCGCCGCGGCGAATGATCTCATAACCACACTGCAAGTCCAGAGTGCGCGCATTGTGGGCCAGCAATTGTGCATCGCCAATGATAATCGGCTGGCAGACGTCGAGGACTTCTTCTTCGGCAACGGCCTTGAGCACCACCTCGGGTCCGACTCCCGCCGGATCACCCATGGTGATACCAATGCGGGGTCGAGCGCTCGAGTCAGAGAAAACCTGCGGCAGATTATTCATCGATCCACGGTAGCAGCGCAGGATGCCTTAACTGCGTCTGCTTGTCCGCAAGGCGGAGAGGCTCAAGATTCAACGACGGGAGCCGTTGCTTCTTCGACGCTCCCTTGAGGCACCCGGTCCTCAGCCTTGAAAATGTATTTAATGTTGCGCTTGAGAACCAGGAGATTAGGGGCCGACCGCCGATTAATCTTCAGCGCGCCGCGATCGTACCATTCGATAGTGCCTTCAATCTCTTCACCATCCTGCAAAACCAGAACCATCGGGGTGTGCGCGTCGATCTGCTTTTTGTAATAGTAAATTTCGGCATGCGTCTCAGCCGGAGGCGGCTGGCGCTTTCGTGCTTGCATTGACGAGGGCGGCTGTGGCTGGCGCGGCTGCGGCATTCCACCCCGCGGCGCGCCTCCGTTGGCCCGATCATTACTTCGATCGTTGCTTCGATCCCGCTGTTGTGCCACCTCACGCCGGGCCTTGACGTCCGCCAGCGTCGTCCTGATTAGTTTGCGATTCACGGTACTTCCTCCACAAAGATTTATAAAGACATTTGCTAAAGACTTGCGTTTTTTCGCCTCGGCCGGGGTGGAATACGTAAACGGCTATCCACAGGCTGCAGCCTTCCGAGGAGAGGGTGCGCATTTGATTCGAACTGGCTGAAGTTACTTCTTCAGGGATTGCGCGACATGCTACACGACCGAGGGCAAAAACGCAAAGCATCATCAGACCCCGTTGGCGAGTCCTTTTTCATTCAGAGTTCGCCCTTTAGGTTGCTGAATGCAGGCGCAAGCAAAAGCTTGAACTCTAAAATTAACGAGGCGCACAACACACGAGCGCGCTCGCTCATGTGCTGTTAACCATTCACTGCTTATTGCTGACTAGCTGAGTTTATTAGTCGGCCTTTTTCCTGATGAACGTCGGCACATCGAGATCATCAATGCGCTTTGAACTCCCGTGCGAGGAAGGAAATTCTTCCGGCGAGCGCGGCGCATAGCGCGGCGGTGAAGTGATTGGCATTTGAGCGCCAGCGGCAACCGAAGCTGATACAACTTCACGGCGAAAGCCTGTCGCAATGACTGTGATCTTCATCGCATCAGCCATCGTTTCGTCGATCACATGTCCAAAGATAATATTCGCGTCCTCATCCGCCTCTTCCCGAACTATGGAAGCGGCATCGTTCACTTCACAGAGGGTTAGATCGTGACCACCCGTGATGTTGATGAGCACGCCGCGCGCGCCCTTGATCGACGCTTCTTCCAATAAGGGAGACGAGATCGCTTCCTGCGTGGCTTCAACCGCGCGATTTTCACCGCGCGCGTATCCGGTGCCCATTAGCGCCATGCCCATTCCCTGCATAATCGTGCGCACGTCGGCAAAATCCAGATTGATTAAGCCCGGCACGGTAATCAGGTCGCTGATTCCCTGCACGGCCTGGCGCAGCACATCATCCGCAGCCTTGAATGCATCAGCAAACGAAGCGCCCTGTGGCACCGCGCCGAAAAGCCGCTCGTTCGGAATCGTAATGACCGTGTCAACAGATTCGTGCAATTCGCTGAGCCCATGTTCAGCCTGGTGCAATCGCCGGCGACCCTCGAACAAGAACGGCTTCGTCACTACCGCCACGGTCAAGGCGCCAAGTTCAGTGGCTAGCGAAGCCACAATCGGAGCGCCGCCGGTCCCCGTCCCACCACCGAGACCGGTGGTTACAAAAACCATGTCCGCGCCTTCGAGCACTTCGATAATTTTGTCCGTGTCTTCCAGCGCCGCTTGCCTGCCGACTTCGGGATCAGCGCCGGCGCCAAGACCTTTGGTCAATCGACCGCCGAGTTGAATCTTCACTGGAGCGCGCGAGCGTTTAAGAGCCTGTAGATCTGTGTTCGCTACTACGAACTCAATTCCTTCAATGCCTGAGTCAATCATCCGATTGACTGCGTTGCCGCCACCGCCGCCCACACCGATGACTTTTATTCGCGCTCCGGTAATGGGAGGCTCGTCGTCAATGAAAATATTTATGCCTTTGCCGGGTTCGCGTACCTCTGGTGTCATGGGTTTTTCCTCTCTTCCAAACCGGGAAGTCTTCCACTCCCTCTTTCGTCTATTTTGGGCTAGCTGAACCAAGGGCATCTATATCTTGCGGACAACATATTGTGCCATAGGCGCGCCAGCATACAATACTCTGTCAAAAAATACTACTACCAAATCGATTGCGAAACTTGGAAACGAAGTGCGTTAAGCGACCAGTAGAGCCGCGCTTGGCGCCGCCGGCGCGCTGTTCCAACGCATGCGCTCGATGGAACACCAGCGCGAGTCCGGCCGC
>JAWVEM010000256.1:0-4866 GCA_033856735.1 Blastocatellia bacterium
TGTTCGCGTGCGTCAGCATCACGCCTTTCGGCTCGCCGGTGGTGCCCGACGTGTAGATGATCGTGGCGAGGTCTTCGGGACCGGATGCCCGCGCCAGTTCGGCGGACAAGGCGGGCTGTTCAGTTTCCAGCGCGCCTCCAAGTGCTTCGAGTTCGGCCAGGCTGAGAGTATCCCGACCGCTCGATGCATCCGGATCAAAGATCACGACCTTTTCGATCGCCGCGCATTCGCGCACGACTGCTTCGACTTCTGCAAATTTCGTTTGCGTCGAGACAAACAAAGCCCGCGCGCTGCAATCGTTGAGAATGAATCGGACCTGGGCGGGTGTCAGCGTGGGATAAACGGGAACCGAGACTGCGCCGGCAAACACGCACCCTTGATCGGCGAGCACCCATTCGACGCGACTTTCCGAAAGCAGCGCCACGCGATCCCCCTGGCGCACGCCCAATGAATACAAACCCAGGGCAATCCGGCGGGCCCGCGCCAGCATCGCCTCCGCTGAGATGGAATGCCACGCGCCGCTGCTCTTGTAGTTCAACGTGTCGGGCTTGGGATACAGACGCACGGCGCGTTCATAGACTTCGACCAGAGTCAGCGGTTCGCCGGCTGCGAGCGGAACGCGCGGCGGCGCTGCGCGCATCACGTCGGCTTGCACCTGCGGGGTAGGACTCACTTGGCGCTGACTCCGTTCAGAAAAACATCCATGACGACGCCGGCCATCGGCTCGAGCTTGTAATTACGTTTTGAGATGATCCAGTTCGTCGCCATTTCGTCGAGAGCGCCAAAAAGAATCTTCGAGACCAGCTTGGCATTCAGGTCTTTGCGGAAGACGCCCGAGCGTTGGCCTTCGGCAAAGGTCTGTCGCAGCAAGCCTAGATATTCAGCAAAGCCGGCCGCAGAAAACTCCTGCATGAACTTGGTCGAACCGCGCAACTCTACCTGAAAAACCACGGCGAGCTCGCGGTCGGCGCCGAGGCGTTCAAGATGGAGCGCGGCAATGCGCCGGAGTTTCTCGCCGGGATCACTTAGTTTCTCAATCAGCGTTTTGCCGGCGGCAATGGCTTCGGCCATGCTTTGATCAAAGATTGAGTGCAGAATTTCTTCTTTGCTTTTGAAATACAGATAGACGGTACCGTCGGCGACGTCGGCTTCGCGCGCGATGTCCGCGACCTTCGAATTGAAATAGCCGTTGCGCGCGAAGACGCGCGTGGCCGCGCGCAGAATTGCTTCGCGTTTGCCTGCCGCGCCGTTTCGTGAAGTTTTCCGGGCCATTTGGTTGACTGAATGAATCGTCACTCAGTGTAGGCCCTAGCCTAGCCTGTACGCGCATTCATCGCAAGCGTTAAGACGCAACAGGCGTGGTCGCTCTCACTAGGCCCTCGCTTAAGCGAAGTGACGACCCACAAACAGCATGAGTCGGATTTACGTTACAGAACCGGGAGCGGTAGCGACCGGGTCGAGTACTCAACTGCACGTCTCAATCCGGTTTCACGTCCCCGGAGTTATCGTCCGCAACTAGACGGTCTCCAGTATCAAGGTGCAAGGTTCCGCCGCGCAGGCGGAGTTCGGTTTGGGGAAATGGAATTTCGATCTCGGCCTGGCGAAATAATCTTTCAATACGATAGTTAATATCGCTGCGAATCTGCGCGTGCACGCGCGGCCGGTTGGTCCACACCAGCAGACGAAAATCCAGCGACCAGTCGCCGAACTTCAGGAATTGAACCTTAGGCGTGGGATCTCGCAGCACGTTGTCCACTTCTTCGGCCGCCTGCAGCAGAGTCTTTGTCACCAGTTCAATATCCGAGCTGTAGGCCACACTGACCGGGATGGCGATGCGCGCGCGCGGATCGCCGTAGGACCAGTTGATCAGGCGCTGGCTGACGAGCTTTGAATTCGGCACGATGATCGAAATGCGATCGTTCGTCGCCACGACCGTAGTGCGCAGGTTAATGCTCTGCACATCGCCTTCGTCCTCGCCGATGGTAATGCGATCGCCGACGCGCACCGGCCTTTCAAAGAGCAGGATAAAACCTGACGCTATATCGGCCGCGATGTATTGCAGGCCAAAGCCAATCCCTACAGAGAGAGCCGTGAACAAAACCGCGATCGAGGTTAGATTGAGATCGAACGCAATCTTGAGCGACAGCAGTCCGCCAATCGCAATGATGAGATATTGCGTCAGCCGGCCCATGGTGTAACGCAGACCCGGATCCAGGTAGGCCCTCTTGGCGATGCGGCGTTGAAGTAGAGTGCTCAGCGTACGCGACGCGAACATCGTGAGGGCCAGAATCATCGCCCCTTCGACCAGCGCCGTGATTGTGATCGGTATGTTACCGATCTTGTGCGGATCGTCGAGGAAATGCCAAATTCGGCTCGCGACTTCTTTCCAGTTCTCAACCAAGATCGCTGAGGGAGCGAGTGTGACAGAGTGCAACGAAAGTATCATTCGCAAGAGTTTCCCCTGCCGGCTTTCCCGCAAAAGGTTCCCACTTCAAAAAATCAAAGCCGCCGCGGACCGTTGGAGGACACGCGAACGGCGTGGCAGAAATATTATGGCGGAGGGGACAGGACTCGAACCTGCATATCCTTTCGGACGGCGGTTTTCAAGACCTCAAAGTGGCTTGAAGCTGCCCCTACGTCTTTAAATTTCCCGATCTTAACCAGGGTAAGTGATCCAGGCAAGGGTACAGTAATTTCCATCAGCGCGCCATCTTAGCGCCAGCTTTCATGAGCGCACTTACATCATGTCGCATTCGAGTACTCGGGAAGCATCTCCTCATCGTTTGGCAACGATTAATGGCCGGCTTTCTGATTCGCGCCGGTAAAAGACTCGCGGCGTTTGTACAGCGCGCCGCTCCGAGTCTGGGACGCGTTTTTCGCCTTCGACGAACGAAAGATTGAGGCCGACACCACGCGCCGCCTTTATTTTCTCGAGTTGCATGTTGGGCACGCGCGTGCTCGCATAGTCGAACCATTCGCGCACCCATACCTGGCCGTCTTTCGGATCACTATCTGCAGCGGCCTGCTTCAGTCCTTCTTCGACGAGCGCGTAAGTCAACAGCCCGTGCCCCAGCGTTGATGCCTCCTGGGCCGCCTGATAACTCTGCGCCGCGGTCAGGATGTACATTCCTTTCTCGTAAGCCAGTTGGGCCAAACCCTTTGAGTTCATCGGACCGCGCCGCCGCTCCTCGGCTTCGAGTGCCTGTCCGGAATTGCAAGCATCGATGACCATCAGAAATTTGTCCGCATCGATTCCTTCAACCGCTCGCTCTAACTCCTCATCCGAGATGCCATGTTCGAGGATAAGTTGCAGACCTGCGGCGTCAAGCCCGGTTCGCTCGCCGGCATAGCCGAGGTCGTGCGGCAACAAATAAAACCGCTGCCCCTGAGCCGTTCCGTGCCCCGCGAAGTAGATGAAGACTGCATCTTCCGGCTGGGTAGCCTTCAGCTTTTCGAGTACCGCAGGCGCATCCGGGGCCGCGGTTCCTTCGGTTCCGGCGAGCCGTCTCAATGCCCTCAAGATATTTACTTTCGTGGCCTGTTCGTCCAACAGGGGCGCGACTTCAATATGCTCGTAGTTCGCAATCTGCTGCTGTTGGCGTCGCACCTCTTCGCCAAACGCCGTGGCGTCGGCGACGGCATACTTAAGATTGTATTGGGTGTTGGAATAGGCGTTCACACCGACGGCCAGAACGTAAGCGGTGCCGGGCCGCTTTAGGCTATCCGCGCCGGTGAGACTCAGCTCGGTATCTTTGCTCTTGACGTTATCGCGATTGAAGGCATAAGCCGCCAGACGGTTCTCTCCCGCGACGATTGTGATGTTGGTTTCCAGAGTGGTAGCGGTTTGGCTTTTGAGCACATCGCCGCGCCAGACTTTTACGAGCGAACCGTTACGGAATAGTCGCACGTCGCGTGCGCCGCTCCCCGCGGCGTGATCTTTGTCGGCTGGCTTTTCGGTTATTTCAAGCTTCACCGTCCGGTTGCGTTCTGACGTGTCTCCGGCGTTCTGAATTGTCAATTTCAGTTCGGGTTGGCGACGGTCAAGCTGCGCTATGTTTTTCGGAGCACGCGGCTTTTTCCCGGCCATCACCTCAGCGAGCAGCCCGGGATAATAGAACTCGTTGAAGAAGGTTTCGGCAGGCATGACATCAAAGGTGTTGCCGCCAAACCGCCAAAGAATCTGCTTCCATGCAGCGGGCGAGCCGTCGAATAAGCCGTCGGGAGTGACAACTAGCCAATCGCTGCCGCGGCTGTTGAGAGCGCCGCCGAGATTTATGAGGGTGGCAAGTTTTTCGCCCGACGTAGCGTCCCAAATATACTTGTCGTTGTTCGAGCCGAGGGCTACGAGAAAACGTCCGTCAGGACTGAAGCTGAGAGAGACTATCCGTCCCTCATGTGGCAAGGTGCGCATTGTTTTGCCTGAGGCAACTTCAAATATGTCGATCTTAGTAGCGTACCCTGCAGCCAGCAGACGCTGGTCCGCGCTTACGCAAAGAGTTGTCACCGCCCCGCTCTGTTCGTCATCATTGATCTGAAAATTGTTGACCCTACGCCCGCTTTCCGTCTCGTAAACGAGGACGGAACGCTCTTTCTTTTCGAAGCCGGTCATCGCGATGAGATTACCGTCGAAACTAAAACCCGCCACCGGAATGATGCCCGTATCTGGGGCCTTGCCTCCGTCCAATTCCCGCAAACGTTTGTCCGAAGCGCCGTCGTAGAGATCTATTCTCTGTTTGTAAACATCTTTGTAGCCATTGGTAAACGGATTAAGAAGTGAGCCCGCCGAAGGATCGTAGAGGTCCTTCATCGGAGAGAAAGGGGCCGCCCTGAAGCGACCATCCGGACTAAAGAAAGGCTTGCCGCGAT
>JAWVEM010000257.1:0-7335 GCA_033856735.1 Blastocatellia bacterium
CATGGTATGACGGCTTGGACTTCAAGGACGCTTGCCGGGATGCGGTTCTCGAAAAAGCCAAGACCCCTACAGCGGCCCCCTGCCTTACGGGATGGCCCGCCCGGCCTGACAAGTCCTAATCGACGCATATCTAAATCAGCGGCGGGGCTAAGGCTTCGCCCCTCTTGTTTCACAGATGAAACTTGACTATCTCGCCGGGACGGGTATAATATCCGCAGTCAGGCAGGTATGTGTGGGGTAAACCTCAGGCCGTCGTAACTGATGGCAGCCCTGTAAAGGGTGGGCTCCTGAGGCCCAAGACCTGCCGTTTTTATTTGCTGTACTCCTCTTTTACCCATTTCAGGCGAGCATCCGAATCAAACATCTTTGAAATGTCTGGAAAGAACTTGAGACCATAACCCAAGTACTTCCCATTGTGACAGTAAACAATTGGTTTCAACATCCGGGCGTACCGATCTTCGGTAAACTCGTATCTTGTCTCAAGCGCATTATAGATGCCGGACGCTACAGCGTCAGCCAGTTGGAGTCCCATTCTTTTGCCGTGGCTATAGGTGGAGACTTTAGACGGATCGATAATGCCAGGAGCGATGCGGACATCATAAAGGGGCTCGCCTCCAACCGTCAGCTTTGCGGACGTGAGTAGATTTTCTAGATAGTCGCTAATGGCGTCGTAAGACATTCCACCTCGATTTGAAAACACAACCTGAACCGATCCGTCACCCGTCGAATGCTTAAAGTCCCGGCACAGCCAAGATACGCGCTCAAGCAACAAACGCACGGCATAGTGGTACAACCGATGTTCCTTATTGAACTTTTCTGGCTGGGACAATGACGCCTTATGAATCAAGACGCTGACGGCTGCTACATCAGCCGCCGCTAGTTCTGCAATGTACGGCACTTTCTGATGATGCTTTAGCTTCCGAAAATGTAAAGGCTTCTTTGCTGGCTTGCTTAGTTTTCTTCTTACAACGTCAATCACTTTCACGTCGTTCGCGTCAGTGGCTTTTTCAGTAACCACTGCGGACAGCACAAACCATTCCGACGAGTATGCGGTAAAACCATCGTCGCCAGCTTCATCAATATATGCCACAAACGAAGTTCCCATTTGAAACCTATCACCTCCAAATTGAACCACTACCGAGACTGTGGTAGCGTTCTGAATGTGGAGGGCGTGGGAATCGAACCCCTCGCGTAAGCGGCCCTCGGGTTGTAACGGCCTTCAAGTCCACCAGGACAAGGGACACCCTCCACAAAATTTTAGATTTTCGCTGGATTAAGCTGGCGAGAAATGTTAGGATACAAATCGAGCCAGCCGCCAAAAGCGGAAAATCCCTTAGAACAGATTTGGCTTTCCTTTCAGCGCCGGGTTGCAGCCCGGCGTTTTCGTTTCTACAGATACCTCCAGACAATAAAAAACTCGCGGTCACGAAAGAGACACGATCCCCGTTGGAAGACTTTTCCAACGCGGAGCAAGAACCGCGTTTCTTTCGTCACAGCGAGTTTTCAGATATAGGCGGACAAGTAGGCCTACTAGGTCAAACTCTAACTATTAACGTATATCAAAGAACAATTTGACCTTCGCGCGTTTAAAAGTCCACCTGTCCCACCTCTTCGTCACAACCTGAGAGGTGCCGAGCATAACCAAACGCGAAGATCGCTTCCCAAAGCGCACAACATAACAAAGATAGCATGAAAACTGGAAAGCGATCAAATAAAATGATCCCAATGGGTTGGAAGGGAATTTGTGAGGTACTACCTTATGGCAGCGTTTAGAGTTGTGCGCACCCAGGTCGATAGGTCTTTCCCCTCAGACTTGGCTGCACGTTCGTAGGCTTTCTTCTCAGCCTCTTGTACGCGGCTCTGCAATACAATCGCCTTCGCTTCACCCTTCGGCATCTTAGGACGCCCGACCTTTTTTTGCTTCTCTGGCATTTCTAATCTCCTGAATGGTTGCCGCTTTAACGGCTGTCTGTGGCGACGTAACGGGCGGCAATTCCAAAACCGTTACATAGCGTCGGCCTTGATCGTCATCGCCTGATACGTGGCCCCAAGCGTAAACCCGTTTCGCCTTCGGATGATCCTTTGTCTCAAAGACCTCGACCTCACCTTGCCAAACGGTTTCGCCCTGAAACTCTTCTGTCACCGGCACAGTCTCAACATGCGTAGCATTGCAGTTGTGCAAATTGAGAATCGCCGCCTGTAGCTCTGCGATGTAATTAACCATTGGCTGCCTCGACTAGATCGCCGTATGACCAAAACTCACGCGTCACGCCCGCTGCCATTGCTGGCGTCATTTTCAGAGTGCGATGCGTCTTAACAAAGTTGTAGCTGGCGAAGTGAAGGGCGACGGCTGCCTCGAAATTCGCTTTCTTTTTCGAGAAGGCCAGCGTCAAACGTCCAAGCCTTTTGACGTGCAAGCGAGTAGAGGCATTCAGCCGCTCAACATAGGACGTTGAAATCAGGTTGTAATTGGGCGAACCCATGATCCAATTCTTTTTGCTTGAACTAATGCGGGTCGGGCTGTACTTACGTTCTGGGTTGTTATACTTACCATCCTCCGACGCGTAGGCTTTTACAATCTGTGCGTAATCAACCTCATTACCGAAAACCAATTCAACCGCGTCCTCGTAAGAGTTCATCGCGTCGGTTGAAATCTGGACGCGATTGTTAAGGCGCGAGGCTAAGTCACTCAGAAACGCGATTGTTTCCTCATGGTTGCGTGAACTTGAAACATGGAAGGACGGGACTAGCTTGCTATCAGCGTCAATCGCGCAGTACGTCCAGACATCGCCAAACTGCGGATCATCGCCTTCTTGAACGTGGCGCATCTTTTTGCCAACGTAGCCCCAAATTTCGTCAAGCTCCAAACGCTTACAATCGAGGCCGCGCATTTTCTCATCAAGCACTCTGGCGCACCCTTGACCGATCCGAACGCCTAAGCGCATGATCGTGTCCCGGTGAATCCCAGTCATACGTTCAATCGACCGGATACTAGAACCTTCAGCTAGGGCCGCTGTAACTGCTATCTGTTTGTCTTTCGGTAGTGCGTTTGCCATGAGAGATACTGTACTACGGAAACAATAATTCGTCAATATACCATTTGCGTACTACGGGAATTAGATTATGGACGCGAGAGAAGAGCTAACAAAAATAACCCTAGGTAAGATAGTGTCAGGATTATTGCTCCTAATAGGCTTCCTAGTCGTAGTAGTGTGGCGGGAGACTCTTTTTGGAAAATGGACGCAAATCGCGGAGGGATTATCCAAACCAGCACTAATGGCGCTATTAGGACTGGCACTAATAGCAGCACTGCTTGAAGCTTTAGGTGTTGCATATCTTCTATACCTCCTTTACCGCGAACGGCCCGAATTTGCCAAATCGCCTGTCGGCCCAAACGCGATTACGCCTCCGACTGGCGGGTATGTCGGAATGTTCGGGGTGCTGTGGGATGAACACGACAACGCCTGCTGTCCTATCTGTAAGGTGTTGATGTCGCATCTTGAGTACACGATAGGCGGGTTTAAGTGCCCGAGCTGTCATCGCGGCTTTATCCTCAAAGACGACGTGGGAACGTCTGTAAACACGCTTAATGCTAAGCGGCAAGTAACCGAACGACGATACGAGTTAGCGCAAAAGACCCTTCACCTATCCAAGAAACACTAGGATTTCAAATTAGGACACTACCGGTGGTCTGCTTGTATTTGCCGATCAGGTGCTCTATTCTCAGATCGTTTCCCTCCGTCTGAGTTTTTCTCGTTTTTGAGGTGATCTCATGAAATATTCAAGATGCTTTTTTAGTCTGCTCGTCGTCGTTATCGCGGCGGCATCTGCGTTCGGACAGGGAAAAGGCGTCGATTCCCAGAATCAGCGCATCACTGACAACAGCAGTAACCGCGCGCCGGCGAATAACGGCGCCAAGCAGGACGTGGGCACGACCGGATCGGGAATCAATTTTGGCAAGGAAAAGTCCTCTCCGACAACCGCGCTTCCGAATCCATATCGCCTGACGGCGCGACGCGATGCGATCATCAAAGCAGTCGGCGAGGTAATGCGAGACCGCAAACTGATTATTGACGACGCAACGTCGAAGCCTGACGAAGGAATCATTGTGAGTCAGCCGTACACTTTCATTAAGGGCGCAGTCGTTACCCAGTCAGAGTTGTATCGCTACGCCGGCATCGATAACTCGAATTCTCGCAGTTGGACTCGCGGCCGCTATACAATCACGGTCGAGGTGCAGCCAATCGACGGGACGAGTGCCAATGTCTCAGTCAACGCAAAGATCGAAGGCCGCACCGACGGCCCGACCGGCGCCGAATGGACGACTTTGCAAAGCAGCGGCTTTGCTGAACAGGAATTTCTCAGTGCCTTGATCGAAAGCGTGACCGGGGCCGCTCCGGCGCAAAAGCCGTAGTTTTTGCTCTGAACCAATGCAGATCCTAAATCAACTGGAAGCCGAACCAATTTCGTTTGAGGAAGACGAAAAGCGACACGGACGTCGCCTGCTGATCGGAGTGCTCTGTGCCCTGCTCTTGACCGGCACGGTCCTGGGAGGCTATCTCTACCTGCGCAAACGGCACGAACGCCAGGTGGCGGCCGCAACTGAGGTTGAGGACAAGAAGAAGGCTCCCAAGGTTGAAGTCTTTGTCGATGATGCAACGGTTAACGGAAAGAAAACTCTTCTGAGTGGCACTATTCACAACATCTCAAATGAATCCCTGCAAAACGTGGCGGTCGAATTACAACTGCGGCGGCGAGTCGGTGGTGGAGTTGAGACTCGCGCGGTCAAGCCTGACACCACAGAGCTAACGCCCGACGCAAAAGCCCGCTACGCTCTCGAGCTGCCGGTGCAGGACTACATCAGCGTAACGTTCTTCCGCGTCACTGCGGGCGTCGATCGTGCTGCGGTCGCCTTCAAAGCACTGCCCGGCGAGTCACGACCGCCGCTGGACGCTCCCGCCTCCAAGACAATTGTCGTCAAGCGTCCCGCACCGAAGGGCGAAGAGTTCATTAACACTCCCAACACTCCGGGGCGCATTCCATAGACGCTGGCAGGACTTCGGCGACATCTTTCTTTTCACCGGCCAACTATCAACCCGTTTTGCTCGTCACAGCATCGCACTTTGGCTTGAGCACTCGGTTGGCTTCGGCTAGGATTGCTCCCGAGAATTCCAAAATGGCTTTGCGCAGTAATCAAGCTCGTCCCCTCGATCGCCTTCGCGCGCTGTTGTTCGCCGTAACGGTTCTGCTTTTGGGATCGGTCGCGGTGTATTGCCAGAGCAAGCCGGGCCTGACTCCCACGCCACCCGAGCCATCTTCGATTACGGGCAAGCCCGATTCTCCGTCGCCCGACTTTGGTTCGCCGGAAAGCGAGATGAAGGCCCGGGGCATTCTGAAAGCCGAAAAGAAACAGTACGAGGAAAATGTCGCGCGCGCTCGCGAGGCCTCGCAGCTGGCGATCCAACTGGTCGACGGCTACGAAGCAAAGAAGGTCCTTACTTCCGACGACGCCAAGAAGTTGGAGCGGTTGGAAAAACTCACGAAGAAAATTCGCAACGAAGCCGGCGGATCGGAAACCGATCCCGATGTCAAAGACATTCCCGGCGCGATGGAAGCTGCGGTAAAAAGGATGTCCGAGTTGACCGATGAATTGCGTAAACTGGTGGAGAATACGCCGCGTCACGTAGTCTCGGCATCGGTAATCGATCAGGCCAACAAACTGCTCGGCTTGATTCAGCATTTAAGAGGCAGCCGGTAAAATGTAACCACGCGACCGGCTTGCGACGCCTCAAACCAATCGGTTTGTAGGAGAAGGACGAACCATGATGGGGTCCGTGACGAGCTTTAGAAGTAATGCTCTGGCGCTGATGTTTTTAATGGCGCTCTCGCTCCTGTTCTTGCCTGCTCCACTTGCGCCTCGACCCACCGGCGCCCACCCTTCATCATTCAAACGATCGCCCGCACAGGATCAAGACGACGTAGTACGCGTGAACACGGATCTGGTGGTCTTGAACGCGACGGTGCTCGACAAAGACGGCAAGTTTGTACCCGGACTGAAACTAACTGACTTCCAGATTTTTGAGGACGGGGCCGAACAGAAAACTGTCGGCTTCTCGGCGGAAGAGACGCCTTTCGCGGCGGCTATCTTGCTCGACACGTCGGGCAGCATGGAGACGCGCCTTACTCTGGGGCGGTCGGCCGCAATTCGCTTT
The DNA here is from genome assembly GCA_033856735.1 of Blastocatellia bacterium. GTDB lineage: Bacteria > Acidobacteriota > Blastocatellia > Pyrinomonadales > Pyrinomonadaceae > UBA11740. The sequence continues at coordinate 6,213 of JAWVEM010000257.1, forward strand.
CTCGAAGGCTTGCGTGAGGAAGACGTCGCCGCGGTCTACAACTTTGATATCAAGGTGGAGCAGATGCAGGATTTCTCGCCCGGGCGCGATCTGCCCGCGCGGGCTTTCGGCCTGCATACGAAAATGATGACCGCCCTCAACGACGCTGTCTTGCGGGGGGCAGACGATCTGGCCAAGCGAGCGGAAAAGCGCCGCGCGATTGTCGTGCTCTCAGATGGAGGCGAGAATTCCAGCCGGGCCAGTGCCGGCAAAGCGCTCGACCACGCGTTGCAGGCAGGCGCGACTATTTACGCAGTGAATATGTCAGAGACAGGTCCGGGTCGCGACATTGTTGGCGAATCGATTCTAAAGAACCTCGCTGAAAAAAGCGGCGGCCGCTATGTCGCATCGCCTGGCGGCCAGTCCCTCCGCGATTCCTTCGCCGCGATTGCGGAAGAGTTGGGCCATCAATACACGCTGGTTTATCGTCCGCTAAATCGTGAGCGTGACGGGCGCTTCCGCGCCATTCAAATAAAGACAGACCGCCCCGGCGTCAACATCCGCACTCGCAAAGGCTATCGCGCGCCGAAGTCTTGATCAGTCAAACCTCGGCGCGGCCTAGTCTAGCCAGCAAACGATCTCTCACTCCCGGCCACTCCGATTCCACGATGCTGAAGCAGACCGAATCCCGGTAGCGGCCATCCGGCATAATCATGTGATTGCGCAGGGTCCCTTCCTGCTTCGCGCCGAGGCGCAGGATGGCGGCCTGTGACCTCTCGTTCAAAATGTCTGTGAGCAATTCCACGCGTATGCAACCAAGGCTTTCAAAGGCATGCCTCAATAACAAGTACTTAGCTTCGGTATTGATGGCGGTTCGCTGAGCGCTCTGCGCGAGCCACGTATACCCGATCTCAAGCTTTCGGTGCGCCAACTCTATTTGTGTGTAACGGGTCGATCCGACGATCTCTCCGCGTTGCTTGTCTACAATCGTGAACGGCTGTTCCAAACCCTGCGCTTGAGACGCGAGCGTCTTTTCGATGTACTCCGCGATTGTTTCCTTTGACGGGACGATGGTGTAGGGCAGAGTCCAGAGCTCACCGTCACTGGCGGCTTTTACGAGCGCGTCCTGGTGAGAATGGTAAAG
>JAWVEM010000258.1:0-5052 GCA_033856735.1 Blastocatellia bacterium
CCGGGCACCAGACGCAGTTGCCCATCGGTCACAACCTGCTCGCCGGGTTTCAATCCGTCTTCGATGACAGTCATTGTGTCGGCAACGCCCCCGGGCTTGATGACCCTCATCTCGACGGTCGAATCAAACTTAACCACGTAGACGAACGACTTGTCCTGGCCAATCTGCACGGCTTGAGATGGAACCACGACCGCGCTGTTTTGGATTCCGAGAGTGAGCACGACGTTTACGAACTGGCCCGGATAAAGCCGCCGATCGTCGTTCTGAAAGGTTGCTTTCAAACGCACAGTTCCAGTCGCCGCATCGACCGTGTTATCTACCAAAGACAGCTTTCCGAACGCGTGGTTGGCTTCGTCGCCGGGAATAATCACCTCAGTAGTAAAGCCGGCCGAATTTGTGTATTGGCGGATACGCATCAAGTCTTGCTCGGGCACAGAGAAAGTGACATAGATGGGCGCCGAAGTCGTGATCGTCACCATCGGCGTCGTATCGTTCGCCCGCACCAGGTTGCCGGCAGTCACCGCCAGGTTCCCGGTCTTGCCCGTCAGCGGCGCGCGAATGGTCGTGTAGCTGAGTTGCACCCGCGCATTTTCGACGGCGGCTTGCTCGGCCTTCTGGGCCGCTTGCAGATTGGCCACGGCTGATCTATCAGCGCGCACCGTCGCTTCATCCGACTGCAACTTGGAATTAGCGTTGTCGTATTCTTCGCGCGAGATCACGCCCGATTCGATCAGTCTGGCATCGCGATTAAGAATTGTGCGGGAGTTATTAGCAGTAGCCTGGTCCTTGGCGACGATGTCGTTGCCTTGCCTGACCGCGGCCATGGCTTTCAAGAGGTTTGCTTCCGCCTCACTGAGTTGCGCCTGCAACGGGCGTGAATCGATCGTGAACAGCAGATCGCCCTTCTTCACTTCCTGGCCCGGCGCGAAAGCAACTCGCGTGAGAGTCCCTTCGACTTGTGAGCGAACCGCGATTGTCGAGAGCGACTCCACGTTGCCAATGGCTTTGAGCTGCAAGGGCACGTCCTGCTGCGTGACCAGGGCCGCTTCTATGGGGACGACTTCGCCGCGACCGGCGGCCTTAGGCGCCGAGCGATCGCCGAGAAAGCGCCAGAGCAAGACCAGCAGAAGCACCAGCACCAGCACGCTGACGATCTGGACGATGCGCGCGCGCGTCTTATTTGGTCGTCGCTTGTCAGGAGGCCTGACCGGAGCTGAATTCTTGCTGAGATTGTCCGCGGGCGCCACACCGCTCGAGGCTGATGTGGGCGGCAGGTCACTTGAGGCTTTTTCTTCCATCGCGCATCTCTACGTCCATTCTTTGAGCCGGCGAATAAAACGGCCAGGCAGCACAAATAAATGCGAACGCGGCTGGGCTTACAAACACGCCGTTCGAGGCTCAAAATCCGGGGGGTTCAATATGATTGCACATGTACCGACGACGCTCCAAAGACTTTGGTTACGATAAACGAGCAAGGCAAGCCTCAGCCTTGCCGCGAATGCACGAAAGAATTGACGATCGGTAAGGCGGACCTTACCGCACATCAGGCGGGAGAGCCGCGCCCGAGGCTCGAACTCCGAATGCGGCCGATCCGCCTTCAACTCTTGACTTCCCCACCGTCTCTGAAGAGACTTAGGCCGCGATTTCAAACCCGCCGTGTAAAGATCAGGTTTATGGAGTGAGCCTATGAAACCTTTGGGTAAAGTTTTGCGCCAATCCACGTCCGCGATTTGCGCGCTCGCCTTGCTGGTAACGTCTTTCGCTTATGCTTTGGGCCAGCAGGCCCCGGCTAGACGAGCGCTGACTCACCAGGATTACGATTCATGGCACTCGATCCAATCGCCACAGATCTCGCGCGATGGAAAGTTCATTGCCTATGCGTTCATGGCCCAGGACGGCGACAGCGAGATCGCGGTGCGCAACCTGGCCAGCGGCGCCGAATGGCGCGCGCCCAGAGGCTACCGCCCGCCAGCTCCGCCACCCGATGATTCAATTCCGAATGTCGCGGAACTGATCGCCGCCAACGCGCGGCTCGTTCGTCCGGCCTTCACTGCCGACGGCCGTTTCGTAATCTTCAGCATCGAGCCGACCAAAGCTGAAGTGAACAAAGCAAAGAAAGCGAGCAATAGCCCGACTGCCAAGGAGGCCGCTGGCCCCGCAGCGAAAGAGGGCTTGAAGAACGCGCTCGGCATCATGAACACCGCCACCGGTCAGGTCACGCGCATCGAGCGAGTGAAGAGCTTTCAAGTCCCGGAAGATGGTTCGGGTTTCATCGCCTACCTGCTGGAAGCAAAACCTGATCAACTCCGTGGCAGTAACCCCACCATCAGGGAGAGCTCAAAGGAAGCAATCGTTGAGCCCTCACCAAACAGTTCGCCCGGCGCGTCTCCATCGGCACCGACCACCGCCAACAACTCAGGCGCGACCCAACGGGGCAATAGCCCGACCGTCAGCGAGGGCTCACGCTCTGCAAAGAAAAAAGATTACGGAACCGATCTCATCCTGCGAAACACCACCACTGGAACGGAACGCATTTTCAACGACGCACTCGAATACACTTTGAGCAAGGATGCAAAGACCCTGGTATTCGCGGTCTCCGCCAAAAAGGAAGAGACGAACGGTCTCTATGCTTCGACGACGCAGAGCGACGCTCCCCCGATTGCTCTGCTCGGAGGAAAAGGAAAGTATCTAAAGCCCACCTGGGACGAAGATCAAACCGAGCTTGCCTTTATTAGCGATCGCGACGACGCGGAGGCGAAACAGCCAAAGTTCAAAGTCTATCTTTGGAACCGGAACGGCAACGCGACGGCTATCGAGAGCGCAGATCGCAATCACTCCGGCGCGGGCATCACTGAAGTAGTCTCGACCAACTCACCCGGCTTCCGCAAAGATTTTGTGGTCAGCGAAAAGGCCACGCTGGGCTTTTCACTCGACGGCAGTCACCTGTTTCTGGGAACAGCGCCGCCGCCCGAGCCGGAAAAAACCCCGGACCAGGAAATCCCCGCGGACGAAAAGGTGCTGGTCGACCTATGGCATTGGAAGGACGATTACGTTCAGCCGATCCAGAAGGTCCGCGCTGAGCAGGAACGTGCCCGATCCTATCGCGCCGTTTATCTGGTCAAAGACAAAAAATTCGTGCAGCTCGCTGATGAGGCGATGGAGTCTCTCACACCTTCAAACGACGGCCGCTATGCTGTCGGCGCCGACAATCGCGCCTACCGGATCATGAGCGACTATGATCCGGGACTGTCTGATTACTACCTGGTGAACACCGCTGACGGCAGCCGCAAACTTGTCGGACAAAAACAGCGCTTCGGAGCTTCGCTGTCGCCGGGCGCAAAGTACTCGCTCTCCTTTGACGGCAAGGATTGGAATACGTATTCGATCGCGGACGGCCGCACGATCAACCTGACGAAGAACCTGGGAGCAAAGTTCTTCGACGAAGACAATGACGTGCCGGCTATACCGTCGTCGTACGGGGTCGCCGGTTGGACCAAAGACGATCGCGAAGTTTTGCTCTACGATCGTTATGACGTCTGGCAAGTCTCGCCCGATGGCGGCAACGCCAAAAACCTGACCGACGGCGTTGGGCGTCGAGACAAGATCGTTCTCCGTTACGTGCGTTTGGATCCGAAGGAGCGCTCCATCGATCCGGCGAAGCCGCTGTTGCTGCACGCCGAAAATGAAGAGACGCGCGACTCTGGCTTCTATCGTGATCGCGTCAACGGCGGCTTGCCGGAAAAACTCGTCATGGGCGCGAAGGACTTTAACAATCCTGCCAAAGCGAAAGACGTCGACGTCTTGATGCTGACGGCTTCCCGCTTCGATGAATTCCCCGACATCTGGGTCACCGGTCCCGGTTTTAAAAACCTTAAGAAGGTTAGCAACGGCGATGCTCAGCGCGCGCCGTTCAACTGGGGCAGCGCGGAATTAGTGAGCTTCAAGAACACAGACGGCGTGCCGTTGCAGGGCCTGCTGCTCAAGCCCGACAGCTTCGATCCGAAAAAGAAGTATCCGATGATCGTCTACATCTATGAAAAGCTGACGCAGGGCTTGCACGCCTTTCGCAGTCCCGCGCCCGGCACGTCGATCAATCCGACTTACTACGTCAGCAACGGCTATCTGATTTTCATGCCTGACATTGTCTACACCACCGGCTATCCGGGACAGAGCGCTTTGAAGTGCGTCCTGCCGGGAATTCAAGCCGTGGTCGACAAAGGTTTTGTTGACGAGAACGCGATCGGAATTCAGGGACACAGTTGGGGCGGTTATCAAATCGCATATATGGTGACGCAAACTAATCGGTTCAAAGCGGCGGCGCCGGGCGCGGCGGTCTCGAACATGACCAGCGCCTACAGCGGCATTCGCTGGGGCACGGGCCTGCCGCGCCAATTTCAATACGAACATTCGCAATCACGCATCGGCGGCAGCCTCTGGGAATACCCGATGCGCTACCTCGAAAACTCCCCGCTGTTCCGCGCAGACCGCGTGCAGACGCCGCTGCTGATGATTAATAACGACGAAGACGATGCGGTGCCGTGGTATCAGGGCATCGAGTTCTTCTTAGCGCTGCGACGCTTGAACAAAGAGGCCTACATGTTCAGCTACAACGGCGAGAAGCACGGCCTGCGCAAGAGAATCAATCAGAAGGACTACACGCGCCGGCTGCAGGAGTTCTTCGATCACTTTCTGAAGGGTGCACCCGAACCTGAATGGATGCAGAAAGGCATTCCGTATTTGCAGCGCGAGAAGGAGAAGGAGAAATATCGGGTGGCGGATGAAGACGAGCCGGGGCGTTAGCTACACGCCTGCGGAGCAGGCGCCAGCATAGAGCCGGGGCGCAAGCCCCAGGCTCAAAGCCACCAACAAGAGTTGAGCCCGCTTTGGAGTCTGTCGGAAAAAACCGTCTCTGTGGTTCTCTGTGTAACCTCTGTGCCTCTGTGGTGAACGTTTTCGCAGGATTTTCACCACAGAGACACAAAGCACCACAGAGGTTACACAGAGAAGAATCTTTTTCCGACAACCTCCTTTGCGGGCTCACACGGTTAATGG
>JAWVEM010000259.1:0-5665 GCA_033856735.1 Blastocatellia bacterium
TCGCCGTTGGCTGCGGGATCGTGTCGCTCCCGGAGTTGTGCGTTACGTAGCGGTGAGTCTGTTGCTGGTCTTAGGCGTGCTGTCTGTGTTGGAAGTTTTGTCTGAGAAAAACTGAGTCGCGAATCGCCGGCTAGGTTCGCGGATGGTTGAGTATGACGTCAGTATCGGGAGCGGTAGCGACCGGCTTTTGCTGTAGCGCAAATTGTTAATTTGCGAGCCCGCGCAAGTTAACAACTTGCGTTACTGCTGTCGCAATATAAATTGGCATTCGAGTCAACATCTTGAACGTTTCAAAGCAGGATCGAAAAAACGCTTTTCGCTTCATTGTCGCGCTCGGCTTTGTCAGCCTGTTCGCGGACATGACTTACGAAGGCGCGCATAGCGTCATCGGTCCGCTACTCAAGGACCTGGGCGCCAGCGCCACGCAGGTTGGCATTATCGCGGGACTGGGCGAGATGATCGCCGCCAGTCTTCGTTATTTTTCCGGCCGCCTGGCCGACAAGACGCGCGCTTATTGGACGATCACTACGCTCGGATATTTCCTGAATCTGGTCGTCGTGCCTGGTCTGGCGTTCGCGGGAAATTGGCAGGCAGTCGCGCTGCTGATCATCGCCGAGCGCACCGGGAAAAGTTTGCGCGGCCCCGCCCGCGACGTTTTGCTTTCCGAAGCCACTGAGGTCGTCGGTCACGGCAAGGGATTCGGACTACACGCCGCGATGGACCAGGCCGGAGCCGTTCTGGGTCCGCTATTCGTAGCTCTCTCAGTCGCGCGGACACATCATTTCGGTCCGGCATTTCTTTGGCTGGCAGTGCCGGCTGCTGCCGCTTTCATCGCGTTACTCTTTGCGCGGGCGGCGCGGCCTGACAAGGGCACACCGCTCCCGCCACCCACGGAAAGGAATCTTCCGAAAGTTTTCTGGGTCTATATCGCGGCGGCGGGCTTGCTCGCGCTCGGCTTTGTTGATTTCCCGCTGCTCGCCTATCACTTTCGAAGTAAATCGCTCACAAACCCGGAAACGATTCCGTTACTGTACGCGGGCGCGATGGGCGTGAACGGTTTGACTGCGCTCTTGTTCGGCAGACTGTTCGATCGATACGGCATTCAGATTATCGTGTTGGGGATTTTGGTTTCGCTGCTGGCGTTGCCGTTTGGCTTTCTCGGCGGACCCACAGGGGTGTATCTGAGCGTCGCCTTTTGGGGCACGGGCCTGGGTGCGCAGGACGCGACTCTGCGTTCCGGCATTTCTCAGGCAGTGGCGATGAACAAACGGGGAACGGCCTTTGGCGCGTTCAATGCGGCGTACGGAGTGCTGTGGTTTGTGGGAAGCGTCACGATGGGGATGCTGTACGATTACTCTCTGATCGCTTTAGTGGTTTTCGGCATGATCGCGCAACTGAGCGCCGCCGCGTTGTTTGTTTGGTTGCGCCGGCCGCTGGAAGATATTAAAGCGACATAGCATCAGGTGGAATGACGGCGTAGGGATTCGATTTTGCCGTTTCGATAAAAAGGCGATGAGCCGCGGAGCGGCAAAAGATCTGTAGCCCATGGCGTGAGCCATGGGATCGTTGATGTCGGATTCGACGCAGCCCCAGAGGGGCGAAACCTTTGCCGGGACCATCGTTATAGACGTTACCCACGGCTTACGCCATGGGCTACAGATCTTTTGCCGCTCCGCGGCTGATCTGATCAAGACGAAAAGATTTAAGAGAGAAGCTTGACCGCGCTCTCGATCACGGTGTGGATAGTCACCAGCACGATTGGGTTGTTGGCTATGACGAAAGCGAGCAGGAGCAGACCACAAACTGAGGCAGCCGGTACGAGGCGAGTCATCATGCGATTGGGACTGCGGCGCAGGTAGCTATTCGAAGCGAGCTCGAGCAACCGGCGCACGCGAGCTTTGACTCCACGAGTTTCTTCTACACCCACCAGAAATGCCGCCAGCGGAATTGCTGCCCGCGCTCCGACCGGAACCATTTTCGCGATTTTGACTAAGGCCGACGCCAGATTGAGAGCAGTGTCGGCGCTCTGTTGGGCCGCGCGTTCATCGGCCGCGCTTTCCGCGGCTTCCGACCAGGCTCGATCCAGCGTCCGGCCGCAGGGAACGATCATCAACACATCACCGCAGGCTCGCATTAACGTGCGCTTGAGATTGTCATAAGCGTGCAGGTGCCCACCTTCGTGCGCAATGGCCGCCGCCAATTCTTCCGGGCTAAGCGTTTCCAAAACGTGCGCGGCGATAAAGAGCCGAGGCCTGAAGGTGCCGACGACGGCAATGATCGGAAATGGATGAGAAATGCGAAACGTGGGGATGCTCGTGCCGCTGAGCTTTATCCGGACCGCGCCGGAGAGCCATTCCTGCAGTAGCGTCCGCGTCGCAAACCACGAACGCAAGGCTCGACATAAGGCGAGCGCCACGCCGATCGCGGAAAGGATTGCCAGGCCTGCGAGCTTCTTGCTGACGATTTCAGATGTGCGGTAAGGCTCGTAGCCGACATAGGAAGGCACTAGAAACAAAGTAACGGAGAGCAGGGCCAACGCCGTCGGGCCGACGCGCAGCGCGAAAAGAATCTGAGCGCGGGTTCGAGCTGAGCGGCCCTGCAACAGCCGTCGCACTAATGGTGAGCAGGCGCCAAACGCCAACGAAGCCAGCGCATTGATCGTCAACAGCGCTGCCAGTACCAGACAAATTCCCAGCAACTCGTACACGCCTAATCCGCCTTTCTCCGCAGCTCTCGCTTCTTTTCTTTGATCAAACGATCGAGCTCATCCAGTAATTCACGGTCCCGCTCGCTAACCGTATCCACGATGCAGGCCAGAACGGGCCGAACACCCTGAGCGTCCCGTCCGAGCAAACCGTCGATTACGTCTTCGCGAATGCCATGCTCGAATTCCTCACGTGAGACGGCGGGCGAATAGAAGAAGGCCCGCCCATCCTTGCGACGATCGAGAATCTGTTTGCGGAAGAGACGATCGAGCGTGGTCATCAAGGTGGTGTAGGCGATGCGTTCTTCGAAGACCAGATAGATGTCGCGCACGCTGACTTCGCCGCTGCGCCAGATTTCATCCAGCACCTGCCGCTCGAGTTTTCCGAGCGCCAGCGAAGCAACTTCGCTCGGCCGGCGAAATCCGCGTAAGAGGAATCGAGGAGCTTTCATGGTGAGCAGCATTTTGCGCGGTGAACGGCGACGGTGTCAACGAACTACGGCCGCGCCTAATGTGGTAATTTCATTGCGAGTTAAGTCACGGTCTGGCGGTCCGCGCCACTGACATCACCCCACGAACTCAATATCAACCTGGTGCGGAATGATGCCCCGCGCGTGACCCTCGGTGAGTAGACGGCGCACGGCTTCGCGGCCGCGTTCGCCGTAATCAAGCGTCAGGTCGTTCACCCACATCGCGACGAAGCGATCCGCCAGCGCGGGATCCATGTCGCGCGCAAACTGCATCGCGTACTGCAAAGCATCTTCACGATTGTCGAGTGAGTACAGAATACTCTCTTTGAGCAAAGCTGAAACCTGGCCGATCGTTTCGGCGCCGAGGTCACGCCGGATCGCGTTTCCGCCCATCGGCAGCGGCAGGCCTCCAGTGTATTCGTGCCACCACTCGCCCAGGTCCAGGACCTTGTGCAGACCCATCGTTTGATAGAAGAGCTGGCCCTCGTGAATCAGCAGACCTGCATCGCAGCGCCCCGAAGTCACCGCTTCGATGATCTGATCGAAGGGCACGACTTCATACTTGAAATTCGGTTGATAAATGCTGAGCGCCAGAAAGGCACTGGTGAGCGTACCGGGCACGGCTATCTTCATCTTTGATAAGTCAGACGGATCATGCTCTTCGTTGGCGACGACTATCGGTCCGTAATTGTCGCCAATCGAAGCTCCGTGTGGCAGCAGCGCATACTTGTCGGCCACATAGGCGAACGCGTGAAAGCTGATCGCGGTCACGTCGTAGGTACCCCTGGTTGCTTCTTCGTTCAGCGTCTGAATGTCTTTGAGAACATGCTCGAATTCAAGTTCGCCGGTTTCGAGCTTATGCGTCGCCAGGGCGTAGAACATAAAGGCGTCGTCGGAATCCGGCGAGTGGGCCACAGAAATTGTACGTGTTTGAGTTGTAGTCATTGATATTAGAAATAGTTGAGATGGCGAATAGATGTTTCAATCTTAGGCGAGCTTTGCTGGATGCCGTTTACGCGACGACATTTTCCCGGATTACCGAGTTGTAAAGAGTATCGCGCTCGACTGCTTCAAAGCCGGCTTCTTCGATCAAGCCGACGAGTTCGGGGCGGGTCATCTTCACTTCGTTGTTGGCTTCGACGGAATAACTCTCAGTCAGTTCCCCGCCCTGCGTGATGGTGCCGTCGACGTCGTTCGCACCGAAATGCAAAGCGACCTGTGCGAGGCGCTTGCCGAGCATTACCCAGTAGGCTTTGATGTGCGGGAAGTTGTCGAGCATTAAACGCGACACGGCCATTGTCTTCAGCGAATCAACGCCGGAAGGCCCGGGCAAGTGGGCCATCTGCGTGTCAGGCGGATAAAAGGCCAGCGGTATGAAACATTGAAAGCCGCCCGATTTATCCTGTTGCTCACGCAGACGAACCAGATGATCGACGCGGTCTTCCGCGGATTCGATATGGCCGTAAAGCATCGTGGCATTTGTTTTCAAACCCGCGGCGTGGACTTTCCCGGTCAGTTCAAGCCAACGCTCGGCGTCACATTTGTGAGCACAGATCATCGAGCGCGTCGGCTCGCGAAAAATCTCGGCGCCCCCGCCCGGACAGGAATCCAGGCCGGCGTCGATCAACTGCAGAATCACATCCTCGTCCTTCATCTTGTAGAAAGAAGCGAAGTGATCTAGCTCGACCATCGTGAATGCTTTCAGATGAAGCTGCGGATAGCTCTGCTTCAAAGCCGAAAGTAAATCAGTGAAATAGCTGAACGGCAATTTTGTGTTCAATCCGCCGGTGATGTGCAGTTCAGTAGCGCCTTCCGTCACGGCCTGTCCGGCGATGCGGAGCGAGTCGTCGATGTTGTGTGTATAGGCGTCGGGTTGTCGCGGCGTGCGAAAGAAACCGCAGAACTTGCAATCGACGTAACAGACATTCGTCGGATTGAAATGACGATTGACGTTGAAGTAGGTCGTGCGTCCATGCTTCTGACGCCGGACGGTATCGGCAAGTTTGCCCAGCGCGTTCAAATCGTTTGTGGCGAACAGTGCCACGCCGTCTTCGAATGAAAGACGTTGGCCGCTATTCATCTTCGCGCTGATCTCGTTAAGTTTGGTGTCGTTTGAAAAACTCATAATGAAAGGCTCTCGCTGCTAAAACCGAAACAAAACTGCACCGCCGAAAGTCACAAACAAAATCACGCTCACAAAAGCATTCGTCGTAAAGAATGCCCCATTGAGTCTGCTTAGATCGTCAGCGCGTACCAGCGCGTGCTGGTAAATAAGCAGGCCGGCCGTGGCGATTAACCCTACCACAGCGAGCAGTCCCAAATGCGTCACAAAGTATAGCGCAAGCAGCGCCGCGAACGCTCCCGCGTGCAGCAGGCGCGAAACCCACAGTGACCGCGCAATCCCAAATCGCGCCGGGATCGAATGCAAGCCCTCGCGGCGATCGAACTGGTAGTCCTGGCAAGCGTACAGAACGTCAAAGCCCGCGGTCCA
>JAWVEM010000260.1:0-4229 GCA_033856735.1 Blastocatellia bacterium
CGCTTGCGGCCGTCGATAATGTAGGCGTCGTCTTCGCGGCGAGCGGTAGTCTTAATGGCAGCAACGTCGGAACCGGCATCGGGTTCAGTCAAAGCAAACGCGCCGATGGCTTTGGCATTTGCCGCGCGCGCCAGCCAGAAGTCGCGCACGTGCTCAGTCGCCGCCAGGCTGATCGCATATGTTCCCAACCCCTGCATCACGAAAGCGAGATCGGCGAGCGATGACGAATATGAAAGCGTCTCGCGAATGATGCAGAACGAGCGCAGATCAAATGGCTGACCGGGTGTCGCAACGGCATAGCGCAACAGATCCGCTTCGAACAGCAGCATGACGTAACTGCGGACAGCTTCATCGGCGTCTTGCTCGTCGTCGCCCGCCCGAACTTCGACTTCGCGCTCGGCTAGATCGGCGACTTCAGCCGACAGCTTTCGCTGATCAGCGGTAAAGAACGGAGTTGTTTCGATGAATCGGTCCATTTTTATCCGAACTTCGCCTGGCGCTTCGCTAAAAACGCGTCGTGTGCTTCGTGAAAGTCCGGATGCTGCATGCACAAAGCCTGCGTTACGGCTTCAGCTTCCAGGCCGGACTCGAACCCCATGTGCATTTCGCGATTCAGCATCTCTTTCGTTTTCGCCAGCCCCAGCGCCGGGCCATGGGCCAACTTTTCGGCAAACTCGCGCGTCGTCGCTTCCAGTTGATCGCGCGGCACGACGCGATTGTACAGGCCTATCCGCTCAGCCTCTGCCGCTGAAACGAAATCGCCGGTCATCAAAAGTTCGGTGGCTTTTGCCAGGCCAACCATGCGCGGCAAAAGATACGTCGCACCCATATCTGTTCCCGCCAGTCCGACTTTCACAAAGATGAAGGCAATCTTCGCTTCCTCGGCGGCAATGCGGATGTCGGAAGCGAGCGCAATGCACGCTCCTGCTCCGGCCGTCGTTCCATTCAGACTGGCGATCACCGGCTTTGGCAGGGCTCGCATGTTACTGATCAATTCACAGGTTAGACGCGTGAAGTCCAGCAAGCCCGCCGCATCACGTCCTTGCAGTTCGCCGATGATGTCGCGCACGTCGCCGCCCGAACAGAACGCGCGGCCCGCGCCCGTGATCACCACCACGCGTACATCCTTTTCATCGCGCAGCGCGGCGAACAGATCAGTTAGTTCGCGATAGACTTCAAACGTGATCGCGTTCAGACGCTCGGGACGATTAAGCGTGATCGTGGCTATGCCGTCGCGCGCTTCATAAAGAAAACTCTTCGGTGTATTCATGCTCGGTGATCCAGTTATGGCTTATCGATTGTCTCGCTAACCAGCTTTACCGGTGCGGGCAGTGCTCCGGCGCGCAGGATTAACGCGAGATCCTCCGCCGACTGTTTGGTAAAACGGCCGGTGATTTCGCCTTGATCGAAAATCTGCGATTTGATGTAAGCGATGGACTTCACTTCGTCGTTGAGAACGACGCCTAGATATTCGTTGATATTGGCCGCCGTCCACGCGCCAAACTTATCCGCCCCGGTCTTGTTAAGCGAAAACTGAATCTGATAATCATCGCCGCCGTACGAGCTTCGTGCGGCGTTGGCATTTCTTAGTTCGCTGCCGGTAACGATTGCGGGCGCCTCGACGACTATCCACTTTCTCGGGTTTGGATCCTGGCTGCCACTCACAGAATCACGATCGACGTAGGGCAGGACGCGACGATTTTCGGGAATGAGGCCTCCCACGAATGAAGCCACGGCGGCTTCTTTGGTCGAGTAGGTTTGAGCGGGCGCCGGGCTGGGCGGACTGACCACGTGAGTGAGTTCAAGCTTCCCGCTGGCGGTGATCAATTGCTTCAAGCGCACGGGATCGGAGAGCGTTGGCAGATTCAAAGCGATCTGGCCGTCGCCCTTTGGCAGCACTTCAAAGTTGCTAACGCCGAAGGCATTCAGCCGCTGCTTAAGCACATTTACGGTCTGCTTCACCGCGGCTTCGCGATCCGTCCCGCCCGGATCGAGCTGCAGCGTCAGATGCCAGGGCAGCGGAGCCTTAGGCCGCAAAACAAAAATGGCAAGCACAATACTCGAACCCAGAAGTAGCAGCACGGCAGCGCCCAACAGCCACGGCAGCGCGCTTCGCTTTTTTGTAATCGCCGGTCCGCCGCGCGGTGATTGAGCATCGTGAACCGCCGCAGGTTGGAACACCTGCTTCATTGTGGGAACCTGGTTTTGCGGTGTGGGCAAAGTCAGCGTCGGCGGAGGAACTGTCGCAGCCATTTTGTCTATGAGACTGCTTCCGTCGTCGAGACAAAACCGCAGGCTGTCGTCATCGTACACTCGGCTGCATGCGGGACAGAGTTTCATTGGCGTGCTTTCGGCAATCGCTTACGATGAGCCCAGAACGGCAGTCCCCTCAATTTCGATCTTCGCGCTATCTTCCAGCAGGCTCTTCACTTCAACCAGCACCGTCGCCGGAAAATGCTTGCCCATGCGCGCACGGTAGCACTCGCCGATTTCTTTCAGGCGCGCGCGATACTCGCTCTTGTCGGTTACGTAGATCACCAACCGCGCAATCTGGTCCGGCTTTCCCCCTGCTTCAGTGACGACGGCGACTACGTTCGCGAGCGCTCGATCAAACTGCTCGACGATATCCGCACTGACAATCTGCTGTTGCTGATCCCAGGCGATCTGTCCGGCGATGAACAGAAGGCGACCGCCCTCAGTCAAGACACCGTTCGAATAGCCGCGCGGGGCGCCGAGCGATTCCGGATTGATAAAAGTGAAGCCCATCTAGTTTTCAGAGACTTGCTGGACGATCTCGAGTTGGTTGCCGCCCGGATCGCGCACATAGAAACGCGGCGTGCCCGGCATTGGACGCGGGTCCGGAATGATTTCAACCTTGGCTTCGCGAAATCTTCTCTCAGCGGCGTTTAGATCCGGAACTGCAAAGCAAACGTGGCGCGAGCTCAGCGGGCCCGCCGTTTCGTTATCTACCGACAGGTGCAACTGCGTCGCCCCGATTTGATACCACGCGCCGCTCTGCCGCGCGGCCGCCGGCTTTGGCACTTGCTCAAGACCCAGCACGCTTCCGTAGAAGTCTTTCGTCACCGCTTCGAGCTCAGCAGGGACAGTGACATTTACATGATGAAGTTTGATGGCCATCGCTGCTGCTGCAACTAATCCAGTTTGAAATTTGGATTCTCGATAATGCCGAAGATATTTCCGAATGGATCTTTGACAGTAGCTACCTTGATCCCTTCGCCAACATCCTGTAATGCTTCGTGAATGGTAGCGCCCAGTTCAAGAACTCGCTCGCAAGCAGCCGCGGCATCATCCACGCCCCAGTAGGCGACTGCGCCGTCGGCCTTATCGTTACTCGTAGGCGCGCCCGGCTGCAAGCCAAGTTCATAACCGGCAACGTTGAAACCGACATAGAACGGTTGGTCAAAGTAAGGAGCCACGCCGAGCACTTCACTGTACCAACGCTTGCCTTTATCGATATCGTCAACGTGGTAAATTGCGGTTCGTAGTCCGAGAAACATTCTTAGCGCCTCCGGCACTTATGATTGGTGGGGCCCAATGAGTCAACAACGCTGATCCTGGTCCCGCTGGGACCAAATATTTATAGACGAGTTCGCTGCTTTCGAAACCAACCCCGCAGGGGCGACAGGTCGCTCCTAGAGGAGCTGCCAGAATAACCCCCATCCAGGGAGCTATAAATATCCGGCCCCTCCGGAGCCAGAGGGTGCGCAAGTGCTCCCAGCTCGATACCGACCCGCTATCGCTCCCGGCTGATTTGCGCCAGCGCACGTTCCGCAAGTCTCTTGTAATCGCGAAAAGTTTGTAGCGCATAGGCCAGGGAATGTTAAGCGAGAAGTTGATCAGGCATAGGGACCTCAACACGATAGCGTCAACCAGCCAGCGAAGCTGGCGAAATACCAGTAGCCCACAGCGCGAGCTGTGGGTTTGACGCCATTCAAGTATTCAAGCCCCGGCAGGGGCGACATAGCAACCCGTCGACGAATTATGTCGCCCGCTAAAGCGGGCTCGTTCATTTCTCTTGGCGTAGTACCCACAGCTTGCGCTGTGGGCTACTGATATACCGCCGGCTTCGCCGGCTGGTTGAATCAGTTCTTCACGGTTCGAATTGCGCTCGCAACCTCGGAGCGTTTCACCGATCGCTGCTCTCCTGATCTCAAATCTTTGATC
The DNA here is from genome assembly GCA_033856735.1 of Blastocatellia bacterium. Taxonomy (GTDB): domain Bacteria; phylum Acidobacteriota; class Blastocatellia; order Pyrinomonadales; family Pyrinomonadaceae; genus UBA11740. Next base: position 4,186 of record JAWVEM010000260.1, read on the forward strand.
GCGACCTCTCCGCGCGCGCGTTCGTCATCACCGACAATCGCGAC
>JAWVEM010000261.1:0-3160 GCA_033856735.1 Blastocatellia bacterium
AGTTGTAATAGACGAACGACGAGAGCCCGAGCGCGAAGGTCACACTGGTAGCCGAGGTCGGCGCCATGAACAGCGGGAACAATCCCATCAAGTTGGAAACCAGGATCAGCACCGCAAAGGTCATCACCACGGGAAAGTACTGCAAGCCATGCGGACCGATGATGTCTTCGATCATGCTACGCACGGCCAGGACGCCAACCTCGAGCGTCTGTTGTCCATGCCCTGGCTCTTCTTCGGAAAGCTTGCCCTTCAAAATCCAGATCAGCGTCAGACTGATGATGCAGGCCACGACGAACATTACGGTGTACCACGGGATCGCGTTCTCGGGTGTGTAAGCGCCGAACGCGGCTTCGGGCGTCGAGCCAAACTTTGCCAGCAACCATTTCCACTTGGGATAGGTGTAATGCATCTCAAAGTTATAGGCCCACTCGCCAAAATATTGATTGACGAGTTTCACCAGGATAGGCACATGTTCGGCGTGCTCCGGTGCATGTTCAGCGGCCTTGGCGCCTGCTTCGGTGCTCTGCAGAAGAAACATCAAAAAGATTCCTCTCGACGAATGATTGCAAAATAAAATTGCCTAAACGAGTCGACAAACAACGCGGGGAAAAACGCACATAAACCGGCAAACACCGCCGTCAGCGTAACCAAACGCAGATTGTAGGCGACGTAGGCCGTAATGCCCACGACGAAATACCGAAGAATGTAACGCGGTATCGTGATCCGCGGCCGCTCGCCGGCGCTCACGTTGAAGACCGCCGCCACTGAGGTCTGCAGCCAATGAAAGTTCAAAAGGGATAGTAACCCGCCCAGCATCAGCCCCGTCGTAACGCGCCAGGGAGCCAGCATCGTGCTGACTATCACTGCGAACAGCACACTGGCAATCATCACGCGAAAGACACGCAATTCGAGCGCGCCGTCGTCTCCCAGGCTCAAAGCTTTACCATCAAAACTGTTAGCGATCTGGCTCATGAATTAAGCGCACGATTTTACATGTCGTAAGGCCGACTGTCGAGTGGAGCCCAGTGTTTGTGGGCCCTCTTATTTAAAGTGGAATCTGGCCGGTAACGATCTGGCCTCGCGAAACGTAAACGATTTGCAAAGCTGACCTTCAAAGCGTTCGGCCGGATAAGGTAGAGCGGTTCTTCTCAGCAGTTGTGGAATCGTTATTTGCAGGCGGCAACAATCTAAGGAGCTTGAGCAGGTCCGAGACTGCTCGGTCACTCCAATAATGCTTTTCTTTGACATTCTTGGGATCGCGAAAGCCCGCATCGATCTGAATCGCACGGCTCAGGAGCGTTATTGCCGAGACCTTATCGCCGGTCTGAAAAGAACCTAAGGCTAAGCCGGCAATCGAGTCGGGATCGTCGTTGCTTAAGCCATTCGCTTTTTTCCAAAACTCCAGGGCCTGAAGATAGTTTCCCGCCTCGTAATAAAAGTACCCGAGGTTATTCATTGCGGCCTGACTGGATTGGTCGAGATTCCAGCACTTACCCGTTTCGTTAATGGCTCGTTTTAACGTCTCCTGATTGTGATCCGAGAGATATTCCAGGTACAGCAGGAAGCCGTAGTTCAAGAAGAGATAACTATGCGTGGGATGCCTTTGGCTTAGACTTTCCAGTTGTCGCAGCGCATCGGCGCGCTTTTCCTGCCGAAACAGAATGTATCCAATATTGACGGCCGGCACGACAAACTCCGGATTTATCGCCAGCGCCTTGTCGCAATTCTCCTTAGCTTCGACGAGCAGTCCTGGATCGCGATGCGGTGTGTTCACCCACTCTCTGAGAAGAGTGTGACAAAGAGAGTTAAGGACGAATTCATTTCTTGAGTCACAGGCAACTCCATCCCGAAAATCCTGTTTCGCATATTTGAGATCGGCTAATAGCTGGTTCCCGTGAGGTCTTCGAAAGTAAACGAACCCCCGCGCAATCATAGCCGGACAAAAGGCCTTGTTTTTTTTCAGGGCGTCCTGATACTCCCGGAGCGCATCATCGAATTTACCCAAACCGGAATAGGCATTTCCCCACGCAACCAGATCATCCGGATTCAGCGATTCAGGCGAACTTGAGCTGTATAAATCCAGAATCTGGCGGTTGGATTCATCTGTGTTCATTTTGATGCTGTAGTTCAATAGCCGCTGACGATCCAAGTTTCCGAGGATCTGTTCGGCCAAATCGTCAGCGCACTTTTCGAAATTCTCGCAAGCTCCTTGCGAACTGCGTGGGGCGCTGCCAATCACCGCCGTCTTTGACCCCTGCTTCAAAAGTGCGCTCAGTCGCCAGCCCTTATCCGGCAAGCCTATTACACCCAGCTCTAGATACTCCTTCGCTCCTAGCCTCATGCCTTCCTTGCGAAAGAGATTGAGAGTGACTCCGTTCCACTCCCAATTAAGGACTGGAGAGGGACTGTTGGATAAGGCGCTTAGCGGAATGAGGGTTTGTTTCACCGATCGCGGACCAAGTCCCTCTTGCCGGCCGATGTCGTTGATAACATTGGAACCCGAGACCTCGATCATCTTTTGCAGATGTGCCATTACATGATCAGTGAGGCTGGCCATTGTAAAATTCGGCGACAAGCCTGGGGGAAGATCCGCCGTTGTTACGAGGATCGTATTAGCAGGGGTGTTGAAATAATAGATGCCAGTAGTAACGAGGCATGCAACTACGAATAAAATGCCCCCGGCCGCCGCGATGCGCCTCCAAGCCGTTTTTACAAAAGTGAATGCGTTGCGGAGTAAGTCGCTTATTCGGTTTGGCATGGGATACCTCAAATTGCGTCGGCTTGGATCCAACGTTGGAAGTAGCTGGAGCCTGAGTAAGGCTGAAGCAAAGTCAGCGCCCCTTTTTTCCAAGCAAAGCTAACGGCGGAGCCACTGAAGCATCAGAGAATGAGGCTTATATATACCGATGCAGTGACTTTGGCAAGTACTTTTATTGGCCAGTTTGGAAGTGAGAGCCGGCTGCTATCGCAACGCCGAACAAAAAATCTTCGGTTATGGGCGAGGAACGCGATTCCCGGCGTTAGCCTCTTTAGCGTAACTGTCTGGGTGGCGGCGGTTTCTGGGAATCATCCGCTGAGCCGGTCGCTCCTGTTTCTGAGAACATTTCTTTAATAGTACCGACGGCCGATAGCATGCTCGAGGTCTCAACCGGCATGAAGA
>JAWVEM010000262.1:0-2590 GCA_033856735.1 Blastocatellia bacterium
TACAAGAAGGTTGGTTACTACCAGCAAATCGTAGCCACGAACGAACCAATAATCGTCGGGTCGATGGCGCAGGAAGAACAGCTTAAGCAAACTTACGGCGATCGTTACGTGCTGATCCCGTCCGCCAAGGAAGACGGCAGCTATGATCTGCGTCCCGGAGTTGATCTGCTGCTGTACGTGAGGAAGGACGTGGCGAAGTAGTTTGGGGAGCGCCGGCTTGTCGGCGCTTGGTTCGGAGTTCCGCCCTTAGGCGGTTCTTATCTCCGTTGCAAGACCGCCTAAAGGCGCAACTCCGAACAAACTAAGCGGCGGTGCCGATTCATATGGCTCGCCATTGCGTGGCTCGCCATTGCGAAAGTGCGAGCATAGAATGCCAATGAGGAATCTGATGTGAGATTCGAATGGGATGATCAAAAAGCTCTTGAGAATCTGGCGAAGCACGCAGTCAGCTTTGGAGAAGCTACCGAGGTCTTCTACGATCCCAATGCACTTGAAGTCGAAGATGCTGAACACTCATTCCATGAGACGCGGTTTATTATTATTGGATATTCGACGAGCCGAATGCTGTTCGTCGTGTTCGCCGAACGGCGCGGCAAAGTAATCCGGATCATCTCAGCGCGACCGCCCACGTCAGAAGAAAGGAAGTTATATGAAGAACAAGAAAGGTGATGGATCTGCGTCTACTCCCAAAGAGGTCGAGCTAGTGGTCACCCAGGAAGACTATGACGCAGGCTTAAAGCGCGGCTGGACAGACGATGACATGCTCAAGCCGGGGCGTTACAAACTGAAGCGCGGCGGATTCCTTGCGCGACATCCGGAGTTGAAGGTTACGGAAAAGAAGCGGGCCTGAGGAACGCCGAAGGTGTTCAATATTACAGCCCAGGGTAAAGCGCGAAGCGCGACACCCTGGGTACACAAGGCACCCAAGGCGATTTGCGCGCGACCCGTCGAGGGTCACGCGTGCATAAGCGACCGAAAATCTAGTCTAGGAGGCGGAGGATGAATCCAGAGGAAATTATTGAGTCGATACGAAGCGATTCGGCCGAGGATGCTGATGGCGCGCAACTTATATTGGACTGGTGGCGTGAAGGTTTCCGCGAACCAAAAGTTACGGAGAAAGACAATTGCATTGTTGCCAAGTTACCGTTGAAATCCATTGCGTTCACTCCTTTTGCCATACAGAGGGAGAGGAAACGAGCGCTCTACGTTTACCTCGATAATATCCGAGGAACGAGTCCATTTGATGTTGATGGAAACTGGCGAGAGTTTCGCAGAAGGTTGGATGGGATTCCCGGGGCCCACTGGAGCGAGACCGACGAACGGCGGTTCTCAAGCACGAAACTGTCTGACTTCTCAAACGCCGATACGCGCAATGCTTTTTTCGAGTTAGTTAGATGGTCGATAAACGAGGTAACGGCTGCTAATTAGCAAGACCCCGGGTGTGTCCGCGGCTTTCACAGACATGATGCGACTTCCCTAATTCGACTACCGCGTCCCGCGCACGATCGCGGAGGCGGTGAAGATCATTGGCGACGTTGGGCCGGAGGCGCAGTTCGTCGCCGGCGGCACCGATCTGTATCCGAATATGAAGCGCCGGCAGCAGACGCCGTGCACGGTAATCTCAGTCATGCGTTTGCCGGAGCTGAACAGTATCGACGGAGGTGGCAAAGGCGGTCTAAGGATCGGTGCGTCGGTCTTGCTTACTGATATTTGTGAGAACCCGGTTATCAAACGCGACTATCCGGTAATCGCGGCGGCGGCGCGGACGATCTCGACTCCGCTCTTGCGCAACATGGGCACGATTGGCGGGAACCTTTTGTTGGACACGCGCTGCAACTACTACGACCAGAATTATGAATGGCGCAAGGCGATCAATTTCTGTTTGAAGAAAGACGGCGACGTTTGCTGGGTCGCGCCGGGAAGCTCGAAGTGCTGGGCCGTGCAGTCTTCCGATCTGGTGCCGGTGATGGTGGCGATCGGCGCCAAATTCCGGCTCGTTTCCACGCTGGGCGAACGGATGATCGACGCGTCGGGATTCTACAACGACGACGGCATTGATTATTTGCACAAGCGCCCTGACGAACTCCTGGTTGATATTCATCTGCCGCCGACAAACGGTTGGCGCGCGTCTTATCAGAAGCTTCGCCGTCGCGGTGCTTTTGATTTTCCGGTGCTGGGCGTGGCCGCCTGGGTGAGCCTGGATAAGGCCGGAACCGTTCGCGATGCTCGTCTGGTACTCGGCGCAGTTGCCCCTTCGCCCTTACAGGTAAAAGAAGCCGCGCAGGAATTGATCGGCCAGACGTTTGACGAAGAGCACATTCGCGCCGCCGCCGAAGCGTGCTATGTCAAAGCCCGCCCCCTCGACAACACCGACTTCGTCATGAACTGGCGCAAGCAGATGACGCGGGAATTTGCGATGCGAGCTTTGCGAGAACTGCGTGCGGAGTAATGCAACATCGAGTGCGCCGGCAGAGCGGGGCGGCGACGGCGCTTTGGATCTCGGACTCATAGGAATCACAAAGTCGTCAGCCAAAGCGGTGTCGCGCTACGCTTGCCACCGCACTCCAAAGAGCCCGTGACTGCTAGCGTG
>JAWVEM010000263.1:0-10833 GCA_033856735.1 Blastocatellia bacterium
CGCAACACAGAGCGTCAATCTCGAAGCTCTGCTGCAACGTCAGTCCGCCGGATTGGAGGCCGATGTCCATGAGCCCAGCGCCAGAGAAGTAAGTGTTAGTGAGAATCGGTGTCATCTGAAGAAGCCCTCAGCTATCCAAAGGCCGTCGATACTACCCAGGCATTTTAAATTCGGCAAGTACGATATTTTGCATCGCTGGAGACGTTGATCTCACGCGGATCTCGCTGCTCGTCCATTTTGACTTGACTAAAGCTTGCCTAGGTCACGAAAATCAGGCAGGATGCCGAAACCGAAAGCTATCGATCTTTTTTCAGGGTGTGGAGGCCTTACCTTAGGGCTGAAGCAGGCAGGCTTTCGTGTGGTCGGTGCCATCGAGATCGACTCGCTAGCGGTCAAGACATACAAAGCAAATCACAAACGAGTGACTGTTTGGGAAAGAGATATTAGTAAAGTTCCAGCGGCGGAGGTTATGCGGAAACTAAATTTGGTGCGAGGCGAGCTCGATCTTCTCGCTGGTTGTCCTCCGTGCCAAGGGTTCTCCACGATGAGGACTTTGAACGGAAAGCGTACCGTCAATGATCCTCGCAATAATCTGCTTAGCGAGTTCATGCGCTTCGTTCGGCTGCTCAGACCTAAGGCCATTATGATGGAAAACGTGCCGGCGCTGGCTAGGGACCGTCGTCTCAAAAGAGCGCTCATCGATCTTAACGGGATGGGTTATGAGTGTTCAACGGCAATTCTTAACGCGGCAAATTTTGCGGTTCCCCAACGCCGGCGCCGCTTTATTTTGGTAGCGGGACGACGGAGTAAAATACCGGAGAAGATACCCTTTGCGCGAGAGGCGCGATGCAAACCAAACGTTCGTCGTGCGTTCGGACAGCTGGGGAAGCGGGCCAAGAACGATCCTCTTCACAATTACAAAGAGAAGCGCACCCACAAAGTCAAAGACATGATCCGGCTAATTCCGCCAAACGGTGGAAGCCGGTTCGCCTTGGGTAAGAGGGCTCAGTTAAGATGTCACAAGAACTTTGATGGTTTCAAGGACGTCTATGGGCGAATGAGCTGGGACCACGTGGCTCCGACGATTACAACGGGGTGTTTCAATCCTTCAAAGGGGCGCTTTCTTCATCCGACAAAGCATCGGGCTGTTACCCTGCGCGAGGCAGCACTGCTTCAAACGTTTCCTAAATCATATTTCTTTTCACTGGAACGAGGGAGAATTCTCGCTGCTGAGATGATTGGCAATGCACTTCCCCCCGAGTTCATAAAGCGACATGCAATAAAAATCATTGAATCGCTAGAGCTGTCCGATGGCTGATGTTTTCACCCCCGCAGAACGCAGCGCGATCATGGCGCGCATAAAAGGTGAGAACACAAAGCCTGAGATTTTAGTTCGAAGGATTGTTCACTCACTAGGATATCGTTTTACACTTCACAGAAAAACTCTTCCGGGCAAGCCTGACATAGTCCTGCCTCGACACGAGAAGGTCATTTTCGTCCACGGATGTTTTTGGCACGGCCACGCCGGATGTTTGAGAGCTGCGTTACCGTCAACACGCAAGAAGTTTTGGCGGAATAAGATTCTGGGAAATGTCGCCCGCGATATTAGAGTCAGACGCTCTCTGATTCGCCAAGGTTGGCGTGTGTTGGTGGTCTGGCAATGCCAAACGAAAAACGTAGATCATCTGAGCAAACGGCTAGAACAATTTCTTACAGCAACTCCCTAGCTCAGTGAGTAGTACGTGATCGAAAATCCTCTAAGCACCGCCACTATTGCTATATATCAGAAATCTTGATAAATACGTGGCGTTTGATTGAGTATTTCTGAATGGCCGGGCTCATAACGGCTAACAAGCAGATCGAAAATGGCTAAATTCAAAACGCGCGCCCGAGCCGTTGACATGCTGGGACGTCAGCAAATTGCCGGTATCCCGACGGCAATCAGCGAGCTCTTCAAGAATGCCCATGATGCATATGCTCGTTTTGGCGAAGTCGACTATTTTCGTGCCGACGATATTTTCATTTTGCGTGACGATGGAATCGGCATGACGGAAGATGACTTCTTGAATCGATGGCTTGCAATTGGGACAGAGAGCAAGGTTGGAGGGAGTGTGGGGATGGCCCCCCCTCCAAGACCTGAAGGCGAGCTAGAGCGACCGATGCTTGGAGAAAAGGGCATCGGTCGTTTAGCAGTCGCCGCGATAGGTCCTCAGGTTTTGATTCTTACTCGAGCGTTACGTGGTAATAAGCAGCACGACACCGTGGCGGCATTCATAAACTGGGGCATATTCGAAACACCTGGGCTTAATCTCGATCAAATTGAGATTCCGGTAATACCATATGAAAACGGAGCCCTTCCAACCCGCGAAGATGTTACGGCTTTGGTTGATTTGTTCCGCGAGAACCTTCAACTACTTTATGACCTCGACCAGACGATGTTATCCGAAAGGATCGATAGGGAATTGAAGCAATTCGCCGTAGATCCCCATGCTTTGAATGACTTTCTACAAACTGTCAGTAAACCCACTCTGACTAACCATGGGAAAGGCACACACTTTTTCATTCTACCAACGAATGAGAGTCTAGTAATGGATATCGACGGGGAGCAAGATGGTGATGATGATGCTGCCCCTCCAATCGTTCAGAGACTAATCGGATTCACCAATACGATGACCGATGAGGTAAAGCCTCATATTTTGACAAGCTTCCGAGTTCACACACCTTTGGAGCCCTTTGTTGACTTAATTAGTTCCGATTCGTTCTTTACGCCGGAGGAATTTCAAACTGCTGATCATCATTTCCGTGGAGAGTTTGACGAGTTCGGTCAATTCAACGGTGCGGTCACAATCTACAACAAGGAGCCGATCGATCATACGATTCCATGGGCGGAAGGAAAGGGGGTTCCAACGAAATGCGGAAGGTTTAAGCTTAATCTGGCTTATGTTCAGGGCACATCTCACGAGAGTCTCCTGCCAACAAAAGAGTGGGTTCAAGTTACGGCAAAGCTAAACAAGATAGGCGGTCTATATATTTATAAGAACGGAATTCGTGTGCTTCCTTACGGCAGCAGTGACTATGACTTCCTTGAACTTGAGCGACGAAGGACTAAGAAGGCCTCCACAGCTTACTTCTCTTATCGAAGGATGTTCGGGTATGTTGAAATCACCGCAGCAGAAAACCCGGAGCTGAGCGAGAAAGCCGGACGTGAAGGATTTCGGGAGAATGGAGCCTACAAGGAATTTAAGGCAATTCTTAAGAACTTCTTTCGGCAAATGGCAACGGATTTCTTTAGAGAAAGCGGCTTATATTCGGAAGCCTATATCGAAGGAAGAGAGGAGTTACAGCGGCTTCATCAAATCCGGCGTGCCCGCGAAGCACGAGTAAAGGAGGAAAGGAGGGACTTCTCCCGATCGATGGATCAGTTTTTCGAGTCGGTAGAGGCTGGGAGACCAATCACAGAGACCTCTCGGGTGTTAGAGGCGGTCCGCGCGCAGATTGACACCGCCGTCGAGTTCGATGAAAAGGCTGAGGGCTCCACGGCCTTGATGGACATTGAAGCCGATGCGCGGGAAGCCCTCGAAAAACTAAGAGAACATTATAAGGTTGTAAAGCCCCGTGCCGTTGGTTTGTCCACATCTCTTCGCCGAGATTGGGAAGTATATCGGAACGAGGCCCGGCGTCTGGAAGAGGAAGTATTCCAGCCTATTCAGACGAGTATCGAGGCGCTTATTACGGATGCAGCACGGCGGAAACCGTCGACCGATGATTTGCAGAGAAGGATTGAACGCGCTTCAAAAGACAGAATCGCCAATTCGGAAAGAACCATTGGGGAGAGGCGTGATGAAACGCTGCAAGAGATCGACGAGGTCAACAGTCAAGTTAAGCAATTGATCGAGAAGAGCGTTGAAGACGTTAAGGAGTCGATACGTCAAGCACAAACTGAACTTAATCGAGTACTAGCTTCGAGTAAAGAGGAAGCTTTTGTTTTAGGTGAATACTACAATCTAGAAGCGGCAATAGCGGAAACGACGGAACGTGAGAGTCAGTTTCTCTCGAACTTGGGAAGAAAGCTTCAGCAGGCTGTTGATTTGTCGTTGAGTGCCGACGACATAATCGAGGCGTTGGAAGAAGAGAACCTAGCCTTAGTTGAGCGCTCAGAGTCGGACGTGGAGTTGGCCCAACTCGGCATGGCGGTCTCAGCGATTGGACATGAGTTTCGCCACACCGTTGCCTCAATGCGAAACAACCTCAATCGCCTCAAGGGATGGGCAGATCTAGACAAAGATCTCAGAGAACTCTGGCGAAACATACGCGCTGATTTCGATCATCTCGATGCTTATTTGGAGCTGTTTACGCCTCTTCAACAAAGACTCTTTCGAAAGAAGGTAACAATCAAGGGGACTGTGATTGAGACATATCTGCGCAACTTATTTGGTGAACGATTCAAGCGCGAAAACATAGAATTGCAAGTCAGTAATGTTTTTAAACGGATGACGTTCGATGGGTATCCATCCACTTTCTACCCTGTCTTCGTTAACTTAATCGACAACTCAGTCTACTGGCTGAAGGATCGCTCGGGCGAAAAGTTCATAAGGTTAGACATGGAGGGCGGAGGTACATTCGTTATCTCGGACAATGGTCCCGGCATTCCTAAGAGGGATAAAGAGGCGATTTTTGAACGGGGCTTTACGCGAAAGCCGGGAGGCCGAGGGATGGGTTTGAAAATATCGCGCGACGTGCTCGCAAGAGAGGGACGAGAACTGATCCTAGGAGACTCGAAATCGAACGAAGGCGCAATATTCAAAATAGGATTCAAACCAAAGACAAAGAGTGATCGGTAAGAAAGGGATGGTACAAATGGCCTCACCCGCCGCAACAAATTTTAGACAACACTCAGAGGAAATCGCTCGCAAGTTTCTTCAAACCATAATGGTTGTTGACGACCGCGCATTCTTTGAGGAGAAGGAGTCCGCCACTATCCCAACCACGGTACGAAGACCCGGGCCGCCACGATTCAATGAGGGGCAAGAACTTACCGGTGATGTAGTCATCGCTTCGACGCAAGAGGGCGACAATATACGTCCTAAAGCCACGGCTGTAGATAATAAGGGTTCCGAGAAAGCTTCAGTTGATAAGGCCCACGAGTTGAATGCCAAAAAGCTTATTGGGGATTTTGCGGTAAAGGGAATAGTGTGTGCTGTTATCAGACCAAAGGATGTCGAGGTGGAATCTTTAGGAGATAAAGTTTATCCACTTGCTGAGAGCTGCGACATTGTTGTATTCGATTGGGTCCTTTATGGTGCCACGGATGGTGGGAAAGTAAAGGAGCTCATTAGTGAAATTACTAAGAGATCATCCGGAAAAGAAAAGCGGTTGCGGTTAATAGTTGTCTATACAGGGCAAGAGGAGCTTGCCGACATCACCGAACAAATAAGAATAACACTAGAAGCCGCCGGGCAATCAAATGTAATCGCCAACAAAGACTACACTCTTGAAACCGGTTCCGTACGCATAGCAGTTTATGCCAAAGGCTATGTTTCGGTTGCGGCAGAGAACGTAGATCTGGCAGCCAGGGTTGTCCCGATTGAAGAACTGGCGGATAAACTCATCGCCGAATTCACGGACATGACGATGGGTTTAGTGTCTAACGTGGCAATCGGATCGATGGCAGCATTGCGGTCGAATACTCATAGAATCCTGACGAAATTTCCTCCCGACTTGGACGCCGCATTCCTTGCTCATAGGGCAATGCTGACACAGCCTAGCGATGCCGGTAACCTCCTTGTCTATTTGATAGGCTCAGAATTGACGGCAATTCTTGAAGGCGAGGAAGTCAGCAAACTCGCCGATGAAGCAGATGGCAGCGACATTATTCACGCTTGGCTAGTCATGAAGGAAAGGGGCGGCCACCGGTTTGGAGATAGATTTCCTGAGCTACCTCCCGCGAACATCATAGATGATGTCATGGGATTGCTGCGTGAGGGTGTTGGAAACGAGAGCTTGAGAGATCAGCTAAAGGTCTTTAAGAATAATCCCCACAAGAAGAACTTAACGGGGAGACTATGTGCCTCGACGGTTTCTTCCGCCGATCTGGAACACCGGTTCGCCATGCTAACCTCGATTAAGTCGGACTATCGCGTTAGACCACCAGCGCTCCTACCAGGAACTCTTCTTAAGCGAATCCGACAAGTGAATGGAACCCCGGAAACTTCGTATTGGGTTTGCATACAGCCCGTTTGTGACAGTGTGAGACTCACTGAAAAGAGATCATTCCCACTCCTTCATCTGAAGGCGGCGGATGATAAGTTTGATCTGGTGTTACCCGGTGAGGGCAATACTTATGTGCGCGTTCGTGTCGTCTACAGTCCACATAAGTCAATAATTGAAGATTTTGATCCTTCGAAGGATGGCTTGCAGATGGTGAGAGCTGAAATGGTCGATGATAAATACCAATTTCAGACCGCGGGTGGCGAACGCTATCAATGGCTTGCGGAACTTAAGTTCGAGCATGCTCAAAGAATCGCGAACGAATACGCTGCAACCATATCTCGCGTAGGCCTAGACGAGTCAGAGTGGTTGAGGAGGTCGGCGGGGTAGCGCAGTTTGCAAGATCAGGATAGCTCATAACTCAGATAGCAAAAGCAAAGCCATACCGTCCCTAGGGAAATCGGATCTGTGGTCACCAAGCTTCGCTCGTCCCTCTCTCCGCCCTTGTCCTTAGAAGAAAAAGTGTAAGTCGGTCCGCGAAGCGGACGAATGATAATAGCCAGCAGTTTACTGCTGGGATCAGAGGCGTATCGGGAGAATAAGTCCGTGAAGCGGACGGCTGAATTACCAACAACGAGTGCAGTCGTCCGCTCTCGCGGACTTCGGGTTCGAAATTATGACGTGCTCCCACCGATGAATCGGTGGGTTATTTTCGGTCGTCCGCTTTCAGCGGACTCTGAAAAGGTTAGTGGCCCGGCTCTCCAATGATCTTTCGTATTAATCTTCCGTTAAGTACACGTCCTGTAAGCTGCCAATCAAATTTCGGGGCAGGATGGGAGGATTGAGATGAACGATAGCGAACTGAGGAGAGATCCGCGCAAGAATAATCCAATCAACAGGCCAGTCATGCTGGGCGTGATTGTCCTGGTAGCGCTCGGGTTGGGCGCGTGTTCGTCGGGATCGCAAAGCGGGCTTAATGCAAGCCGGGCCGAACGGAAAAGCAATCCTCCGGGGGCGACGCCTGCGGCAGCGAACAGCAAAACCGAAAAGGCGCCGGCGGTGCTGATGGACGCGGGAGAATATGGCGAGAACATTTATGACTTCGCTAAAGCGAACGATTGGAAGAAAGCGGATGCCAAACTCGCCGCGCTCAAGGAAGCGACAAAGAAGGTGCGCGCCGAGGTTAAGAACCAGAGCAAGAATATAGATGGGCTCGACGCCGATGTGGCGGCATTGGATCGGGCGGTCACCGCGAAGGACCGGCCGGCGACAATGACCGCAGCCAACCAAATAACCCGCGACGTAGCCGGGATGACCGCGGCCTATAAGGTGTCCGTTCCGGTTGAAGTAGTCCTGCTTGATTACTACGGTCGTGAACTGGAAATTTGGGCTGAGGCGAAAGACGCCGGTAAGTTGCAGGCGACTGCGAGAGAAATGCGGAAGACCTGGAATGCAGTGCGGCCATCGATTGAAGCCAAAAATCCCGCCGTGGCAAAGAAGTTCGAAGGCTTAGTCGCACAGGTTGAAGCCGCGAAAGCGCCGGCTGATTATGCAAAGGTGGCGAAGCCCGTGCTCGACGAGGTGGATAATCTCGAGAAGGTTTTTGAATGAGGTGAGGACGAATGATCACAGCCTACCAGTTCAGAGTCTGTGTCAAAACTGGAGTTCTTTACGCCGAAGGCGTTACATAAATTAGCCCAGGGTATCACCCTGGGGCAGATTCGGTTTATTCAACACTACGCTGAAAGCGTTAAATAGCCTTCTTCTCCACAATGAATCGGCAAACCCTTTCAGGGTACGAACCCTCACGGACTCATTTCCCGGCGTGTTACGCCGGGCTAAATTATCTAACGCCTTCGGCGTAATCGATGCCGAGACGAGTTTTGCCACAGGCTCTTACCTGTCGGGCTCAAAGCCTTATCAAAACAGTCCGTGAAGGGGACGGCTGAATCCCAGACATCGAGCGTTTCAGTCATCCGCTGCACGGACTCAGAGGTTTGTAATTGTGGCGTGATCCCACCGATGAATCGATGGGCTATTTTCGGGCGTCCGCTTTCGCGGACTCTCAAATCGGTTGCGGGTGATTTGTTCGGGTGTTAGTTCCTGCGAGAGGGGCTCTCCCTTGCGGTCGGGCTTCTGGCGTGGTGGACGCTGCGGCAGCAACTCATCGGCTGGTTAACTCGCAGCGAGGCGACCTGAATGGGTACGTATCACCGCAAATCGAGTGCGGAATTCGCTGCACTCGCGATTCCTTTTCTAGCAGAATCTTTACAACGGTGGACTAAATAGTCGCGGCTGGAGTCTGCTACCGCGGCTAGCATTGATCTTAAGTCTCTCGTCACCGGCTTCGTTCCCCGGCTCACCTTCTGTGGCCTGACCTGTGCGTCTGGATTCTCACGACAACGTCTCTGAAAATTAGTTTGAGGACGAAATGAACTGCTCTGAGTGCACAGTTGTGTGCGGAGGGATCGGGCGCATTTGAGCCTGAGCAGACTGGCAGTCTGCTCTACTTCAGCACTGGATAGAGCTTAAGCAAGCCGGAGAATTCGAGAGAAGAACGATTCGGTTGAATTACATCGTCGGGATTACATAGGAGAGTTTTATGAACAGGATCAAACTTTGGCCGCACGCGACAATCTTGGCAGCGGTGGTGGCGCTCATCGCCGGCGCGGGCGTGTGGTTCTATGCAAGACATGAACAGGCGGTAGCGGCTGGAGCGCTGCCGAATGCGGCGCGCATTCAACGCGTGGACGGCCAGGTCGCTTTGAGCAATGGCCTGGCGACGAACGACGGCACTGCACAGTGGAGCGCCGCGTCTTTGAATCAACCTTTCTCGGTTGGAGATCGGATCTACACGCGAGAAAACTCGCACGCCTCGCTGGCCTTCAACGGACGCAATTTTGCTCGGCTCGATCCAAACACATCACTTGACGTGGTGTCGTATGGCGACCGGCGCACGCAGCTTGCACTCCGCGACGGCTCGGCGATGTTCGATGTCGGGTATCTGGAACCAAATGAATTGTTTGAAGTAGCCACGCCCAACGGCGCGGTGGACTTTGATCAGCCCGGACTTTACAACGTCGGTTTCGATAACCGGGGCGGCGTGCTCGTCTCAGTATTGAGCGGACTGGCGCAAGTGGTAGGCTCAGGAGGCTCAAGCCAGATTAACAAAGGCGAGATGCTTACCCTGCTGGGCCAGGCAGCGTCCGAGGTGGCGTTGTCGCGCTTGAATCGCCAGGATGCCGGCTATCAGGTGGACAACTATTACCGTTATCAATATCCGAATTCTTATGACGGCCGTTACAGTAACTACGACGCTTATCTTAACGATCCTAACTATTACGATCCTTACCGGTGCAACGCGAGTTATCAGTATGCGAGCTCATACATTCCCGGCATCAACGACCTGGATGCTTACGGCGACTGGCAAAACGTAAACGGCTATGGCAATGCCTGGAGACCGCGGGTCGATTCAGGCTGGGTTCCTTATCAGCAGGGCTCATGGACGAATGATTATCCGTATGGGCCGACCTGGGTTTCGAGCGAGCCGTGGGGCTATGCGCCGTATCACTATGGACGTTGGGCCAACGTGGGTAACCAGTGGTACTGGATTCCCGACGCCGTAAACACGACGCCGCAGTATGCTCCGGCGCTCGTCGCTTTCGTTTCGCTTAACGACGCGAACCAGATTGGTTGGGTGCCGCTGGGACCGGGCGATAGTTACGCGCCGCGTTACTATGACGACAACTGGCAGCCGCAATATCTGACGCGGGCGAATGTGGCGCCCGCACAACTTATCAATATGGGCATCCCGGGGGCAGTCACGGTTGTTCCACTCGATGCTTTCGGCCGGGTGATCGATTCGCGCAGTGTTAGAAGGATGGATCCGCAGGCCTTCGCCTCAGCAAGGCCGACGCTCGATCCTTTGACGCTGACGCCGCTGCGCAACGCGGTGCTGAATTCCGCCTGGGGCAACCGCGGCAAGATGGATCTGCCGCCGGGCATTGCTAAGAAGCTTTACGAGACGCCGGTCGTGGTCGGCTCCGCGCCAGTTGCGCCGCCTTTTAGAAAAGATCTGGCGAAGACTTTGCGTGTCGAACCGGTTGCGGACAACGTCAGGCATCAGGAACTGAAGGTAAGAGATGACCGGCAGCGCGAAGTAGCTCAACAGCCGGATGCAGCACGTAAGCAACAGAGCGACTCGTTGGGTACTGCGGCAGCGCGAGCCAACAGCGATGCAGGCAGGCAAGCGCGCCAGCCCGAGCAACAGCAAAGAAAACAAGAAGTGCAGGCAGCCCGAGTAGCAACTCCGGCGAAATCCTCCGAAGCTCCAAGGCCGGCGGCGGCGCGCGCTCAGCCTGAGCGTAAGGCTCAGAGGCAGGCAGCACCGCAAGCGCAAGGAGTGCGAGTAGGACACCCGGCAAAGGCAGCGACAGTTGCACAGCCGGCCAGGCAGCAAGCTCAGCCGGAGGCGCCGAGGCGCGCCCAGCCTCAGGCGCCGAGTAGAGCTGCGGCTCCGCAACCGCTAAAGCACGAAGCGAAACCGCAAGCTCAGGGCCCGGCGAAACAGGAACGCAAGCCGCCTCCGGCCCAGGCTCCCGCCGCGGAAGGCAAGGGCAAGGGTAA
>JAWVEM010000264.1:0-7584 GCA_033856735.1 Blastocatellia bacterium
ACTCGATCTCTGGTTGCGTCATCCGCCATAGTCCTTACACATCGTTTAGGGTCGGGCTACCGCCCGACCAAGCGGGCAGTAGCCCGCTTCTAAACCTGATATTGCGTTGTCCCGCTCGGCGAGTATGGGCGGACAAGTCCGCCTTCTAAACGATCCGTGTTAGTGGAAAGCGGCGACAAGTCGCCGCACTCCAAAAAAGAACTAAGTCAGTGACTCGTCGCGCAGATCCAACAAGCGTCCAGCGGACGCGGTCACCTTACCGTCACGCACCGTGAAATCGATCCGGCCGACAAAGATGCCACTGCGGCCGACTTGAAAGATAATCGTGTCTTTGCCGGCGGGATTTTTTTGCAGCACGGGCTTTTCCATGAAGGTATGCGTGTGACCACTGGCGATAAAGTCGATGCCCTCAACCTGCGCGGCGACCTGCGAGTCACCGATCTCGTCTCTTTGGGGGGTCGCATAATAGCCCAGATGCGACATGCCCAAAACCAGCGTGCAATGCTCCTGCTCGCGCAAAAGTTTGGTCACGTCGCGCGCCGAGCGCACCGGATCCAGATACTGCAATGGTTTGAAATTGTCGGGTGTGATCAATCCGGTAGGGCTGATTCCCAAACCGAAAAGGCCGATGCGCAGTCCGCCGACTTCCTTAACCAGGTGGCTCTTGACTTTACTCTCCAGCGCGCTGCCGCGGACGTCATAGTTCGTTGAGACGATATCGAAGTTGGCAAACGACAACGCCTTGGCCAGCGACACCACGCCGTTATCAAACTCATGATTTCCGATTGTGCCGGCGTCATAGCCAATCAGAGACATCGCCTTGTACTCGACTTCGCCTTTGTAAAAATTGAAGTACGGCGTCCCTTGCAAAACATCGCCGGCGTCAATCATCAGCGTGTTCGGATTTTCTTTGCGCACCCGCTTGACCAGAGTCGCGCGGCGCGCCACGCCGCCTTTGCCGGCATACTTCTGGTCGTTCTCAAGAATCGGATCGATTTGAGAGTGCGTGTCGTTCGTGTGCAGAACCGTGATCAGCGTCTCGCCCTTTTTCGGTTCAAGCAAAGGCGCCCAGACCGCCGCACGAGCGGGTGTGCAAAGCGAGCGCAGGCCGTTTGGAAAAGTAAGCGACAAGCCGGCAGCGATCGAAGCGCCTAAGAAGTTTCTGCGACTAGTCATTGGGGGCGCACCTCCTCGGAAACCGCCGATGCGGCCTTATCGAAAACAAAACGCCCGTCCAGGTTCGGCTTGATGTCGCGGCCGGCGGCGGTTTCGGATTTCACGTAATTCATAAGGGCGTCGCGCAGCGTGATGCCTAACTCTTTCATGTTCTTTCCACTCTGCAGCATCCCGTAGCGACTTCCTCCGACTCTGTAGAGATAATCTATGGTGACGATCGTGTACGTGGCGTTCGGATCGATGGCTTTTTCTCCGCCGGCGTCTCGAAGCTTGGCGCTTTCCATCTCTGAAGACTTGTCCGCGTTCGTCTTGTAAACGATGCGGGCGCCGGATTCGGCTTCATGAGCGGCGACAATCATTTGCAGTAGCTTAATCAATTGCTCGCCGGTGAGGTCGACGGTGACCAGCGCGTTTTCAAAGGGCAGCAACTCAAAGATGTCGCGGGCTTTCAGGTCGCCTTCGCCGATAGCACTGCGGCGCATGCCGCCGGCATTCATCAGGGCCAAGGCCACAGGTTTGCCTGCTTTCAGACTTGCCTGCGCACGCATGCCGTCGGTGACAAAGTTCCCCAGCGACCCCGATCCGGTGCCGCTTTTCTTTAACTCGCCTTTTAATTTTCCGAGCACGACTTCGAGTTCACGCACCTTTGGACTATAGACAGCCAACATCTTGTCCACCGGCGGATCGTCGGGAATCGACGCATCAATCGCCGTCTGAGTAACCCGCGCGCGCACATCTGTGCCGGGCGCCGGCGATTGGGTCGTGGATGTTTTGGACGCTGGTTGTTGTGACAGGGCTCGGGGTGCGCTCGTCAGCAGCAATGCGAGCAGAAGCATAGGCACCGAGAGCCCGGCGAGCATCTTTCGAGCAGATTTCTTCATAGGCGATTCCTGATTGAAACTTAGTGAAAGCAAATATAACAGTCCAATGACCACTTCCGAATTGACCTGACGGCGGGAGCTTCAATAGTATCTCGCAGCATCGGCGCGGGAGCAAACGGTTGTAGCGCAAACTGGTAGTTTGCGCGCGCATGATACCAGCTTGCGCTACAAACTTTGACGGCGAGCCGACTCTGAGAGAAACTTGAACTCCTAATTGAAAGGGAACAAAACATCTTGTCCACATCACCTGCACGAATCATGACAGAATTCAGCAACTCGAACCTGGAAGTCCTGATCCCAACGGAAAAGATCAAGGAAAGGATCGACGAATTAGGCGCCGAGATCGCCCGTGATTACGCTGGCCGCAATCCTCTACTGATTGGCGTGCTCAAAGGCGCGTGCCTGTTCCTGAGCGATCTGATGCGGGCAGCGGACATCCCCTTGAATGTTGAGTTCATCGCGATTTCAAGCTATGGCGCAGAGATGCGCACGTCCGGCGAGGTCCGCATCCTGAAAGATCTGGACGTGGCCATCGAAGGCCGGCACATTCTGGTCGTGGAAGATATCGTCGACACCGGCCTGACGCTGTCCTATCTGTTGGCCAACCTGAAGTCGCGCGGCGCGGAGAGCGTGAAACTTGCGGCGCTGCTGGACAAGTATGAACGCCGAGAAAAAGAGGTCCCCATCGATTATCTGGGCTTCAAGATTCCCGACAAATTCGTTGTCGGTTACGGATTGGATTTCGCCGAGCGCTATCGCAACCTGCCGTTCATTGCGGTATTGAAGAATCCGGAAGAGGCGCAGATGGGTTTGCCGATGAAAACCTCAAACAGTTAGATAGCTCACTAAAACTGAATGCCGTAATACGCAAACAGCGCATTCTTTCCGCGACCGTGATTGGCGATGGTGTAGCCGGTAGTAAGCGAGCTGTTCTGAGAGGTTGTGAATGACAGCCCCGGGCTTATGTAACCCAGCCGATTGTCGCCGCTGGACCAGTCAATTAGTAAATTAATCTTTTTCGAGAGTGGCTGTTCGTATCCCACAATCGCGCCGGCTTTGGTTCGTTCGTCCTCGTTTGAGTGCAATAGAGCGTAAGCCCCACCAGTGAAACGAGGACCAAAGCGGCCGCGCAGTTGCTTGCTGAAGACCGAGTAACACTGACCGAGTGTGTTGGCGCCGGCCCGATGAGTTACCGGAGCATACAGGATGCATCCCACCGCTAAAGCCGTCCCGTTTTTCTCGTTACTATAGACCTGCCATTTGATATTCGGTTGCACTTCGATGGGCTGGTTCTCGCCCGAAACGTGCGTATACGAAACATTAGCGCCCACTTCGATATTACGGCCCACGCCGATCACGGCTCGCGGAAGGTAATTTTGAAACGAGCCCTGTCTTTGCCAGGCATAGTTAGTGAGAAAATCAAATTCCAGATAGACCTTTCTGGCCGCGACTACGTCGGTCGAAGGAACATTCATGAGAGCTGATTGGGCGGTAGCTACCCGTTGATCTGACAAGCAGACGACAAAGGAAACAGCCAACAGAAACAAAGCAAGTCGGGATCTATTCATCAAGAGGTTTCTTCGTGTCATGGGCGAGAAACTATAACCATAGACGGCTGGAAAATCTACTTCAGGACTCGATTGAGCTTTCCCGTCGGCACATCCCACAGGACCACCGACATATTGCCGGCCCCGCTGGCGAGTAAACTTCCATCGGGCGAGAACGCGAGGCAGGTGACTGCCAGGTCATGACCCTTGAGCGTGCGCCGTGCTTTTCCAGTGGCCGTCTCCCAGAGAATCACTGTGCGATCATCGCTGCCAGTAGCCATCAAGTTTCCATCGGCTGAGAAAGCGATCGCGTTTACAGCAGCAGAATGCTTTTTGAGTTGCAGCCGCAGGGCTCCCGTTTGCAGGTCCCAAAGGCTCACGCTGCCGTCCGCGCCAGCGCTTGCCAGTATCTCACCGGCAGGCGCGAAGCGCAGCGCCGTGATCCTGCCACCGGCGGTTATTGTTCTGATCAAACCGCCACTCGCCAGGTCCCAGGTATGGATCGTGCCGTCTTCGCCGGCCGAGGCCAGCCTCTGGCCATCGGCGCTGAACGATAGGCAATCAATCTTAGTCGCCGCGAATTTTAACTTTTGAATGACCGCCCCGGACGCCGTGTTAAGCAACACGATCGAGTTTGGAGAAGCCACCGCCAAACTGTGCCCGTCCGGCGAGAGTCCCAGCGCTGACACCGAACCGCCGGTTGATGGAATCTCCTTCTTCTCACCGGTCGACACGTTCCACACCTGAAGTGTTTCATCTTCGCTGCCGATCTCCGCCAGCGTGCTTCCGTTGGACGAAATGGCAGCCATTGATCCGGTGTCATCGTGTTCGGCCAACTGCTTTTTCACTTCACCGGTTCGCGAATCCCACAGCTTGATTCCGCCCTGCTCGATTTCGCCGGACACGATCCGGCCGTCGGTCGAGAACGCCAGCGCCATTACGCTCTTCACTGACAAAAGGAATCGCCGGCCGGCCGTACTAGTGAAACTGCTGTCGCTGGTTTCATTGAAGGTGTACTTAATCTTCCAGGTCTCAGCGTCGACCAAATGCACACTTGAAGCATCAGTTTGAAAAGCAACGATCCGGCCGTTCGGAGAAAGAACCACGGAACTGGTTGTGCCCTCTTCACGCGCTGCGATGCTGCCGATGCTTCCGCTGTTCAAATCCGAAAGTTCGAGAACGGCGAAAGAGTGCGCGTCCTCGCGTTGAAGTCCGCTGATTAGCAATTGCTGTCCGTTCTGCGCGAAGGTCAGGGCGGATATCGTCTGCGTATTGACCGGCACAACTTGCTTCGGTGCGCCGCTGGCGACATCCCAGGTGCGAATCTCACTCTTGAAATCCGGCCGGTTGTCCTTGAACGAGAACTTCGTAATCGCGGCGGCGAGCGTGCGGCCATCGGGCGAGAAGGCCGCCGCGCTCAGGCTTCCCTTGAAGTTTTTCAAACGGCGTACTTCTTCGCCCGTGCCCGCGTTCCAGAGCTTAAGTTCCTTTGGGTTCCACGCCGCCACCAGTTGGCCATCGGGTGAAAACGCCAATGGTTGGCGCCGTTGATTCATCACGAACATCGAGTACGAATCGGACAAAGAAGAACCTCGCGAAAAGATAGGCGTCTCATAGCTGCCGATGCCTCCTTTCAGTTTCATCCTCATCTCTCCGGACCGGGCGTCGAGCAACCTTAGATCCGCATCGTAGGTTACCGAGCGAAGCATCGGCAGCATGACGGCATTGGACGACCTGCCGGTCTGAATGGATCCAAAATCGCTGAAGCTTGAAAACCCGACGGCCGCACGGTACTCGACAGTCGCCAAAGACGCGCCATCCGGAGAGTGGATCGCCGTCAGACCGACCCGGTCGTCACCCGGCAGTTCGACGCGCTGCTTGAGCTCGCCGGTTTCGGTGTCCCACCACTTGAGTTCGACGAAGGGCGTGCGGTTTTGGCGGGCCAGCTTTTCCGGGATCTTGTTACTATGAAATCCGCCGCTGCCTGTGACCAGCGTTCTACCATCAGGCGTGAAAGATATGGACCAGACCGCGCCGTCGAAACCTTTGATCGAATGGCGCAGGGTTCCGGACTCGACGTCCCACAGTTCAACTCGTCCCGCATCGTTTGCTCCGCGGGCTATCGCGAAAATCCGGCCGTCGGGCGAGAATTTTACTGACCAGATAATGTCTGTGAGACCTGAAACGACCCGCGGGGCACGACGCCTGGGCTGGGCGCGCTCGAGCGTGGCCGTGCCCAGCACGAAGCAGGACACGATGAGCGCGAACGCGAGACGGCTCGATTTCATAACGAACCCGCTTTCATGATTCAAGTGAGACCGTTTAGAGCGATATCATTCAGGAAGCTTTCGCCGGCAGGCAACTTCAGTCCGAAATTCTCGGCAATAGTTTTTCCGATGTCTGACAACGAAGCGCGGGTGCCGAGATTAACTCCCGCACGCGCGCCTTTGCCGAAAACGATGAGTGGAGCGTACTCGCGCGTGTGATCGGTGCCCTTATAAGTAGGATCGTTGCCGTGATCCGCGGTGATGATCACCAGGTCTCGTTCGTTCATTGCGGCCTCGATCTCCGGCCAGCGCGAATCGAAGTGCTCCAGCGCGCGCGCAAAACCTTCCGTGTCACGTCGATGGCCGTAGAGCATGTCAAAGTCTACGAGGTTCGAAAAGATCAGGCCACGCGTGTTGTCGCGCAGAGCGTGAATCGTCTGATCGATCGACTGTTCATTGTTCTTCGCGCTTAAGTCCTGAGTCACTCCGGCTGAATCATAGATGGAAGCAATTTTTCCAATGCACACTACATCGAGTCCGTGTGACTGCAAGAGCGGCAAAAGGTTTTCGCGCGGCGGCGGCACTGCATAGTCGTGACGATTCTCAGTGCGATAGAAGCCGCCGGGCGCGCCGAGAAACGGACGCGCGATTACCCGGCCGACCTCGTGCTCGCCGCGCAGGATATCGCGGGCGATCTCGCAGATTTCGTAAAGCCGCGGCAAAGGAATCACTTCCTCATGCCCGGCAATCTGGAAAACTGAATCGCCGGATGTGTAGACGATCGGCTGGCCGGTCCGCACGTGTTCCCCGCCGAGGTCTTTGATGATTTCAGTGCCGCTGGCGGGAATGTTGCCGAGGATTCCGGGCACATGGGTGCGCGCGATAAACTCATCGATGATCGACTCGGGAAAACCATGCGGGTAAGTCGGAAACGCGCGCTCCAGAATAATGCCGGCCATTTCCCAGTGACCAGTGGTGGTGTCTTTACCGTTCGAAGCCAGCGCGCACTTGCCGTAACAACCACGGGTTTTTTCGAGTTTCGCCACGCCAGCCAGCGAACGAATGTTGCCGAGCCCGAGGCTTTGTAAACTCGGCAGACGCACCTCCCGCGATTCGCAGATGTGGCCGAACGTGTCCGACCCGGCGTCACCCCACTCTGGGGCGTCCGGCATTGCGCCGATGCCCGCGCCGTCGAGGACAATTAACGTTATGCGATTGAACGGAGAAGTTTGACGCATCTTAGAACTCTTGCACAACAGAATGTATTCGAGATTCCGGAGCCTAAGTTATATAATCAGCCGCATGGAAGCAAACGGAACATATACCTTCACGATGCTCTTCGAACCTGAGGAAGAAGGCGGCTACGTAGTTACGTGTCCAGCCTTGCCAGGCTTGGTGACGGAAGGCGACACGATGGCAGAGGCCAGGCAGATGGCGGAAGATGCTCTCAGGGGTTATCATGTCGAACAGGTGTCGGAGCGTGATGGCTCACGCGATTTTTGTGGCCGAGGCCAGGAAACGATCTCTAACAGTTGAAATCTATTCCGCGGGAGTCTTTGATTTCTCAGACGCGCCTCCGCTGGTTGAGACTTCGACCTGCTTGCAGCACAACACACCGCCTCCCAAAGAAACGCCCACCCTGGGTACGTGAGCTTCCACTCGACTCGATCGATCGTTTTCTGGTGATGGAGCAGGATCATGCCGATGGTCTGA
>JAWVEM010000265.1:0-16387 GCA_033856735.1 Blastocatellia bacterium
ACCATCACACCAAACAACAACGGCAGGTACAGCACCGAAGCCAGCAGTAACTGGCGCGCATGCTGATTCGATTTTGAAAGCGCAGCCCGAATGCTGCTGCCGAGAAACAAAAGGCCCAGAATCAACGCAGACACGAGATAGAACCGGCCCGAGATTCCCAGGAAAGCCGGGAGCAAACTTACCGGCAGCAGCATCAGCGAGTAGAGAATAATCTGCTGACCCGTGACCCGGCCATCGGGTTCGACTACGGGCAACATGCGTATGCCCGCGCGCCCGTAGTCCTCGCGATACATCCACGCGATGGCCAGGAAATGCGGAAACTGCCAGAGGAAAAGGATCGCGAACAACACCCAGGCGGCAACGTCAACCTCGCCGCGCGCGGCAGCCCAGCCCATTAACGGCGGCATCGCTCCCGGAAAGGCGCCGACGGCCGTCGAGAGCGTGGTCCGCGTCTTCAAAGGCGTGTATAAGAAAAGATAACCGGCGATGACGGTCAGCCCCATCAACGCGGTCAGCACGTTCACAGACAAAGCGAGATAAAGCTCGGCGCCCAGCGTCAGGGTGACCCCAAACCAAAGGGCTTCGAACGGCATTAGCCGGCCCGAAGGCAGTGGCCGATTTTCCGTGCGGCGCATCAACCCATCCAGGTCGCGCTCCATAAATTGATTCAACGTCGCGATGCCCGATGACAGCAAAGCGATCCCGATCATCGCGTGCGTAAACGTCAGATAATTCACGGCTCCGCGCGCACCGAGGCAGAAACCGGCAGCCGAAGTGAGCACGATCAGGAAAGTGATGCGCGGCTTGGTAAGCTCGACATAAGCGGCGGCGCGGGCCTTCGCGTTAGGCGGCGCAACCGCTTCGGCAGTGACGTCTGAATGCAGATCTATCGCAGCAGTCTTCATAGCGAACGTATTAATTGTCTCGAAACCTTAGAAAGCCTGAGAACCGTTTGCTCCGATCGCTTATGCCGGAGCGAGGACGTACTCCTGGCGATCTACTCGCACTACCCGGAATATTCTCAGAGTCAAAACGATCGTTGTCGCAAAAACCAAAGCACCGCAGGCGACGTGGGCCACGGTCACCGCTACCATCGGGGTCAGCGGCTGTGGATCATAAGGCGAGGCCGTTCGCGTAACGTAGGCGGCCAGGCCCAGCAACAACTGAACAAACAAAAGCGTTGCGGCGACTAAAGCAGGCCGCGCCAGATACTTCTCGGTCCGGTGCCGCAACAGCACGATGGCCGAAGTGGCCCCCAGCACCAGCGTTACGGCGATCGCGCCTCCTACATGAGCGAGCAGCAATCCGGTCGGTAGATCCTGATCCCAGGTCGCTGAGTGACGTAGCGCCGCTCCCAAAACCAGCTGAGTGAGAATTACCGCCAAAGCGGCCACACACAAAAGCCGCAACGAAACGCCGCCGCCGTTTGCGTTAACAGTGGAGTCAGGAGTCACCCATTGGCGCGAAGTAAACACCGCCAGACTAACCGTTATGAGAAAGAACAACTGTGCCAGGGTGGCGTGCGCGGCCGAAACCGCGAGCGGCAAATTCATCTTGACCGTCAGGCCACCGAGCAACCCCTGCGCAATTACGCCGCCCAGCGCGATCCAACCCAGCCGCCTGACCCACAAACGCCGCTCGCGAAACTGCAGGCAGACAGCAAGCGCAATCGTCAACAACCCGACGGCCGTGGCCACCATGCGGTGCCCGTGCTCCCAAAAGAGGTTGCCGACCATCTTCGGAAAGAACGTACCGTTTGAGCGAGGCCAATCAGAGGTCGCCAATCCGGCGTCGTGGCTGGTGACATTGGCGCCGGCAATTATGAGAAAGAACGTCGCGCACGCTACCAGCAATGCGAAGCGATGAAGGCCCTTAGACATTTTCGATTTGCAATTGCCGATTGCCGATTGTCTCGATTGCCATGATCAGAAACTAATCGGCAATTGGAAATCGGCAATCGGCAATACCGCTAGTGCTTCATCGCCATCGGGAACTCGATCGCCGGCATCATCGGCAACGAGCTGGGCTGTCCCAAAGCATTCGCGCCGAATGAAAAGTCGGCTGTCGCCGCGGCTTTCGCAGGCACCGTGACTTCCATTGGCTTTTCGGTGCCGTTCGCGCCGCCTTCATGCCAGGCCACGACCGTGTACTTGCCCGCAGGCACGCCCTTGATCGTGAAGCTGCCATCCTCTCCGCTGACCGCGAAGAACGGGTGCTTCGTCACTCCCACATAGGACTTCATCCACGGATGCTGGTTGCATTTGACCGGCACCAGGACCTCTGCGCGCGCGAGTTTGTGCGTCAGCGGCGCCGCGCCGTTTGGTTGTGATTGGTTCCAGTCAGGATTGTTCTTGGGCGTGAAGTGGATGTTGTGCGTCGTCGGATCGCTGTTGGTGATGGTGATCGGTTGATTCACCATTACGCCCAGCACGTGCGGCTTGT
The DNA here is from genome assembly GCA_033856735.1 of Blastocatellia bacterium. Classification (GTDB taxonomy): domain Bacteria; phylum Acidobacteriota; class Blastocatellia; order Pyrinomonadales; family Pyrinomonadaceae; genus UBA11740. Next base: position 2,443 of record JAWVEM010000265.1, read on the forward strand.
AATGACAGCCGTTCTGATCAAGCGTGGCGGCTGCTGACGGAGTATCGAAAGTGTAGTCGCCGATCTTCGAACCGTCAGCCAGCGTACCGTCTTTGATGTAGACATAAGTGTTGGCGAGCTTGCCATCCTTGATGACCCAATCCTCGGTTGTCAGGTTTGGACTCTTTGAGGTACAAGCTGCGTCGGCGGACGTGTCAATCTTCTTCGCTTCAGGCGCGGCGCCGGTGTAAGAGACCTTACCAGTGATGCTGCCTTCGTCGCCTTTGGAGGCATAGGCTTTGCCGCCCTTGTCTCCGCCACCGCTGTCGTTTGTCTCGGTCTTGTTGCCACCGCATGACGATGCCAGCGATAACAGGCCGAGGGCCACAATCAACCCCAGCCAGATTCGTGCGCTTTTGCTAAACATATATTTCTTGAGCTCCTTCAAATTGAATGACCTTTAATTTTGCGACCCAGCATACCCCAGTTAGTAACGTGAGGTATAGCCTGCAATACTGAATAGAGAGTTAGATTTGTTCAGAGTTCAGCCTTTAGGTTGCTGGTTTCGGACGCAAGCTAAAGCTTGAACTCTAAACTCACTTCAAACGAGACTCAGAGCTGCCGGTGCGCCCTATGCGCGTAACGCAGTTGCGCCAGAGTTCGCGGGGCTCGTTTGGATCTTCTCTGTCTGGCGATCACCCGGTCGCTACCGCTCCCGGTATGGACTCTGTTACGGCCGGTTTTTGATGGCGTCGCCGGGGCGGTACTCGCTGCCGGCGTCTTGGGCGCCGCAGGCGTCGCGGACAACAAACGCTTCTGCTCGTCCGGCGTCATCAGGAACATGTAACGCACCAATAAACGGGCGTGATCATTGTGATAATTGACGACGTCCTGAGGCGGATTCGGCAGATTGACCACCCAACGATCCTGATCTTTCTTGAACAATCCAGTGGGCATTGCCGTGCCCGGAGCGATCTGGGCCGGATCGAGCAGCCAGCGGAAAGTCCATTCCGGCTTCAATCTCTGCGAAGCCAGAAGGAAGTTCGGCGCAATCGCTTTCGCGTCATGCGCTGGCTCTCCCGTAATGTGACACTTCAAACAGGGTGTGCCCGAAACAAAAATGTTCCGCGCGATCGACTTCTCGGAATCCGTCATCGGATCCAAAGGCTCTCTAATGTATGGCTCGCTCTGAGAAGATACCGCCATAAAGAACCGCACCAGAACTCGCAGCTCGTTCGGCGAGAAGTTGAACGTAGGCATGTGCACTTGCAGGTAAGGCCGCACGCCGTTGCGGTTCGCGCCCGGCTGCGGCATAAGCCTGCCGCTGCTTTGATCGTTAGCGTTTCCACTTGCGGGCTTGGCCGCCGGACTCGCGCTAGCGGCTGCCGGCGCTGAAGACGGCGTCGCCGTCGGCGCGGTTGGTGTCTGCGGCCTCTCTCCTGATTGCATCAACGAAGGATCTTTCAAGAACTTCATCAACCAATCGGGATCGACACGGGCGCCCTCGCTGGTAAGCTGCGGTGGCAGAAATTCCTTCTGTCCGGAATAGAACGGCAGCGAATAAAGTCCCGCGCCGCTCATCACCGTCGGCTCGGCCGAGTTGTTATAGACGCTGACGTGTTGACCGGGTTGCAGCACATGGCAACCCATACAGTTGTATTTCTTGACTACCCACCAACCGTTCTGGATGTCCTGACGACGTTGGTCCGGCGGGTTATAGAAGAGCGAGGCCGGCACATTCGCGCCCTCGGTGCCCAGGCTGCCAAGCAAGAGTGTCGTCAGCCCCGTTCGCCACTCCTCTGTCAGGTAAGGTTTCGGCATGCGCAGACGATCTTTCGATTCGAGATACTGCGACTTGCCGGTGTCATATATCTTTGGCTCAGTCAGCTTGTGCTCGAAGAAGCCACGATGGTTGTACCACTCTTGTTCTTTGTCTTTCGGATGGATCTTAAGGGGATCGCGGCCGTATTCAGCGTCCTGGGTCAACAAAGCAAAGTCGAGACGCTCGAGCGGCGTCGCGCCCTCGGTCGTCAACTCTTTACCGATACGCTGCTCTTCTTCGAACCCTTTGATTTCATGGCAACCGGCGCATCCGTACTGCTTGATCTCGGCCTTCCCTTCCTCAGCCAACTTCGGATCGTCCATATAGGAAGTGTCGGAGCCAGAGGATGGCGAGGACAGCGAGAAAAGATATGAGGCGATATCGCGCGCATCCTGTTCTGCGAGGCGAAGGTTCGGCATCACCGTCATGTTCTGCACCTGGAGCTCAGCGCCGTCGTTCGGACACTTCGAATTCAGCTCGGTATCGAACAGGAACGGCAGGCCATGCTTGGAATAATCTTCCGGCGTCAGATCGCGATGCTCTTTGGGACAATAGGGGGCCCAACGTTCGCGCGGGTTGTAAATCCAACGCACGATGTAATCATAGTTGTCTTTCTCACCAACCTTGCTCAGGTTCGCGGCAAACGTGCCGCCCATCTTGCTGTCTTCCTCGCCGATAGAGTGGCAGGCGAGACAGCCGCGCGACTCAAACAGGGTCTTGCCGTTATTCTTATCTCCCTGCTGTTGCGCGGGAACTTTGCCGTCGAAACTGTTCTGCCAAAGGTAAGCCGCGACGGCCTTCAGGTCGCCCGCGCCCTCTTCGCCGTCTTCAGTGAAGCGCCAGAAGGTGGGCATCTTCGTGCCGGGACGAAATGCCTGCGGGTCTTTGAGCCAAACCGGGATCCATTCCTTGCGCAGCTTGAGCCGGACGTCCTTGAGGTTCGGCCCGACCTTCTTCTGATCCTGTTGCAGGTAACGCGTCTGTAGATTGAGTTCGTCGATGCGCGCGGCCAGTTGACTGCTCGCCACTCGCAGCGAATCTGCATGGGCCAAAAGGCGCTGCACCTCTGCATCATCACTGGCGGTGGCGCTGGCCTCAGTGTCCAGTCTCGCCTGACGATCGTTGGCCGTAATCTGGTCCTGAAGCTGAGTGATCGACTGGCGCGCGTTTGTCAGCGCGTCGCCTTCGCGATCGAAAGCTTCCATGCGATGGCAGCCCACGCAGCCACGCTGATAGAACAAATCCTTGCCCAGGTTCAGTGTGTCCGCGCCCTGCGTCACGCGATCGTTGGCGTGACACATTTGGCAGCCGGCCTCAGTGTTCTCTTTATGAAACAGCGGATGCAGCCAGAAAGGATTCTGGCCGTGGGCCTTGACGGCGCTGGTCGTCGCCCGGCCGTTGCCTCCATGACAAGCCGAACAACCAAACTTTTCGGGATTGTGGATCTGCAAAAGCTCTTTGCGCGGGTGGCTGACGAACGCCGCAGCCAGATCGTCCGGTTTCTTACCGGGCCCGCCCGGCGCCATGTCCGCGGCGTTAATCGTCAGAGGTTCGCGAGTGCCGAGATGGCAAATTTCGCAGCGATCGACGATGGCAAACTGGTTGACATTGATCTGGTGACCCAGGATTGTGTAGTCGAAAGAGTTTTCGTTCTTCTTGATGAGGTCGTCGATACTCTTTTGCGGCAAGAGGCTGACGTGGTTCTTCAGATATTCATCGCGCTTCTTCGCCAGCTCACTCGGTTCTTTGGTTAGCTCGGCTTTTTCGCCGAGTACTTTTGCTTTTTCCTCGCGCAAGCTATTGAACGTCTGCTCGAGTTGGGCATAGTTCATTTTCTGCTGAACGGGTTTGCCACCGTCGTCCGCCGGCAGGTCGACCGTAACGACTTCCTTCTTTTTCTCGTCGAGCTGGCTACCGTAACGCTTGCGCCAAAAATCGCTGGGCGCCGTCTCGAGCTTATACGTGATCACGACGATACGGCCGCGCTGGTTCTGAAACGGCTCGGTTACCGCGTCGAGCTTCTTTTGAATCTGGGCTACGTGACGATCTCTTTCGGCGACATCGGCTTTGACTTTGTCGAGCGCCGCTTTGGCGTCTTCATCCAGTTGCTGATATTCGGGGGTTTCTTTGACGTCGGCTTCGGACTTGCCCGCGTCTTTGCGAATGCTTTTGAGGTAAGCCGTGTAGCGCGTGACGAATTCCCTTTGCATGCCGCGCCACGGACGCTGGCCAAATCCCTCGTCGTACAGGGCCCAACCGGCGGATCCAATTAACAGTAACGTGCAAACGAGCAGGATCGCGCTCGTCGATCGACTGACGATCGGATCGCGTTGCGGCTCCGCTTCTTTTCTTACCAGGGATTCGACCGGTTCCGGAGATTCTGCCACTGTTTATTATCCTTCGGTCGCGCTCAGATATTGAACCACGGAGTCACCCAAACGTATTTGATCGTAAATACCAAACGTAAGAAAAGCTTGACGGGCATCGCCAGGAGCACGCTGACGGCAAAGAATTGAAACGTCATGTATTGCAGAATGCTGGTATTGGCCAGCAGCTTCAGCTCGAACGGATCGGGAAACTTCGCCCAAGCCAAAAACTTTTTCGGCGATACAAGGTAGCTGAACCTGAACGGCCCACGCTTCATCAACCAGTGGAAGAACAGCCCACCTAAGATGAAGAATCCGCTCACGATAATAAACCCGAAGATGCCGCGCACCCACGGCAAAAGGCTCAAATGATTTGCGAAATTGTCGGGTGTTATGCCGAGGATCTCGTGCAGGTCACGATTGCGATCGAAGACGACCGTGTTGTGGTCCCAGGTCTGTCCGGGCCAAAACCAAATCCAGCCGGGCCCGCGTATGAACGTGCCGATCACTATCAGCAGGATCCACATCAGGAAACCCCAACTGAACATGTTCACGGCGAATCGCCGCTGTTTCAGCGTGTAGTAACCATTGCCCAGTGGATTCGAATCGACATAAGGAAACACCATCAAGCCGATCATGATAACGGAAGGCATCACCACCCCAGCGATCCAGGGATCGAAGTAGACGAGCATCTCCTGCAGTCCGAGGAAATACCACGGCGCCTTTGACGGGTTCATCGTCAGATTAGGATTGGCTGGTTCCTCGAGCGGGGCGTTCAGAGTGATCGACCAGACATACAAAATGACCGTCACAATGACGGCCGCCAAAAATTCTACCCGCACCAGATAGGGCCAGACATGCAGTTCCTTCGCCCAACCCGGCCGCCACGGCTCGACCTTGCGATGATGCGTTTTGGCCAGCTTCGCATCGCCTTCCAACTCGCCAATGAGATGATCGTTGGCGTGCGCTTGCTTGATTCCCAGCCAGGTAAAGAACGGAACCAGGAAGAGCATTGCCACGATTGGAACGTTGTCGGCCGCGGAAACGATCTTCCAAATCTGGTGCCAGTCCTGGACTGAATAGACCCACAGACCGACCAGAACCACGACGACAATCAGCCCGATCAGCCGATTGCGGCGCGTGTTTGGTTTCGGATTCTCGATTGTGGCTTCAGCTCGCAAGTTTCAAATCTCTTTCAGTTCTGATTTGCATTTCAGATCTCAAATTTGAAATCTGAGGGTTTCACTTCTTCTTCGGCATCTTCATCTCAGACTCAAGCATCACCGGCGCTGGACCTGAAATCCCACCGTCTTTGCGTATGCGCCAGAAATGCACCGCCATAAATATCGAAGCAACCAAAGGAATTCCTATGCAGTGCCAGATGTAAGCACGCAGAAGCGCATTCGCATCCACGATCGATCCGCCCAGCAAGCCGAACCTAACATCGTTGTAAGGCGTCAGGCCAAGCTGAGGACCAAACGGCCCTTCATTGCCGAACATCGGCGTCGCGCGGGCCATGTTCGTTCCCACCGTCACTGCCCAAAATCCAAGCTGATCGTCCGGCAGCAGATATCCAGTGAACGAAAGCAGCAGGGTCAGCACCAGCAGCACTACGCCTACGCACCAATTGAATTCGCGGGGCTTCTTATAAGAGCCAGTCAGCACCACACGAAACATGTGCAGCCAGGTCGTGATCACCATCAAATGCGCCGCCCAACGGTGCATGTTGCGGAGCAGTTTGCCGAACGGCACGTCGTGCTCGAGATAAAGAATGTCGGCAAACGCCTGAATCTTCGCCGGATGGTAATAGAACATCAGCAGGACGCCGGTGAAGGTCAGCACAATGAAAAGGTAGAACGTAATCCCGCCCATGCCCCAGGTGTACTGATAACGCACCGCGTCGCGATTAATCTTGGCCGGATGTAGATGAAGAAAGACGTTCGAAAGAACTGCCAGCGAACGATTGCGCGGATCAGAGCGTTCGTGAGAAACGCGAAAGATCGATTTCCAAACCTGAGTCTGTTGCGGATCCTTATAGTCCTTGGCCTCTTCGATCGCACGATCCTTGAGCGCAGCCGCAGTGTCTTTGGCGCGCTCAACCAAACCGGCGTTACTCTTTTCGCCGGTCAGTTGCTGGGTCTCTTTTTGATCTTTTGGCTCGTCCATCGGCTATAAGGGAATGAAAGCTCCCGGATCATCAAAATGACCTACCTCGCCCTTCGGCTTTTGGAACAATCTACTAACGTCTACGACGATCTGACCTTCAGGATCCAGCTCAACGTGCGCGCGATCCATCGGCCGCGGCGCCGGGCCCTCGAAGTTAACCCCCTCGCTGTCGTAACCGCTTCCGTGACACGGGCACTTGAACTTGTTCTCGCTTGCTTTCCAGTCTGGCGTGCAACCGAGATGCGTACAGCGCGCATAAATGACGAAAAGCCGATCCGAAGTCTTGTCCACCCAGATGCGGTACTGCTGCTGATACTTGGTGTCCACGCCGAGAGCGTAGTCGCCGGGATAACCAACTCTAAAGGTGCTGGCGGGTTCAGTGATGGAACGCGGGAGAAAGAACCGTATGAACATTAGAAAGCAGGTAGTGAGAAACCCGGCGACGCTGAGCCAGACGATCCGGCGTCGCTTCTTGTTGACCGGTGGATCGGGTACGGATTCGACGATGACCGCCGGAGGTTTTCCGGCTGGCCTCGCCACAGCCTTCGGGGCCGGCGGCGCGGCGACGGCTGAACTCTCGTCTTTCAGATTGCTATCCACTTCAGAAAACCTCCGCCTGGCCGATCGATTTCAGGTTAACCTTGCATTCACACTTCAACGCAGGGGATTGTTTTGAAATATACAATTCCCCGCGACACAGGGATTGCCGTCTCTGTGAAAACCGATTTCGCCTTGTTCACTAGAAGTGCGACCGTGCCTAAATTAAAATATAAACTTGCTCGGCAGACGCCTTTTATACAACTTTCGCGATTGCGTTGGCAAGAGGATAGTTACTTCGAACAACAAATTGGCCTTAGGTCGTACATGTTTTGCAAACGACTGGCCTCGGCGGAGGGCACCCGCGTTCCGAGAAACAACAAGGGTGATAACCAAAACAGCATCAGCAGGACGTCCGCGGCATCGCACCTATCTTTCATATTGACGGGAGGGAAAATTGGACTCGACAGTACAAGTCATTCTTTACACCAGGCCCGAGTGCAGTCTCTGCGAAGAAATGAAGGAGGTAATGAGCGGTTCAGGTTGCGACGGACTCTATACACTCGAGGAACTCGACATCCAAAGCGATCCTGAGTTGTTCGCGCGTTATCAGTACGAGATCCCGGTCTTATTCATCAACGGCGTCGAAGCGTTCCGACACCGGATTCGCGGGGATGAGTTCAGGGTGTACGTGACGGCGCTCGTGAATCGGCCTGGTTAGTTTGCGACGATCGGTGGTTGCACCTTATTCATCGATTGAAATTCAATTCCTGACTCTGTTCTTGGATTGCGGCGAACAAGCTCTCTCGATCACCTTCATCTGTAGCCCGCCGATAGTTCCCTATCAACTCCTTCAGAGACGCCAACCCTTTATACAATCCAGCGTTTTCAATCGGCGGCGTCAGGTACGAGATCAATTCCGCGTACGAGCGTCGCTTGGCAATCGTGCCCTCAGATGGATTGTTAACGCTATAGATATAGACGTTGGGCAGCTCGTTGATGAGTCGATCCGGCCAGCACGAGCCCGAGAGGCCAACCTGCTTTCCGGGCATGAACTCCATCGCCCCGTGTGTTCCCACGTGGACTACCGCGTCTGCCTGGAAAACTTTTTCCAGATAAGCATAAAAAGCCGCGAAGCCATGGTGCGGCGTTCCGCCTTTCGACATCAGCAGTCGCATCGGATCATCCTCGAATCCAAACGTGGGCTGCAATCCGATGAAGATATTGCCAATCGTGATTCCCTGGATCAGCAGATTGCCGCCAAAGGAATTAATCGCGCCGGGCGCAGGCCCCCACTCAGCGTCGATCTCGTTAACGAATGGACAGACCCGCCGGTATTCGTACACGCTCATTTGGTAAGCGACATTTGCGGTGGCGCCCAGGCGCTCGGAATTACCGCCGAGCAACATCTCGCGCAGGATCCCAACGCTTTCAGGCAATTCGACGCGATAGCCTTCTCCCTTCAGGCGTCCAAGAACATCGAAGAGACTGGCGAACACGTCCAGGTCGGCAGCCGTGCCGATGTTCCCTTTGTTTGGCGGAAAGCAATAGATAGTCAGCGCGATCTTCAATTGATCTCGTTCGGCTGTTTGCAGACGATGCCAACGCTTCAGGCGTCGCGCGATTCGCAGGCAGCGATCTTCCAGAGGCGCCGGCTCAACTCCCTGCGTCGGAATTCCGCCAAACACAAAGGGCTCAGTCGCACCGTCAATTTCCGGAATCGCGATCTGCATTCCGGTCTGGACCGGATTCAACCCGCTAAAAGATTCCTGCCACGATTCGATCGTTTGGGTGTCAAGACTGACCATCGATCGGTATGGAATGTTCAGCTTGCGCAAGAATTCAGCCGCCGCTTCGCTGTCATTCATCGCCGGACCACCGACGAAGCTGAAGCCCGTGAGGGACACGATTTGGCTGACACGAGATTGATTATCGTGGTCAGTAGTCAGTTGTCCGTTGTGAGTTGCATCGGCGCGGGCTTTGGACTTTGGGCTTTGGACTTTGGACTCGGGTTCGATAAAGAACCGCTGGCACGCCTCGCGATTGTCCATCAGGGTTGAGATAGCAGGGATCACGCTCAACCCTTCTGTTTCAATGGCTCGAATCAAACCGTCGTAATGCTTGCGCGCATCGCTGACGATCTGCGGCCTCATCAACAGCAGGCCGATGGTTAACCTGGGATCAAGAGTCTCCTCTTTTCGACTTTTTACTTTTTCCTTTTGCCTTTGTGAGACGTACCACTTTCGGTAGGCGGCAAAACTTTCAAACAAGCTTCCTGCGTCCGGATGATAGATGGCTACCGAGGGCATCGACTCAGGCGGAGGAATCTTTATCTTTTTGACTTTCTCGTCATCGACATAATGCTTGAGCGCGTAAAGCAGCATCGAGCGAATATTCGCCGGCGTGGGCTGGAGGAAGTAACAGAACATCATCAAATAGTTCTTCACATCTCGTAACGCTCCCGCGCTCGGAACAAATCGCAGCAGAGACGGCAGATGGTTGGCAAACTTGAGGTACTGAGCGCGACCATGTCCGTTCTTCTTGTTTGCTTCGCCGCCCCGTGCCTGCCGGCCGATCCATGAACCGACAGAGCCGAGAAGACCACTCGCTTTCGCCGCTTCGTCGTTCTCGGACTTTGCGCTTCGCCCCCCTGCTCTGCCCGGCGCCTTTGCGCCTTTGCGTGAACCACCTCCTGTCAGCCGCTCCAGATCGAGCTTCCCCAAGCGCGTGCGCTTCATCAACTCCGGCATGCAGTTGATCACGACAACCGCGCGATGTCGATCGCCAGTTCGATCGAGGAAAGACAACAGCCGCGTCGCGTTCTCGCTATCCATCACGTGAATGACGAACAAGACATCGGCCCCGCGCATGTCCTTCTCAATGGCGCCCCATTCATCGTCAGAAAACGAAGCCCCAAAATTGTAAGTCGCGACATCCAGGTGGAACCCATGCTGTCGCCGAATCTCGCGCTCAGCATTACGCAGCGGCGCGAGTAGGCTGGAACCCACATAAAGGACTGTAATTTTCAAGCTACTCCCTCCGGTTGAGGTTCCAGGTGGCCGATCATTTCGCGCAACTTTTCCAAAATCTCTTCGTCGGGATTCCAATATCCACGATGGTGCGCTTCGAGCAGGCGTCGCGTCAGTGAACGGACCGAATGCGGATTTAATTCTTGTAAGCGATCGAACATCGACGAATCCAGCAGGAAGGTCCTGGCAATGTCGGTGTAGATCCAGGGATCGACAGCGTCCGCCGTAGCGCTCCAGCCAAAAGTATTCGCCACATGGTTTTCAATTTCAGCGACACCGCGGAAACCATGCTTCAGCATTCCTTCATACCACTTTGGGTTCAGGGTCTTCGCGCGCGTCTCGAGCCGAATGGTTTCTTCCAATGAACGAATCTTCGTTTGCGGCGAAAGCGAATCGGACAAATAAATCGCCGGCCGCGCCTGCGCGCGTTTTTCGACCGCATTGGAAATGCCGCCGAGATATTCAAAGTAATGATCGACGTCCGTGATGCCCACTTCGAACGAATCAATGTTCTGGTAGGTGGCTTCGACGCGTGACAGCGCTTGATCCATTAAGTCACGCGCTTCCCTGCCCTCGATCGTACGTCCCTTCGAGTCCCTGGTATACGCAAAGCATTTGCGCGTGACGAAGAGATCGCCAAGCGTGTCGCTCGTTTCCCACTGGGATTCCATCACCATGAAATTCACGTTGGTGCCATAGTTGCCCGGCGCGTTTGAAAACACCCGCGCGACTGCGTCGTCAAAATCTGCACCGCCCGCATCGATCTTTTCGGAGACGTTCCGCCGCACGTAATTCATATCAAGAGGTTCATCAAGCACGGCAACTCGCCGAACCGCTTTATCGAGTAACGCCATGGTCGGCGCAAACAAATCACGAAAGATTCCGGACACCGTCATCACAATGTCGATCCGCGGTCGCTTCAGCTCTTCCAGGGGAATTACTTCTATTTCAGTCGCGCGGTTCAGGGCATCACGAATAGGACGTACACCAAGCAAATGAAGCGCCTGCGCCACGCCTTCGCCTTGCGTTTTGATGTTGTCCAGGCCCCAAAGCACCAGAGCCATCGCCTTTGGATAACGGCCATGTTCATCGTAATAACGACGAAGCAAAGCGTCGGCAGTGAGTTTTGCTCGCGTGAATGCCATCTGCGAAGGAACCGAATAAGGATTGACCGCATGCGTATTACGACCGGTGGGTAAGACATCCGGGTTTTGCACGATATCGGCGCCGGGTCCGGGCTCGATGTATTCGCCGCGCAGCGCGCGCAGCAGCGACTTAATCTCGTTATTGGAATCAAGCTGTTCAGCAACGTTCGCAAGCATCAGGAAGACAGGCAGCGACTTTTCGCGATCAACATTCGCCCTGGCTTTCAGCCATTCGACGGCCGAGTCTGTGCCTAGCCGGCAGAACCGCTGCACGGCTTCCGAGACGATTGAGTCGATCAAGTCCCTGGTCTCACTTGCCGACGCCTCTTGCAACAGTCCTTCGTAGCCGTCGATACCGAGCGCTTCCGCCACCAGCTTCGGCAGAGCGCGGGCGTCGTGCTCTGGCCTATCAAACGAAGCAACCATCCGCAGCAGATCGGCTTTTTCTTTGAGTTCGGCCGGACGACCAAACACATGCAGGCCCGTGGGGATCAACCTCTGCTCGATTTCAACGAGTTGCTCGTACAGCCGCATCACACCTGCATCGCGATCGCTATGATTATTATTCATTAGGAAAGTGGTCTCTGGCAGATTGTGATCGAATATGCTTTCCTGGGCTTGCTTTGAGTCCGCGATGCATTGCTGTCACGAAATGCGCCCAATCCTGAAACTGAACTTCTTTTAACTGAAAAAATCGCTCGCAGCAAGACAGCGTCTCTCAGACGGGCGCTGGGGCGCAAGATTCAAGACGGGAAAAGCCAGGCATAACCATGAAGTAAAGAGCCGCTGCCCTCTCCTGCTCAGCCCCTTAGTCGCCATGAAAAATTTTTACGACCACTATGCAAATTTTTGTATTGACACAACCGACGACTCGTATTAGAGTTCGCGCGTCTTGCCAAATAATGCGCGCCGTGGTTTTTGAGAGGTTTGGTTTCTTTAGGACGGGGACTCCCCCGTTCTTTTCTGGCCGCTGTTAACGTCGCGCTCACTCTACTTTTTCGGCCAGTCCTACGAGCATAGATCCAGGGGTCCCAAGGGGTTCGAACAACAAGTGCAATTTGCCGTTGGGCAAGTTGTCGGTTGTGTCTTGCACGAAAGTGCCTACCAGACTGCAGGAGGAATCAATGACAAAATTCGTCAGGGTTTTGGTTTTTCTTCTATTCGCAACGGCTCTTGGACTGCCAATCTGGACGTCAAGGACCGTTGAGGGCCAAGCTGCTACTGAAGCTCCCGCCGGCTTCGATACATTAACGAACGGCATGGTTACCCAGGCGGTACACGACGCCGATCGGGCAACCTTCGAGGAACGGGATGATGTCACTAAAGGCCTCGGCCCGATCTACAATGCGCAATCCTGCGCTGAATGCCACCAAAGTCCGGTGAGCGGCGGCATCAGCCAAATCTCGGAACTTCGAGCCGGTCATCTCGACGGGTCGGGTAATTTTGTGCCGGCCACCGTAACCATAAACGTCGGCGGTCCGAACGGTGGTGTGAACATTGCCAACCGATCACTTATCAACCAGCGCTCGACGTGCCCTGGTGTGGTAACGGACAACGATCCAACCAACAACATTCCGGATGGCACGATCATCTATAACCATCCGGCTGACCAGGGAGAGGAGCGCCTGTCGAGCGCCGATGATATTCGCACGCGCCGCGCAGCGACCAACGTTCTGGGGCTCGGCTTTGTTGAGGCCCTCTCGAACACCACGCTGCAGAACATACCCAACACTCAGCCCTCCGGTATGAAGGGCCAAGTAATCACGGTACCGGTAGCCGAGGCACCGGGCCAATTTCGCATCGGCCGGTTTGGCTGGAAAAACCAACAGGCCAGCCTGCTGAGCTTTTCGAGTGACGCTTACCTCAATGAACAGGGGATAACCAACCAGTTCAACCTGCTGGAGCCTATCCCAGCCGGCACGGGGGTTGGCGGCCGAGCTCTTTGTGATGATGTTCCCGACAACGCACCCTGCAAAGCCAACACGAGTGTGAACTGTGGAGAGGATCCTGATGGCGACATCAATACCTTCGCGGAGTTCATGCGAGCCAGCAAAGTGCCTGGACGCGATACCCGGCTGGCGGCCACTGCGGACGCGCAAACCGGGGCTTCCCTATTTCATTCGGTTGGATGCGACATCTGTCACATCGCGACCTTTACGACCGCTCCCGCCGGCACTCTGATAAACGGCGGGGCCTTTACGGTTCCGGCAGCTCTTGGCAACAAGATAATTCACCCGTACAGCGATTTCCTGCTGCACGATGTGGGGACTGGTGATGGAATTGTCCAGACTAACGTCGCCGGTACCAACAATCTTGACCAGTCAACCAGAAACAAGGTACGTACGGCCCCACTTTGGGGAGTGCGCACTCGCAACGAGTTAATGCACGATCTTGAGAACTATACGCGCAACGACGCCATCCTTCGCCACGCAGGGGAAGCCACCGGCGTCATCAACAGCTATCGCGGGCTGAGCACGACACAAAAGAACCAGCTAATCGCGTTTCTAAATTCGATTTGATTCGCTGTGGTTCCCAACCAAAAATGGTCAGTGGGGCTGGACTTAATTTTATATTCAGCCTCACTGGCCCTTCCAAATAGATTTCCCCTACAGAAACTTTTCATCCGCCGTAATGCAGGGAGGGCTTTCCAGTGTTTTGCAGGAGAACGAATGTCTTTGGCTTCAGCCTGGCCTTGTTTGCCATCGCATTCTCATTACCGGGCTGTGCCAAAAAGAACGAAGAAGCCAAGAGTGTCGAACCCGCGCCGCGTGTCGAATCTGCGACAGAACCGGCCGCCCGAGTGCTCGCGTTGGCCTCGCCTACGCCTACCCCCACTCGCGCAAGCACACCGTCGGCTCCGCCTAACCCAACGGAGATCCGCGACACTGTCGCCCGAGTCTT
>JAWVEM010000266.1:0-108936 GCA_033856735.1 Blastocatellia bacterium
AACCAATTGTAATGATCGATGCCGAGCCACAGGAGGGACCGGCGATCACTGTTATGGAATATCGAATCGATCCAAAAACCGCTGACGAGTTTTTGCAGGCAATGAAAGAGATGAAGCGGATACGTCAACGCGACGGCGCAATCCGTTGGAACTTAAGTCGTGACACCGCGGACCCCGAAAGATACCTCGAAACCTTTGTGACTGAATCGTGGGGCGATCATTTGCGGCAACACGAAAGAGTCACCGCCGAGAATCGCGAAGTAGAACAGCGCGCTCAGGCATTTCACCTCGGCCCCGAGCCGCCCAAGATAACTCATCTGATCGCTGAAGAAATGCCCGAGTGAAAGCACGGGAAAGAAGGATTCGAAGCGAATTGTCACGCCGCATGACAAGTAAACCGTAAGTAGTAAATGGCGCACGCTAGTCTCACGCAGGTCTTGCGAGCAGATCATTGATGGAATCAACACCTACACCACTACCCGGTTCGTCATCGGATGAAATGTTCCCCGCACTCACGGCTCAGCAGCAAGCGCGGGTACTGGCGCATGGCCGATCAAGAAAGGTCAGGAGTGGCGAGACTATCGTGGAACCCAATGCACAAGGAATTAAGTTCTTTGTGGTGGTTGCCGGTCGGCTCGAACTTCTTCTCCTCTCAGATAATAAAGAAGAGGTGATCGCCGTTTGTGGACCTGGCATGTTCACCGGCGAACTGAATGTCCTTTCCGGACGCCGTGGATTAGTACAAATCCGCGCCAGCGAACCCAGCGAACTCATCGAGATAGAACGTGAGCCGCTCCAAGGTCTCGTTCAAACCGATAGTGAACTCAGCGACATCTTCCTGCGCGCTTTCATCTTACGAAGATTGGAATTGATTGCTCGTGGGAGTGGAGATCTAATTCTAATTGGTTCGAGTCATTCGCTCGACACCTTCCGCATCAAAGAATTTCTTACTCGCAATTATCAGCCATATTCGTCCATTGATCTCGAACGTGATGCGGAAGTGCAGGACCTTCTGGATCGGTTCCATGTTGCGATCACGGATCTGCCTGTGCTGATTTGTCGCCGCAGCGTCGTGCTGCGCAATCCGAGCAATCAGGAAATTGTAAATTGTCTGGGCCTCAACGAGGGCATCGAGCAAACCCACGTACGCGACGTGATTGTAGTGGGCGCTGGGCCCGCTGGTTTGGCGGCAGCAGTGTACGGTGCGTCCGAGGGGCTCGATGTACTGGTCGTTGAGTCCAACTCTCCCGGAGGACAGGCAGGCGCAAGTTCAAAGATTGAAAACTATTTGGGTTTCCCAACCGGAATCTCAGGCAAAGAGCTGGCCGGAAATGCATACGCACAAGCACAGAAGTTCGGTGCACAAATGTTGATTGCCAAACAAGCTCAAGGTTTGGCTTGTGTCCGCCGGCCTTATGCGTTGAAGTTTGAGAATGACGAGGAAGTGCCGGCTCGAACCGTAGTTATCGCTACGGGCGTCCAGTATCGGAAGCTTTCGCTGGAGAATTTGTCTCGGTTTGAGGGTGCGGGTGTTTATTACAGCGCGACACACCTCGAGTCGCAGTTATGCGGCGGCGAAGAAGTCGTTATCGTCGGCGGAGGAAATTCGGCTGGACAAGCAGCTGTATTTCTGGCGCAAACCGCGCGTCGTGTTTATGTCCTCGTTCGCTCAAACGGTTTAGCTAAGAGCATGTCGCGCTATTTGGTCCGGCGAATCGAAGAAAGCCCGAATATCGAATTGCGCACGGACACTGAAGTGATTGCGTTGAGTGGAAACGATCATCTTGAGATGATGGAGTGGCGCAACAACAAGACTGGTAAGGTTGAGAAGCATAAAATCGGCGCACTGTTTTCGATGATTGGTGCCGTGCCAAATTCGGCCTGGGTTGAAGGTTGTGTGGCGTGCGATGGCGCGGGCTTCATTAAGACCGGTTCCGATCTTTCAAAGGAAGACTTGGAACGCGCCAAATGGCCGCTCGCTCGCGCTCCCTATTTACTTGAAACCAGTCTGCCAGGTGTTTTCGCCGTCGGAGATGTTCGGGGCGGAAACGTTAAGCGCGTCGCGTCAGCTGTGGGCGAAGGATCGATTGCCGTCGCTTTCGTGCATCGAGTGCTCGCCGAATAATTTAGAACTCCCAGTTCTAGTTACTTTCAACATTGATCGGAAGTACTCTTTCTCGGCGCAACTATAGCTAATGGAACGCGGAGGCCCAGCAAATCAATCAGGAATTCTTTATCAGAATTCAATTGCCGCTTTGTATTTGGGGCGACTCTGCGACAGCACTCCGCGCCCTGACGAACACGCGGTGGAAGGCGTTCGCGTTGAGGCCCCCACGGCCGTTGACGATATCGTTGTCACGTATCGTGATGGACATCGGACCTTTATTCAGGCCAAAGAGAATGTTCGTGACAATGACTCAGCATGGCAGGAAATTTGGAATAGTTTCAAACGCCAATTTTGGCAGCTAGATTTCCAAAAGGGGAAGGATCGATTACTACTCCAAGTAGGCGAGGTCCATAACGAACACCATGCCGTGAGAGAGATGGCCATCCGGGCGTCGAGCAGCTTGAACCACGCTGAATGGATATCTCGTTTTACGGAAGATCAGAAAAAACTCCTAAAGAAGATTACTGCGTTGTTCGATCCAAAACATGCCGCCGCTGAAGAAGAAATCTTGTCGTTCTTCAAGCACTCTGATCTTGAGATTCGTCCTCTCATAGATATTGAGCGTGATTTAGTGCCGTACTGGATTCCGCAGAGTAACAAAACTCAGATCGAACTCTTCAAACTCTTACGTGATGCTGTAGGCGGCGCTGCGCGCAGAAGAGACTCGTTTTCGATGACTAGTTTGTCCTCACGCCTTGCGGCGGAAAGCAACGTGACATTTGCAGTTCAGCCAGGGCTCGATGAGTTGTTGGAAACAGTAAGGGGTTGCGGGGCCGGCCTGAAACAACATAAGCAGAGTTTCGGAAATACAGGAATACATTTAAAGCGCGCGGTCGTTGAGGTCATCAAGACATGGATTCTCGAACCCTCAGACAGGCCGGAATGTTGGAATACTACTTGACCGTGCCGGAATGGGAAAGACGGTGGTACTGCAAGATGTACTCTATGCGCTAGAAGACGCAGGAGTAAGAGTCCTTGCCATAAAGGCTGATCTATTGTCGGGAATAAGCACTCGCGAAGAACTACGAGATTATTTGGGTTTGCCTGATTCGGTTGAACGAGTGCTTCATCGTTTGGCCGATAGAGAAACGGTGGTTCTCGTAATTGATCAAATGGACGCTCTATCTTTATCACTTGCCCTCGATCAAAGGACTCTCGATCTTGTGTTGGATCTCGTCGCTAAAGCGCGGCTGATCCCGGGCGTTCGCCTGTTGTTGTCCTGCCGCACGTTTGATCTCAACAACACTCCGAAACTCACTTGTAACCCTCCCCAGTTTAGGACCAGTCATAAGTAGAGACTTCCGCGGTGTGGGTTAACAGATATTCTCTGGGCGTCAGATGTCCCAGAGCTTCATGTGGCCGCTCTTCGTTGTACTGTTTGAGCCATTTTTCCGTTTGCTCACGAACTTCTTCGAGGCTTTGAAACACGAACATGTCGAGCACCGCTTCGCGGTAGCTGCGATTGAATCTTTCAATGAAGCCATTTTGCATCGGTTTGCCTGGTTTGATGAACTCTAAAGTTACGCCATGCTGTTCGGCCCAATCAGCCAGAGCCAAGGCGATGAACTCGGGACCATTGTCTAATCTGAGCTTGAGCGGATAGCCGCGGACAGCGGCTATCTGGTCAAGCTCGCGCACGACCCGCTGGGCCGGCAAGTTAAAGTCGATCGCGATCGCCAGCGCTTCACGATTGAAGTCGTCAACCACATTGAAGGTGCGAAAGCGCGGTCCATCCCACAACGCATCGCTCATGAAGTCCGCTGACCAGCATTCATTCATCATCTGACTCACCTGCAACGGCGCCGGATTCCGCGTCGGCAACCGCCGCTTGCCTTTGCGCCGTTTATTCATTTTCAGCGCGCAATACACGCGATAAACTCGTTTGTGATTCCACGCCTGGCCCAACCGCCGCAGCCGCCTGAATAACTTGCCAAAGCCTTGCTCGGGTCTACCATGCGCCAACTCCAACAGCAGCTTGATGATCTCTCCATCACCGTTCGGTCGTGGCCGATACCGATAAACCGACCTTCTCAGCTCCAGGGCTTTACACGCCTGCCGTTCACTCGCTTGGAACTGCTCGATTAAGCCGGCAATCAACCGTCTCTTAATCGCCGGCTTTACAGCTTTTTTGTGAGCATTTCCTTCAACATCACGTGTTCGAGAGAAAGTTCCGCGTACATCTTCTTTAAGCGCCGATTCTCATCCTCGAGTTCACGCAGCCGCTTGATGTCCGACGCCTGCATCCCACCATACTTCGATTTCCACTTGTAGTAGGTCGCGTCACTCACTTCATGCTCGCGACACACGTCACGCACACTCCGGCCGGCTTCCACCGCTTTCAAGATCGAGATGATCTGGGTCTCACTGAACTTGCTTCGCTTCATAAGGTCTCCTTCGGGCCTGCTATGCTGCCCCGGAAACCTCTACTTTTCAATGGTCCGAATTTTAGGGAGGGTTACACTTTGACGGCACTGCGATTGTTGAATCGTGATTCTATGAGATTAAAACAGCATTCTGCAGCGAAGCCATGTTATTACTGCGGTGGAAATCCCCCGAGTACGAGGGAACATGCCCCTCCAAAGTTGATGTTTGCAGCCTTTGACTGTGACAGCATTACCGTTCCCTCGTGCGATAAGCACAACAACAATAAGGCCGGCCGCGATCGTGCAATTATCACCTGGCTAGTAAAGAGCATAGACCGCACCCTTCAATCAGGTGTGCCTGTAAGTTCGTTATCACCTAAAGCAATCAGGGCTATTAATGATCTTAGGCCGCACTTTTCTCAGGCAAACGCAGAGATTAGCGATCAGTCTTTTCTGATCGACTCGGAATTGGATTTTAGGATTCCAGCTATCAATTTCGACTTTTCCGAATGGATACGCCAACTCTCGGCTGCTTTGGTCTGGAGCGTGACCGGAGATTTCGACGCCAACATCAACTGGAATGAGGCATTCGTATGGAATCCACTGTATTTACAGGGACCAGACCGAAGAGAACTCTTGAACGTCTTGTCAGATCGATGGCTAAATCAGATTTCGGAATGGAACGTCGAAAACTTTGACTGGAAAAACGGTTGGTCGGCATTCCCTAGAAGTTACCCAAGCGAACTCTACAATTTTTCTGTTTGCTTTTCTCCAACGCTGGTCCAAGAGATTGAGAATGAGGTTGCATTCCGTCACCAATTCTATAGCTGCCTCAATTTCTATATATGGTTTGCACCTTCTGAACGAACGCGAAAACTCCTACAATTAGCAACAAGTACGTGAGCCTACTGTTTTTCCACGAAAGGTGGTGAGCGCAGTCGTTAGAACTCGCCCGGCCCCGGCGTTTACTAGCTAGGTGTTTGCCCTACATTGACGTGGTAGTTAAGCGATCCATTCAGGTCTAATTGTCCAATCCTCGGTCACCAACCCCTGTTCACTGACAATTACTAGAGTTCCTCTGGGATCGGCAATCTCCCTATTTGCATTCGTAGCAGCCCCGGACCAAGTTGGAAGGATCTGATCTTGCTTAAGCCCAAAGATGATTCTGGTCAGGAATTCTCTTGCTACTGTCGCCACTTGTGGTAGGCGCTTCGCAACCAACGATTCATGGTCCGTGTTAAGCAAGGAGAAAGAGCCATGTGCCAAATTGCTTCGAATGTCGCTCAGAGAGAGTTCTTGGGCGTCTTTCTCAAATAGGAGATCTAGGTTTGGATGTCCCAAGCCAAATACAAGTTCAGCAATCCGACGGGTTTTTTTCTTCAATGAAACTACACAATCAAAGTAAGCCTCCTCTACAAACTGCTTGGGATTGGATGCATACAGTAAGTTGAGCTTCTCCTCAATGCACCGCGCTCTTTGCTTCCTTCGCTCTGCCTTGCCTTCTCTCGTATGGCCGAGACCAAAATCACCTTGACCGTTAAAGATCGCAACCGCAACGCTTTCTATCGAGATGTAATACGACAGAAAACTCGCAAAGACATTGTTCGAATTCCTGGCACGGTTGTACCAGTCCATCGCAGTTTCAAGGATTATTGCATCGTCAGTGTTAGGGAAGTTTCGAAGCAGAGAATCTAGAAGGTGAATGTCGTCCTCCGAAGGCGAAAGCAGCGTGTAACCCTTATCACGGAACCGATATTTAACGCGCCAATCGGCCCGAGCGTCATATGCAAAGGCCAATCGATTGACGGCCATACCTATCTGCGCAATTGCGTCACGAAGATACTCTGCATCCACAGCTTCAAGCTCCAACCAACCATCATAAATCCGAGTACCTTGGTGCAGAGGCGATCTTTCATAGGGCGGGCATTTCCAAAGGTGAAATGCCTTGCCAAACGAACAGCTTTCGTGAGGTAAGTCCACGGTGGTTTGAACAGCAAACTCAATGACTTGAAAACCAGTTGTCTGAACATAAAACCAAGATCCCTGAACATCGGGATCGTTTGAGACAGACTGAGCTTCTTCAATTAACTTCTTGGGGAGCGCGGGATAAATAATCGGCTTCCATTCGCCTAACTTATTGTATCTTCCAGTGAAACCTAATTCGTGAAGGTGTTTTCCTTTTACGATCCATTCTTCTGGAAATGGCAAGAGCCCAACAAATGGAGTGATCCGTTCGCCAACGAGAAAGTTCTGGCCTTCCATTTTATCTGGATATCGCACGAAGTGTGCATTTGAACCACCTGGAAAGTGGGCATAAAATCCATATACACCCTGTTCATCATCAATAAGAAGTTCGATGATTTGAAAGCCTGGGAGCTTTGTGAATTGTTGATGACCGCGGTAGTTAAGTCGCTGCTGATGGTAAAGGTTCAGCAGTGTCCGGGTGAATGCGAGACAACGATCATACGCCGCGCTGAGGTGGGTAATCTCAACGTTTTCAGAATCCAGTCTCTCAATAACATCAATCAGATAAGCCTTCTTCAGCAAGCGTGAAAACCCGACTTTGCCAGCTTCGCTTGCTGTTCTGATAAGAAAGCGAAGCCTATCGACTACCGAAGGCTCATGACCGAGGCCATCTTTGAGCTCAAAGAAAGGAGAGTTTGTGTAAGGCAGTTCTGTAATCAGTCTTAGCAGATTGGCGATTAACTCAAGCACATCTTCGATCAAAAGGCGCTTGAATAATTCCTGCAATTCAGAATTGGGGGAGGGATTCTCTGATTGCACTTGTAGCCTAAGGTCTAATAGAAGATCAGGTTTCTTAAAAGGCAAGCCTGTGACACGAAGTAACGCGAATAGAAACTCTAAGCCGTCTTTTTTGTGAGCATCTACAAATACCTCTTCAATGATTCCTTCATCAGTATGTTCACTCATTCTCACCCTCACCTAGCGAATGCCGCCATACCTCGACGCCTTTAGAAGGGAATCTTGAGGCCGCGCGTCACACCATATGGTCATGCCCTGTACGTTCATCACATGTTAGAAAGCTCAACGGAAAATCAATTGATTTTACCAGCTTGTTGCATCAATGCAACAGCCACCCGAAGGGAGTACAATTGACAGGCATTCGATTCAAAGCCGACACTTTTATGGATAGGACGACTGGTGCTTGACTAAGATTGAGGAAAGTCAGAATTAATCATGCGGGAACTTTAAAGTGGAGTTTTCTAAGAATCCTAAAAAATGGTTGAGAGCGACGTGCCGTTGGGGAACTCCCTAAGACGGCAAGTCTCCAAGGACCTTCGCCTCGCTTCATCCCAATCTCGGACTTACCGCCGGGCATGGACCAAAAGTGAGCAACTTGTCCGCCTGAATAAGCGGGATTTACGAACGGAGGTCGCCGTGTCCTACCCACCTTCGCACGGCGACCTCAAGGCACTGGTCGCTCCCGAATCGTGCCGGGCGGGAGGCCGTGCCAAAACGGAACTCAGAATACGGGCCGGCGCCTAATCCCTTCGTGCTTTCCGTTCTTCAAGCAGAGAACCGTCATAATAACCATTCACTCCCAGATAACTCTGGATCATTACCGTTCGAAGGCAGAGCGACGGTTGCCCCGTGATTGATCGGGCACGAAAGAGTATGTTGAGTTACAGCATCCAAGATTCCTGGTCGAGTTATCCTTGGCAAAAGCCAGCGACGTCGCCAGTGGTCTGCTATCTCGGTAGAGTGTTGTCGCGCATTCTTCTGAGAAATGAGATAGGAAGGCCGTTTCTCGAATCCCGTTAGCACAGCGCGGTAATTGCGGGCAAGACGAACCCCGTAAGTCACGCGCCGGTCACCATGCTGCAGGAGGTCATCGCTCTGCAAGCCAACGGCGTCAAGCGCTTCCCTGATCTTCCGCATGAGCGGGTTCACACCCTCACCAAAAATGCTATTAACAGGTCTGCTGTTCGCACGGCGAGAAATCAACACACTGCCGATTTGAATAGTTTCTTTGCTGAAATGATATGTACCAAACCCGTAACTATGGCCGAGATTCTCGAACAGTATCACTTCTCCCTCGCGACCGCCCACTTTTTCGAGGGGAATTTTGACTCGGTTGTACTGACTGGAACCGACGCCGTATAAACTGGTCGTGCAAATCAATACGAGATTAGGTTTTCGAATCACAGGCTTACCATTATTAGCGGAAGCAATTATGCTCACCTGCCTGGCATATCGCTTCGAGTAATGTTGTGTGACCTCGGGACTACAAAGCAACATACATACAAGCTTGCCACCAAGAATCAAATTATAAGGAGCTAAGGCACCACACACCGTTATATCCAACATGTCAATCCCGACGTGTTCTCCTTTGACCATTCGAGTAACTTGGGCAATTGAGGCGCGCATCGTCGTTGATTTGATGGCTTTGCTAAGAGCTTGTTTGCTGGCGTGGCGTAAACCCTGCTCGTGAAAACTCTTCCTAATCGTCAACAGGTCGGCCAACTTCTTGCACCGCTTACTGCGGTAGAGGTGTGTACGTGCTTCAGCCTTCCAGTACTTAGATGAAGTAAGATCCCCCTTTCGTCCTTTATGAAGTCTCTTCTGTGGGTTACGGCGGTGCCTTATCATGGAACGTTGAGATTCTTCGACCAGCCGATCAATAACTGCCTCGGTCGGAGACGCGATTTGAGATTGACTGCAAATGCCATCGGATACAAGATCAGCTAAGTAAAGTCCTTGAATAAGGCGCTGTACAGAGTCAAGCAACCAGACCGCCACTTTCTTGGATGGGTTCTTAATCACGTAGTCAACAAAAGTCTGTGGCTGCCATCCGATCCATTCATCGCGCTTACGATGTTGGACAACGGAACTACTGAGAGCAGCGATACCGATTACGGGGTGATTCGGCGCTGCGGAGTCTCTTATTAGAATCATCATAGAACGTCCAGGAATCGACTTATATTCGTTAACCCACGTATGCCTAAAGTATCGCCAGATATCGCCCAGCCGCAGACCAGTGTACCGACAAGTCGTGTCCGGGTCGGCGAACTGAATGTAGGGGGAGACCACTTCGGATAGCGCTTTTACTCGTTGCTCGCTATCCAGAAGTGAATTCGAGTTCTGCAGCCTTTCTGCCAAGTCTCGGCCGTCACGCATCACAGAGAAAATGGAGTGCCATTCTTTCCCGATTAGGCGTCGTCGTTCCATCTTCTTCAAAAACTCTGTAACTGACCCTTCGCTCAATTGAGCATTCCTACCAAGTAGGTGTCGGCTCCTTACAAGGTCTTTGGATGAATGAGAATTCTCAGATGTTCGCGGTGGGTGGAATTTGATCTTTGGCCCACGAACACTCAACTCCCAACCTTGGGAAAGCAGGTCAAGAATAACGTTTGTGACGAATAGAAGATCCAACTGGCCGGTATTAATCAATCGACTTGAAGGCTTTGCTTCGTTTCTAAGTATCTCCAGAACCTGAGCGCGCTGGGATGGAGCCTTTTTCAGAGCCGTCGCAGCACGTTTACAAAACTTGACGAAAAGGCCCTGCCGTCGCCCTAGTCTCGGGTGCAACTCCAAACCTTTCATCTCCGTGGCAATCATTTACAGTGTCCAGCGATTTTCTTTGGTTAGGTAAGCGCGGTTCATCCGCTAATCGAGAAAAGTAGCGAGTGTCTTACTCCATGACTCACGCATGCTGCGCGCCCATTTTATCTTTTGTGAACTCGTGACGGAACATTCTGCTCGGGCGGCAGCAAAAAGCAACAGTTCGAGATAACCGTGCAACGATCTTACTTCTATATCACGAGCATCAACGATCGGATGATAGACTCTTTCATAGAACGGGTGTTCCTCGTTCAATAGCACAATCAATTCACTAGATGATGGCAGCGGTACAAAGAAGCTTGGCTCATCCAACGCTTTGTGCTCAATCCTGTAAGCAAACCCAGAAATAACTCCACCATTGTTGATCGCTCGTGCTGAGCCACTCTTCCATTCTCCTTTCCTTAGCCGGCTTTTTGCTGGCGGTTCCAGCAAATGGTCTCTGCTTTCGGCGCGATAGATCGCCGTCGAGCGAGGTGTCACTGATCTTACTTTAAGATATCTTTCACGTACCCGGCTGTTCAGAATATGGGCAACCCGCTCAATGTCAGGACTGAGAATGGTTTTTAGTATGCCAGTGGGATGGATTCCCTGTTTTGTATGGGTTACCCCAAATAACTCGTCCAATTCTGCGTCGAAATGAATCTCGCATCGCCACCAATCATCATAGTTCTCCTTTCGCTTACTCCCCATAAAAAACCAACCGTAATCAATCTCTCTGCCGGACCTGACGATGGAGACACCAGCGCCTTTTGTAATCCCGTGAATTCTCTTTTCTTCATTCGAGAAATGATGCCAGGTCTCGATAGGGAGTTCGGAAAACGTCACGCGAACGGTTGATAGACTGGAACCATCGCCCACAATCTGAGGGATTCTAATCTCGAAGTTCATGGGCACTCCATAACGCACGGCGCCATGCAGGTTATTTCCTTTACGCAGGAACATTGGATCGACTGGACAAACATACGCTCCGTTGATTCGAATGCATTTCCCCCTCCAGATCTCGCGCCGGAAAGTTTGACCCAAGGACTTGCTGAGCTTCGACATCAGCTTCTTAAGGTTCTTATAGTCTAGTCGATCGCACTGTGACCAAACTACGACCGTCCCAGATCTGGAGCGCTTGGGCTTGTTGCTTGAAGTAAATTTCTGACGCTTTGGCTTGGGCACGCTTGTGATCTTCCCAGAGGTAACCTCGTCGACGTCCAGGTAACTCCACCAAACGACTCTTGGTTTCCTCCAAGTGTATACGTCCACGCGGCGAGCCCTGCTAAGTGAACTGTTAGGAAGCCCCATGCCATACCTACCAGTGCCTTTACGTGAATTGAAGCGAGTGCTCCCCCCAAATCTCAATGCGAGCCGCAGCACTGACGGCGTCATTCCGCATCCGTTGTCTCGCACTGATACTTGGATCTGCCTCGTGGGAGATTCGGTGAAATCAATTTCTATGTCTGTTGCGCCGGCCTCAAAAGAGTTATCAATTAGCTCAGCGATTGACGATGCGGTGCTCTTGTAACCCGAGTCCCGAGTGGCTTCGATGAACTGCTCAAGCTTAATGATGTCGTGCTCATTTGACTTATTCATAATCATGGTCCGCTCAGAGGGAATTTTTAAGATCAGCTTTGCGGCGAAACTATACGCAAATACGAATAGTTGTCAACAGAAACCATTCGCATTGACGAAGATTTTCTTGTTCGGTATAAACAGCTCATGCAAGAGCTTTCAGTGGCAGAAGCGGCGAAGCGTTTGGGTGTGAGCCCGCGCCGAGTTCAGCAGCTGGTAAAAGCTGGACGGCTGCCTGCCGAGCAATTCGCAGGAGCGTATGTCATTAAGGAGGGTGATCTTGGACTCGTCGCCGATAGGAGACCTGGGCGACCAGCAAATCAACCGAAGAACACGAACCGGCCTCCTTTTAAGGGTCGTAGCACGAAGAAAAAGCATGGATGAAAGAGAACATGACTATACTGTAATGGCTCTGTAATGACCTTCGCCTCCGGTCCTTTCGCCAAAAGCATTCGTGGCGCTTCCCAAACCAGAGAAGCTGATGAGCCTCATCGCATGGCATGATCGATTAAGTAGCCAATTTCAGTCGCTACATCAAGAACGAGTCTCACATGGAGGCGGGCCGATCTTTGCTTTAGAGCATGGTCTTAGCCAGCAAGAAGTCTCCCAACTAGAGGATGACGCTCGCGGTTCCATTCAGAAATATCAACCGACCGACAGTCACTGGCTTTCATGGATCGTCTATGCCTCCGAGTTGGGCTATAAGTACGTCGGACAGGAGTACTGGCAAACTTTTGAAGCTGAGACTGTTGGTTGGCGCGAGCAGGGACGAGGACGAGATTGGATTCGCAACAAGTTCAGGAAATTTGAGCACGATTATGGCGGCGCGGTGCCTTCCGGTCGATGGGCGCAGCACTTTAGCATAATCTGTCATCCGATTACGCATGCGATTCTGCCGAGAGATTTCCAGAGTCAGCTAGCCGAAGTCCTTTCGACAATCCAAGATCTTTTTACCGTCGAGAATCTGCAGTTGCCTAAACTTCTAGGCGAGTTGATTGAGGCTCACAGCTTTCAACAGTCAAAACGCTTTCAGCAGTTTGTGCAAGATGTGGAAATGGTGGGACTCATTGCGCAAGCCCTGTTGCGCGAGGAGGAAGACCATTCGAGTAGGATTCTACTTCCGATCACCCTCCTGAGAATCGTCGAAGACTTAGAAGGAGTTGCGCGCGATCAACTCCAAGACGCTCGTCACCGTGCCCGTGTAACTCAGCTTCGAGGCCTTTCCGGCCATCGAGGTTCGAGGGTGCTACAACCAGGCGTTCGCGCATCCTCCGATCAGGATCGTTCAACAATCGAACCTAGTCTCGTCCTTCGTCGCAGCGCCGCTACCTCATGGGACGCATTCCTTGAGATACCGGACTTTACGTCGCTTCTCCTCAAGCATCCCGGTTGGCGTGGCTTTTTGGAAAAGACGCGCGCGCGAGTGAGTCGCTCGCCAACATGGCTCGCGCGAAGCAAGCTTCTATTCGGAGTGAGTCTGGTCCAATTGCGTGCCTGTCCTGAAGTTGGAAGGCCATTGCTCACATTTGAAGACGGTGACGGAACCCCTGATGAACTGGCGAGATATTTGGAAAAGCACTTTTCATTTCGTGCGGGCGCAACGATCCTGTTTCGTATCGGAAGCGATGGGCGTGCATATCAATCACGCGGGCTGCTTGTACGGCCGGGGCGTAACTACCTCGTACTAACCAATATAAGTCCTCTAAGAATCAGCCCCTTGACCTCACGCATTGAAATAAGCTGTGAAGGGCTATTCGGCGTCCGACTTTCTATCCCGAAGGCTATATCCAAGGAATCCAAGGTCCTAATTGAGAGTTTGGCCTTAAGGATAGCGGAAGAAGTTTCTGTCTTTCCCGTGGGTGTTGCCGCCGCTAAGTGGGACGAAGAAGGTTATGGAGAATGGCTTATCACCGATGAGGCATGCATTGGGATTAAGGTCGACCACTGGGTTGACGGATTGCTGCTCGAACTAAACGATAGCGATAGCACCAGCCTTGAGGTTCATCCTGAAGAGCCAGGACAAACGATCTTCCTACAACTTCCTCCGCTTTCGATAGGAGAATACTTATTGTCCGCTTCTGCCAGAGCTTCTGCGAACAGCGAGTATGAGGAGATCGGGCACCTGCAAATTAGAATTCGCGAGCCGCGTTCATGGAAGACAGCTATCAATGAACAAGGTGCGTTGATCGCGGTATTTGACCCACGTAACCCCAGCCTTGAAGAGTTACTCCGTGGAGCAGTAAGCGTAGAAATGTACGGACCCGTTGGGCATCGGGTCCAGGTTACTGCGAGTTTCTTCGGCAAGAATGCTACTGATCCGATTGGACGTCACACGTTCACCTTGTCTTTGCCGGTAAAACCCAGTTCCGGTAGAGCTTATTTGGCAAAACTCTCACAAAAGCCGCAGTTGCAATCAGCTTTTGACTTTGGACAGTCATGTCGGATTGATCTTGATGCTGCAGAACTTGGGACGTTTTCCGCGACCTGCGAGCGCGAATTTACCCCGCTCAGATGGGTTGTAAGAAGAAACGCGGGCGCTTATTTGCTCAGCCTGTCAGATGATTCCGGCGCAAGCGAACCCGCATTGGTGACGCGTTACGAATTTGCATTCCCGGATCGGCCGATTCCTATTCCATACAAGGAAGCTCTTGACGACTACCGAATCGGGGCAGAAGGTGGTTTGTATGTCGCGCGTGGGAGTGTGGGACTGTGTAGCATCATCTTCCCTCATGAGGTCACAGGAACTGTTCGCTCGTTCGCTGATATGGGACGCACAATCATTGAACCGACGTTCCGCCCTCAGCCGGTAAGCATTGAAAAACTGAAGGAATCGCTGGCGATATTCAGGCTTTGGATAGAGGCGCGTACCACCGGCAGCATGGTAGCACTGCTCGCGCGACAGCGAGTATTGCGAGCCCATAACGCACACATCTTCGGAGCGATCAGCGGTCCCCTATGGGCAAAAGCCGAGATGTCCTATCAGGCAAATCCGACCAGCGCCAATGCTGTACAGAAGTTGAGTAAAGCTGTCACCGATCTAGCAAATATCAGGCAGCCTCTTGAACATCAATATCAAACAATGAAGGATGCATCGCCGAAAGAACATGCACGAAGATTAGCTGATGTCCTGGGGCGTCTCATCAAGCGAGTGCCGTCGACTGGGAGCGTCACCAATTATGGTGTTTTGTCAAAGTCTTCCCAATGGCAAGCTGAGTTTGCGCTTCGCTTTGCTAGCGCCCCTGAGACTTTGGAGTACTGGACCCATGATTGGTTTCTTGCGGGTCTGAAAGGCGTTATCGGCAATCAGCTGCTCGCGCGCGCGGCACGATTTATCGTGCTTACAACTAGTGACTATCTGCAAAGCACCGATCGTAATCAACAGAGTTCGCTATACGCTGGATGGGACTGGACATGAAGACTCTAACGCCAGAAGAAGTGCAAGCTTGCGGAGTACGAACACTCGGCCTTGATTCAGCCGGACGCGATCTGCTCTCAATTGAAGCGATCGCTGCCGCCCTTCGCCGCGTCGCCGGCTTCTTATGTCCCTGTCCGCAACGAACTCTCGTACAAGCTGTCGTTGAACCCTTGGGCGAGATTGTTAGTGACAGACAGCAATACACCGAGGTCGTGGAGGACACTCTGGAAGCGATGATAACCTACGGTGATCTCCTCGAGGAGTTTGAAGTTGCCGCACTCGAGCGTTCGCATCGTAGCTCGTTGATCTATGCTGCACCGCCGAGTTTCATTAGACGTAAGAGCGGATTAGTCTTTATCATGGGCATCGCTCCTGATCGAACCTCTGCGACACCTGAAAGACTAGAGAAGAGGATCAATTATCTTAATCACATCAGGCGATTGGTCCCAGAGAACGATGAGGACTTAAGCGCGGAGTTGAAGCGGTTTGGATTATCTGAGTTATCAGTGGACGCCTGGCTCAAACAAGTTCCTCCTCTTGAGTCGGCCAGCGAGCATCTCAAACGGATAACCAGCAGATTTCGGGCAAGCCAAGGTTCGATCGATGGACTGACAATTCTTAACTCATCTAAACCTTTAGACCACTATCGACGCCGTTGGGAAGAGGCGGAAAATAATACGGGACGCTTCGTGGCCCGGCGTCCACAAGCTTACGGCAACGACTTATGGTGTTATGTGGAACTCATGCAAGGCGAAGCCATTAAGTTACTCGATTTTCCGCTTGAGAACAGCGGATTCCGCGGCTGCGACGAAGCATGGAGGTTGCAATTGGCCATCGATGCTGAGCGTGGTGAGCCTCAGCGCTTCAGGGTGCGCCAAGAGGCTGGATGCAACATCGTTGAGTTGTATTCACCACTTCCGATATGGGCCTTGCGCCGCTGGGACATTGTAGGCGAGCCAACAAGAACGACAAGCGCCTTATTTGCCTATACATTTCATGATAAAGAAATCACAGAAGAAATTGAGTTCATGCGGCGAAGGCTGTGGCTGGAAGACGCCCTCTAGTTGAGAGGAGATCGACATCAAGTGTCAGCGACACCCCTAACATCGGCAACCATCGGGCGTACAATCGAGCAACTTCACCGGGCGCTTAGTGACTATATCGAAGCTACCTACCACGTAGGTGATGAGCGATTAATTCGCCAGCGCAAGCGATTACTAGATAGAGTGGGAGTAACTCACCAAGAGCCATACCTTGAGAGCACGCCTCGCTACAAGGCCAAAGAGCGGTTCGGGGAAATAGACGGTCTTGATGACGCAGTGCTCGAAGTATTTGATTCTGTCTCAACACCGACACAAGGGCAAAACTTGTTGATTCATGATCCACCTTATGAGCATCAGGCGATGTCAGTTCGGGAATCGCTAGTCGAGGGCCGCAGCCTTGTCGTGATGACTGGGACCGGATCTGGCAAGACGGAATGCTTCGTGCTTCCGATTCTCGGCAAGTTAGCCATAGAAGCGCGTCACAGGCCGGATAGCTTCAAAAAGTATTCTGCCGTGCGCGCGCTTGTGCTTTATCCGATGAACGCACTCGTTAACGATCAGCTAGGTCGTTTGCGGCTCTTATTCGGTGACCAACGCATCGTCGATTGGTTCATGCACTCGGCGGGAAGACCGGTGAGGTTTGCTCGCTATACGAGCCGTACACTCTATCCTGGTGTACGCGACGCGAAGAAGGATCAGGACCGGCTGAAGCCCATTGGAGACTATTACATTGCTAGATTGCTGGAAGCTTCTAGCGCTCCAAGTGCTCAACAACAAGCCGCCAAGTTGCTGGTAGATAAACTTCGCGAACGCGGTAAGTTTCCAGCCAAGCCCGATTTGGTCAAGTGGTATGGAAGCAAGGGCTCGAGTTGGCAGGACCGCAAGACAGGCATTTTCAAAAGATGCGTAACACTACCAGCGGACCCCGAACTTTTCACTCGCCATGAAGTGCACGAAGCGCCTCCGGATATTCTGGTCACGAATTACTCGATGCTCGAATATATGCTGATGCGTCCGCTTGAGCGCCCGGTCTTTGATCTAACCCGTGCATGGCTCGATGCCAATCCCGATGAAAAGTTTCTACTCGTGGTAGACGAAGCGCATCTCTATCGCGGAGCCGGGGGAGCGGAGGTCGCCCTCTTGATAAGGCGGTTACGCTCACGCCTTCATTTGCCACCAGAGCGGTTGCAAGTAATTTGCACGAGCGCGAGCTTCAAAGATGCAGAAGCCGCTCGTGCGTTTGGGGCTCAACTAACCGGCAAATCTGAGATTGACTTCATAACGGTACAAGGTGAACTCCAACTGCGTGAGCCGGAAGCACAAGGCAGCAAGCAAGATGCGGAATCTCTTGCCACTGTAAACCTAAGCAAATTTTATGATGCGGCAACAGCCCAGGAACAACTCCGCGAATTGGCAACATTCATCGAGTACAGAGGCGTCACTGGTCAGACAGATACAAATGCCGCGCTCTACGACGCGCTGAAAGAGTTCTCGCCGATGAACTTGCTTGTTAATTTGACGATGCGACAGGCAGTTCCCGTTCGCGAACTTGGCGACAGAATCTTTAGCGGCGTTCAGAGCACGCTCGCTGAAAGAGCTGTCACAACTTTGATGGCCCTCGGGAGTCTCGCTCGGCGTGATCCGACAGAGCCTGGCCTCCTACCTTGCCGCATCCACTCGTTCTATCGTGGTCTGGCTGGACTATGGGTTTGTCTAGATCCTGAATGCGTGGGATTGGAAGAAGATGAGCGAGGCGGACCAACAGGCAAATTGTATAGCCAGCCGCGCGAGAGTTGCGACCATTGCGGGGCTCGAGTTCTTGAACTTTACACATGCCGTAACTGCGGGACCGCGTACGCTCGCGCGTATACCGACAACTTGGAAGAACCTGATTTTTTATGGACGGAACCCGGTGGTACGTTCATAACTTCCGCAGGGGAGTACGTAACTGAGTTGGAGCCGATTGACCTTCTGCTAGAGGAACCAACTGAGCATTCGCAAGTTGAACCGGCTGATCTCGATCTGATCACAGGACGACTCAAAATGAATCAACTAGGGCAGCGGGTCCGAACCGTCTATCTAAAGAATAATCGAACCCAAGACTTTAGTGATGAAGATGCAGAGGGAGAGGACAACGCGGACGCGAAACTCGGGGAGTTC
Organism: Blastocatellia bacterium; assembly: GCA_033856735.1. GTDB lineage: Bacteria > Acidobacteriota > Blastocatellia > Pyrinomonadales > Pyrinomonadaceae > UBA11740. The sequence continues at coordinate 18,289 of JAWVEM010000266.1, forward strand.
AAGCCCTGTGGAGTTTGTCTGCAAAGAGCTGGCTTCAATCGCACGACTGTACAAGATCACCAAACGAAAGGCGATGAACCCTTCCGCGCACTGATCGCCAAACAATTACAAGTTCAACCTCCGAGTCCTGGCGTTGTAGCCACACCATTTGCGCCACTCCGAGGGCGTAAGGTCCTCATTTTCTCCGACTCCCGTCAAGTGGCAGCTCGCTTGGCACCCAACCTTCAGAGCTATTCAAATCAAGACGCGCTTCGCCCCCTCATTATCGCTGGCTATCGAGACTTGCAAACCTTCCCGTCGCTGCACAAGCGTCTTTCGCTCGAAGACTTGTACTTAGCGGTGTTGATCGCGACAAAAAAGCTCGGCATTCGACTTCGTCCTGAATTGAAAGCTCACGAAAACTTCAATCTTGAAGCGATTGTTTCCCAACGGACTAATGACGAACTTACACAGGAGACCGAGGTCCTTGATCTGTTATGGGAAGCGCGGAATCACGCTCCACCCGAAGCCTTAATGCGCGGCATGATTAAGGTCATCGCCGACCAGTATCTCGGTCTTGAATCACTTGCGCTTGCCTCACTCGCCGAAACGCCAACGTATACGTCGCAGATCACCGAGTTACCGGACATCCCTGACCTGGCGAATACCGCCGAAGAGAAACTTGGTCTCGCGCGAGCGTGGATTCGCGCTTGGCGTCGCCAAGGATTTTGGCTTAGTCGAATGCCACAATCTTGGTTGTCTGTAGAAATTAAACCGCACAAGAGCGCCAGCTTCGAAGCGTTCGAGAGAATGCTGCCAACTCCAACCACCCGCAAAGTATTCAGAGCGCAATGGCTGCCGCAATTGCTGAATTGGCTTACTGAACCCATTGGCGGCAAGTTCAAGCTGTTAGGAAGTAGGTTAACTCTGTTGATGGATGGTGAATGGGGATACTGCACGATCTGCCGGACAACGCAGCGTCCCTTTCCCGGTCGGAACATTTGTATCAACTGTAACAAACCACGCGTCGAGATAATAGACCCTCTCACCCATACGGTATTCCGCGCTCGCAAGGGCTATTACCGTTCGAGCGTTGAAGAAGCCATCAATGCTGGTGCACCGCCTGTGGCAATGATTGCCGCAGAACACACGGCACAGCTCAATACAGCACAGGAGAAGGATGTCTTCTCGAAAGCTGAAGAGAACGAACTTCTGTTTCAAGACGTGGACCTTGGTCGGGATGAGGACAACCGTGAACGTGCAGCGATCGATGTTCTTTCTTGCACGACGACGATGGAAGTCGGCATAGACATCGGCACGTTATCGGGTGTTGCCTTGCGTAACATGCCACCTGCCCGTGCCAACTATCAGCAACGCGCTGGACGTGCAGGGCGGCGGGGGAATGCCGTCGCAACGGTAGTGGCTATGGGAAGTGCCGATAGCCACGACGAACACTATTTCACGCACCCTGATCAAATGATTCGGGGAGCAGTAGATGATCCGACTCTGACTCTTAACAATTACGACATCACGCGCCGACACGTGACCGCCTATTTGCTGCAACGCTATCATCAAGCGCGACTTCCGAACATAAAACCTGAAGAACAGCCACATCTCTTTGAAGTACTTGGCAAGGTCTCAGACTTCAAGGATCCACAAGCGACACTCAACCTCCGCGGTTTCGAGGACTGGTTGAGAGCCGAAGAAGACGGCCTAGCACGCGATCTACAAGACTGGCTACCGCAGGAGCTATCGCCAGAGGACAAAAGTAGATTGGTGAGTCATATTGTCGAGGACACCGTAAGTTTGATTGCTGATGCGATCGGAGAAGCGTCAGCGACCGAACCCATCAAGGGTTCTGAGACCACTGAAACGCAAGCTGAGGAAGGGGAGGAGAGCCCTCGTTCAGAAACGCTTGGGGAAACTTTGCTTGATCGGTTGTTGTACAAGGGCGTGTTGCCACGCTACGCTTTCCCCACCGACGTAGCTTCCTTCTACGTCTTTGACCAAATTAACTCCACTCGCTTCAGACCGGCATTTCGCTTCGCGCCATCACAAGGTCTTTCGGCTGCTCTATCTCAGTATGCGCCAGGCAAGGAGGTATGGGTCGCAGGCAAGCGCTTTACTTCAGGTGCTATTTATTCACCAATGAAGGAAGACCGCTTTCGTGCTTGGGAGATACATCGTCTGTACTATGAGTGTCCTCGCTGTCATTACGCCAAGACAAATGAAAAAACCAAGTCAATTCCTACCGGTGATTTAGACTGTCCGGCGTGCGGAGAGCAAGGTGCGTTTAGTCAAGAAAGAAAGTGGATGCGCCCACCTGGGTTCGCTCATCCTATATTTTTAGACGAGGACACCTCTCCAGATGACCAGCCGCCGAGAAGCTACGCAACCCGGGCAAAGCTCACTGCGCCAACGCCTCCGAACGAAAAGCTCTGGACACCTCTTAATGAGCGCGTCCGCTTTCATTACTTACGGCAACACCTGCTTGTAACGAATCGCGGGCCGCACAACGAAGGTTACAACTACTGCACAATTTGCGGTGTGATCAATCCAGCCAAAGCGGCGAAGAATATTGACGCGGCGGGCGCTCATAAAAAACCCTACCCGGATGAGCGCGACAGCACATGTCCCGGAGGCAAGACAGCAAGGGCAATCGTGCTCGGGACAGATTTTATTACCGATGTTCTGCTAATTTCGCTTCGAGTGGGACCACCTGTTTCATTGCAACCGGGGCTGCTTGCCACTGAGATTGCCATGCGTACATTGTGTGAGGCTCTTTCGAAAGCGGCTTGTCAGAGACTGGACTTGGAATCAGGGGAAATACAGGCAGAATTCCGTCCAGCGCTCAATGGCAGAGGCAGCGAGGGGTTAGAAACGGAGATCTATCTTTATGACACTTTACCCGGCGGCGCTGGCTTCGTGCGCCAGGCGGCGGGATTAAGACTCGGTCTACTGGAAGAGGCTCTTAACATTCTTGAGTATTGCCCGGATGATTGCGACTCGTCCTGCTATCGTTGTTTGCGAGGTTACAAGAACAAGTTCGACCATCATCTCCTTGATCGGCATATCGCCGGTGGCCTACTACGCTTCCTTTTATTGGGAGAGATTCCAAGTATCACTGATCGTCGGGCCACGCATGCAGCAGAATTGCTTTTCGATGATCTTGAACGACAAAGCGTCGGCGGAATCCGGATCGAGCGAAACAGCACCATCGCAGTAGCAGGAATCGGCGAAGTGACAGTGCCGATTCTGGTCACTCAGGAGGACGGGCGTCAAACAATTATTAGCTTTACCGCTCCACTAACACCACACTATTCCGCAGATCCTAAGCTACGTAATGTGCCAGAAATATCTAAAACGCATGTCCAGTTGATTGACGAACTTCTGATTCGCAAGAACCTGCCACGGACAACTAGCGATCTCCTTAATAGGTTTGGTGTGAACTGAGATTATTCGGTAAGAGTTCCTGGCCTGGCCATTTGACCACGACGCTCCCAGTGCCCAACTCGTTATAAAATTAACTATTCAAGTAAGACTTTACGCGGTTCACAGAAGTGTTCAGTCTGTAACGAGGAGCCAAACCAGACCCCACGCAAAGAAGAGTTGGGACCGTCATACGCTCAACCTACTGGCTTAGAGTGCACCGATGTCAGCCGTTTCGAGTAGTTTTCTGATGCCGCTGTCCGCACCCCATAGTGTTGCACTATTTTCCAAGGGGTAATTTACGAAAGGCCAAGAAACCTGCAACTAGTGAAAAAACTGCTCCGAGGACCTTCGATACCTGAGTATAGGCGGGACCATTTCTGACAAGCGAGTCTCCAACGGGTTTGAAATGCGTTTGCGCGATCTGCGACCACCCAATTTGCTGAATGTAGTCTGGAGACATAAAAAGGAAAAACGACGCCAAAACCAGAAATATCAAAGTAGCGGCAATTAGTCCCTTAGATGCTGTCACTTGTGTTAATAGAAACGGATGTGGCGCAAGTATTTCTGATCCGGTCAGGGCCGGGTTCTTGGGTTTAAATTCGATCGAACCCCAAGGAGTCTCAACTTGAGCGGATTGCAACGGTGATTGTGTCCCTGATGAAGTTCCGTCTGATGCGCCGGTCGGTTCCTTGAGTTCAATTACAATAGGGGCGAAGATAGAATCAAAGACTCGTTTGCAGGCGATAAGGACTCGTTCTTCGTTGTATCGACTTAGGATGGGTATCTCCTTTTGTGAAAAGCCAGCGAACGCATCCCCGTCGGTTTTGATCTCCAAGGATTGATCACTAATGCGAGGCGCTTTCGAAGAACGAAAGAATAACAGTTTCAGAACGACACTCGTGCCCATCTTGAGAGGGTATCTAGTATCCCACCCATCATCTTTAGGTTGTATGAGAGATTCTTCATGGCCTCCGAAAAGATTCAAGTACTTTTTCCTCTTGCGATAGAAGCCCTCCACTAGGTAAAACAACGAGGACACCATCGAAGGGGCGGCACTTAAGATCTCTACTACACTTTCCCACGCCCGCGGATCACCTGATTTCCCCAGAGCGTAGTTAATTCCGCATTTAGCAGTAGCGTTGTGAAGAAAGAAATATCCTTGATTTGTGAAGCCTGGCTCTCCTGTGTAAGGGCCTAACTGACCGTCGTTGCTCCATGTCAAACCCTGCTTGTCTTCCGAATCCTGTTTTTTTGTCAGTTGAGGGAGCGGGTAGAAGCTGGTTTGCTTGATAGCATCTTGTAACTTTCTTAACTGGGCCTGAGCGTTATCTTGACCCTCGCTGAAATAGTCCATGAATCGTCCGAGTCTCATATCAACGTAGTATATGTTGCCTAGGACCTGAATCCTTATGATCTCGACTTCACGGAGTGGGTAGAAGTCAAACGTCTTGTTCGGAATCTCTCCGGCTGTCTCGGCATATATTGATAGACCCTTTGTGCCAACTTCTTTTAACTTGGCCGCAAGTTCTCCGTCGGTGGACCATTTCTGAATCTCCGGAGGTACGTGATAGATATGGTACCGAAACCGAAAGATGTGATTTTCGGGGTAGCAGAGAACATCCAACACATTTCTTTTGAACCTGGGCTCATAATCCGAGCTAAACAAATAAAACATTTAGACTTCCTCCGGAATAAGCAACCTAAGACTGTCCTGAAGTGCGTTTACCTTAAACAGTCTATCGGAATCGGGCAGGTCAGCTTTTTCATACGCCCAAGCATCATTCGGTATCCAAATGGCTCTAAATCCGACTTCCAAAGCTGGGTTAATATCTGATCTGAGGCTATCGCCGACCACCCAACTGCTTGATACATCCAACTCACATTCTTCGGCGATTCTGCGAAACTCCCGTTCCGTCTTGTGATCCAATATCTGTATTGAAGTGAAAAAATGAGCCAGCCCGCTCTGGTCGATTTTTGCGAGCTGAATCTCCTCGTCACCTTTTGTAGCTAGGATTAGTTTGTAATGTGACCGCAGTCTAGCAAGCACTTGCTCAGCACACTCAAAAGTTATGAGAGCTTTGGCGAATATTCCATAAGCGATGTTTTCGATTTTTCGCTCAATGGCGCGGTCGTATGGCCAACTGGATCTATCGCAGAACAGTCGATATGTTTCAGCCATCGATATTGGGAACCTGTGTTTTGAGAAGCCAAATTTGTCGACATTAACTACATCTATACTCTCAAATGTATTTAAGGCGTCCTCAGGATCGAAACCCAAGAGAGCCATCTCTTTGGAAAACTCTTGTTTCGCCTCCGCGTAGGCCGACATTGTCTCCCAAAGGGTATCATCACCGTCGAAGATCACACCTGCGGTAGTCATCTGGCCCCATCCTTCAAAACAACTTTGTGATGCAATGTAACACAGCCGGCGCTAGCGTCGCAACGGAGACATGGCGTTCCATTGATGGAACAGAAACTGCTCCAGGCGTAGGCCACAGAATCAGTGCCATTTGCCAAAATAAACCTCAATCAGGACTTCAACCTCTATGACTTGCGATCACTAGATGCCGGTCTTGTCGAATTTTGGCAACGGTTTGGCAAACGGAAGATTGGGCGCAACATCGGTCTGCTTCAACTGGATGCGCGATCTGCTTCGTGAAGAGGTCCCTTCGTCTTGCAGGCACGTTGTTCTGGCAATGACTGAGTTCACTCCGGTCGTGCGTCTCCCATGCTTGAACTGTCTTAGGATTGATATTCAGAATCACAGCACACCGACTGGGAACAGGTGAGCCTTTATCTAATGCGGACTACATCTTCAGGTGACACCGCTTTCGGGGACGTGGAGTGTGCTTTGAAATATCCGGCACGAGTCAAATCGCTCGATGGTAGTTCGTTTTGTTTTGAAGTGACGGGTTCGATCGTTTGGAAACTGGCATTAGATATCTTCAGATCCCCTTCCCGGACACGCGCTCTGGCGCATCGAACTCAGCAAACGTAGAAATTCACTTTGTCACCAGATGCAATGTCATTTTATGACCGACGGATTTCACTTTATGACCGACGGATTTCACTTTATGGCCGACGAATTTCACTTTATGACCGAACCCACAGATTTGATGAACGCGAGCAACTCATTGTAGGCGGCATCCTCGATGATGCCTGCGCGCGATGGAGAGAGTGGGTTTACCGGGCGTCCGCTCGTCACCTGCAGGTGGAAATCAAAGTAATTTCCGAGTCCTCGTTGAAGTATGAGTTGACCGTACCAAAGTACGCTCGAGCGGAGGGCTGTCTCGTTGTAGCCGATTTCGAGTTTGTTGCCTTTGTAGGTCGTTGAAACTAATCGGTCGCTCAGTCGGGCCCATGCGGGCAATGAGGTTCTTACTTTTTGAGAGTTGAGGGTTACGGTGAGGATGCCTTCGTAGCCCTGGGCGGGGCTGGCACTTTGATAGATGTGATCTGTGAAGCTGTAAATCTGATCTTTTGGGGTTAGCGAGCTTTGAAGGGCCTTAACGAGTTCCGGCGAACATGAGACGGCAATGCGGAGGCCTGTTACCGGCTGGTCGAGCGTGACGATTCGTTCAAACCATACTGAGTAGTAATCCGGATCGGACCACCAAAGTTTCGTGTCGACCGTTAATTCGAGGTATCCGGAACTGAAGGTGACTTCGGTAATCTGATCGTGCGTTAACAAGCTCACAATTCCGACGCCCATCGGATCCTGATCTTCGATCGTTTCGTTGTCGAAGTGAGACTCGGCGAGTTTGAGCAAGGTGTGGAAGCCGTCAATCTCATTCAGTAATCCATGGCCGTTATCCTGGACGGTGAAGCCGTCGTCTGAGGTTGTTATGTCGACGGCTGTGGATCCACTCCTCTGCGAATTCTGGAGCAATTCTGCGAGCGACTCATCGATGCGGTTACGAAACATCCGTTTAATGCTGGAACGAATGCGATCGTGATTAACGAGGACGCTGAGGGTGGAAGCGCGCTCGGACAAAGGCGAAAGTTGGGGATTGTTTGTCATAGTGTGAACGTTGAAGCAGAAGGCTAGTTGTTAGTTAGAAAGGTTGCGGACTGCGGCAGAACATTACTTACTGGCCGCTTGTATTTGACTATTTGACAAGTGTTCGTTATCGCGCGTGCGCGCGCGCTCGGGGATGATGCTTGTCGTAGGTGGCTCTGCGCCGTTTGGGGGTCACGGTGAGGTAAAGCTCAGTCGTGTTTATATATTCGTGGCCGAGAAGTCTTTGGACAAGGTTAGTCGGGACGTCGTTTTCGAGAAGGTGAGTGGCGAAGGAATGACGTAGGGTGTGGGGAGTTACGTCAGTGAGGCCGGCTTTAGTTGCGTAGTCATTGACTATTGCCCAGGCAAACTGACGGGTAAGCGGCTCTCCTTGATTAAGAAAGAGGATTTCGTTCCGCTGCGCTTCGCGCGGAGATTTTGTTGATGAGTAACGCTTGATCCAGTTCATTGCTCGTAGGGAGATCGGGACCTGGCGTTCGCGGTTGCCTTTACCATGGCAGGTCACGAAACGAGAGTTGAGGTCGAGGTCGCGGTGTCTCAGGGTTATAGCTTCTGTTACGCGGAGACCGGTTGCGTAAAGAACTTCAAGTAGCGCCCGGTCACGCAAACCTTCGGCGCTGACCTGGTCGGCCGCTTGTAGAAGCTGGGAGATCTGTTCTGTAGTTAAGACGTGCGGAAGGGGCTGGGCTTTCTTGGGTGCAGGAATGTCGTCCGTTGGATTGCTCGGGACTTCGCCTTCGTTAACTAGGAATTCGTAAAAGGTTCTGATCGTGCTCAGGGCCCGGGCGATTGAAGTCGCGGCGAGCTGCTGTCGAGACAGGCTTCCTATGTGCCGATCAATATCGCGACCGTTAAGGCCTCGGAGGGTTTTGCTGTTGCTGCTGGTCCATTCCTGCAGGCGAGTTAGATCGAGGGCATAGCTTTTGATTGTGTTACTGGAAAGTCCTTTCTCGATCCTTAGGTAATCGAGGAAGGTGGTTATGAGTGGGGCACGGCGCATGTTAAAGGAAATCGAGAGAGCGGTTTGATCTCTTTGCTTATGAATTGCCGTCCGCTGGCGACAAGCCATGATTGCGAGCTTCGACGGGGTTACGTTGAATCCACTCGGCTAGAGTTTCAGTGATTACGTAGCCGCGTGCGTTGTACTCGGCTCCGCAGCTGCACGGGTTGACGTTGTCGTTGATCGGGACTTGCTGGCCGCAAGGACAGTCCAGGTGCATGGGAGAGGTTTGGCCGGCCGGTATCCCAGGGTCACGTTTGAGCGCAAGTTTTAAGTATGGCATGGCGTTATGTCTGTTTACCGCTGTTCTTTAGTGGGCGATTTCTGTTTTCGTTTCGGCTGGTCTGCCGGCTCGGAGTATCTTGTCGGCGGCGCCGATTATTTTCTTAGCGCTGGGTTCGGGGATTGGTTCGTCGTTGGCCCAGCCCTGGATGTACCCTCTGCAGAATTCAGCGCCTTCGAGGCCTAACGCTTCGCAGCATAGAAGTGCGACTGCTTCGGCTTCGACTTCGCGAAGATGTTTTGGGGTTCTTTCGGCGGGCATAGTTTCGTGGGTGTGGAGCAGGATTTGATGCCCCAGCTCGTGAAAGAGAGTTTTTCCTGGGAGCTGTGCGACAGGGTTAATAGCGATCTCGTTGGAGTTGTGGAGGGCGTAGCCTTGTAAGTTTCCGTCCGTCTCGGTGAAAGGTGTTAGGGTGATTGCGAGATTTCGTAAAGCGGTGGCGGCGTCCCATTGGGGAAGGGACGGTAGTTCAATCTCAGGCCCTTCGGTTTGAGAGATTACGAACCATCGGGATTTGTACATGAAGCCGGTAGTGAAGCATTCGTCTGAATCGAGGTCGCCGTTACTCTCCGCGTCGCCGGCGCTGCCCCGTTTGAAGGTTATCGGCATACAAAGCATCAGTGCCTTCTCGCCTCGTTTGACGTTACGGCCGCAGTCCTTCCAGCCGGGAAATGTCTTGATCGGGCCAGGCTGTAATCCTCGGAACATGCATTGAAACAGGGCAAGCAATTGGTTGCCAACCGAGTAATTGTAAAACGCGGAATAAGCTTGCATGACGGAGCCCGGTCTTTTGATAGCGTCGATCAGCAATTCGCTGAAGTTTGGGGCGGCGGGTCTTGTTGGTTGTGTTGTTGTTGTTGTTCTTCTATGCATAGAGAGATCCTTCTTGGGCTAGACCCAGTAGGCTGGTTCGGCATTCTTATGCTTCCATTTCGTCAAGTGGCAAACGAGAGAAAATGAAGACCGAGTTTCCGTAGGCTATCTCGGCTCTGGCCTGGTCGTAGGGTGTGCGGCAAGCGCGCTCGGCCGCGGAGAGAACTGAATTGGCGTAATTCAAAAACGACCCGATGTATTTCAAGGCGAGGCTGTTACCGAAAAGTTGTTTGCGGATCGATTCAAGATCAGACAGGTTGGTCAGGCCCTTACGGGAGACTCTCACGGCTACAGGCGAGTTTGTGCTTTGGTTCATAGCGGGCCTTGAGTCGCTCATTGGGTTCTCTGTCAGTTGAACAGTGAGTGTTGCCTTACGTCAGTCTGGTTAGTGAGTCCAAGCGCACCGGGTTCGATCGGTTCAAATTCGTTTGTTACGCCGATTGTTTCGAAGACGGGAGCTTGAGCGGGCGGCTGCAGGTTGTAGCGGTCTGAGGTAAAGGCCGGGCCACGCGGCAGCTGTGCGGCGTGAATTTCCAGACACGACAGGCACGTGACGAGAGCGCCGCAGTCGCGGCAAATAAAGTCGCGGTGTGCGTGATCGTGGGCCATGGCTAGGGATTAGATGGTGACGTCGGAGTTGTGCCAGTCAGACGCTTCTTGTGCTTCGCTCCTGTCGGCTTTGCCTTTGCGGTGGTGGTGGTCAAAGCAAACGGCAGCTTCCTCTGCGGTCAGGCGATGGCCGTTTCCGCTGAAGGGGCGATAGAAGGTGTAGAGCCCGTTTCTGTATCCAGCAAAGATGTAGTAGTCGCCGGTCTGCGTGCTGTTATAGCCGTGGCCTTCTTTGAATCGCCGAGGCTGTTTAGGCAGAAGGTTTCGCAGCGTCTCGCCGGCGAGGGTGGTTATTTCGTCGAGGGCTTTTCCCATGACGTCGGGCTCGCTATTGGAGTTAGTCGGCCAGCAAGCAATTCGCTCGAGGATCTGGAGCGGATCGGGCTGAGGTTCGGAAGCGCCGACAATGTGTCCGGCCTCGCAGAAGATGATGGTGTTGTCATCGGCGCAGAGTTCGATGATATCGGCCTCAGACTCCGGTTGCGGCCCGCCGTCGTAGTCCACCACCAATCCATCTTGAAGGGCGACGCCGTACAGGCTGAGTCTGACGATCGCGTTTAGAAGTTCAGCGCCGCATTGCGGACAGGCGGTTACGATCGGGGCGGTGGTTTGTTTTCCAGTGCTCATGGGTTGGGCTGCTCCTAAGACTCTTGGGACGCGGGTTTGTAGCGATACACTCTGAACGGGATTTTTGCGCGAACGCCGTTATGGGCCTTTGCGTGATCATTGGAAAAGAACCAGACCGTGCCAAGGCGCTGCTCGTCCGTTTCTTCGAGCTCGTTTAATGGCAATGGATCATCGAGTGCGCCTGAGAAATCACAGTGGCCTGACCTGGTGAAGTAGAAGCTGGCGTCCTTGATGGTGGGGCACGTAGTTTGGACTCCTCCTCCGACATCGGACCAGTCATAGGTAAATCGTCGCTCTGAGTTGTCAGGGTAAATTACAAAGTCACCGATGCGAGGTCGTCCCTGACGTTCGTTCAGTTTCTTAATGCGCGCGGTGAGGATATCGAAGTCTCGTTCGACGTCTTTATCGGAGCGATGGAAGTTGGGATTTAGCTCTCGGAATTCCTTGATGGTCATGAATCGGACAGACGGGTGTTTGAAGGCGCGGCTATTCACGATGCGATCGGCGATCTCGTCCGCTGGGAGCGAGATTTGATCGTTGAAGGTGAAATACCGCTTTCCGATTCGGGCATAGATGGCCGTAACGCTCCCGTAGAAACGTTCGGACATTTTGAAGGATTCAACGCCTCTGGCCGTTCTCCAACCGACAGGTGGTAAAACCTCGAGCGCGTAAATGAACTGCTCTTTAGTAATCTCCTGGGGTTCCGTTTTGCAGGAGTTCTCAACGGCGCGATAAACGTCTTCCCACTCGCCTACTTCCGCATCCGGATACCGTAAGCGGATCTGCTCAAGTGTTTCACCTTCGATCGTGGAGACATAGACTCCTTCACGCAGAAAGGCGGTGTCGATGATGGTGGGTGTTCCAGGTACGTGGAAGACGGGTTCTTTGAATTCTGGAGGCGTGGTCTTTGATGTTGGATTCACGGTCAAGCGGTCTCCTGGATTGTCGATTAGTTCGACGCGTAATAGCCGCTTGATCTTTTTGAATTCGTTTTACTGGAAGCCAGTTAGATAACTGGCAAGGTTTCAGTGGAGTGCGGCGGGCATAGCGATGCCGGCGCATACAAGCGAGACCATGTACCTGGTCGGCTGTTAGTTTTTCGGAGGGAGTTCTTTCAGGTTTGGGTGGGCATGGCCATGCGGCCTGAGCTTAAATTATGATCGAATGTGCGTCACTTTATGTCCTACTAATCTCATTTTATAACCGAACCCACACGTAGAAATGGGCTTATGAAGTTTATCAAGTCGTCTGATCCTGCCTTGATCATGTGAGATGTGGCGCCAGCTGCGTAGGCGCGGTCCAAATAGTTTTGAGATGTGAAGAGAAGAATTGGTATATCAGGATTTGCTTCACGAGCAGTTTTGATAACAGTGAGTTCAGCTTCTGGCCCGTTGTCGGTCAGTTGCGACGGTCTAGTCAGGTCTCCGAGTAAAATCAAGTCGAGTGGCGGATCTGATTTCAGGATTGCTAGCGCGTCTGTTAGATTCGACGCCTGTTCTACGGAACAGTTAAAGACGCTGCTAATTCGCGGGACTAGAGCCCCTTGTACGAGGTCCGATGCCTCGACGAAAAGCAGCCGTTTACGCGCGTGAGCGTCCGTCATGGGTGTAGGCTCCGACTCGCTAAGTTTGATACTTTGCAGGGATGTGGAATCCCTGGCCGTTCCGATTTAATCGGTACAGAGAGCGCGCCATTGTAAACAATTTGGCTGTGGTAGGGAAGGTTGTATTTGTGAGCAATGGCCGATTGCGAAGGCCAGGTAAAACGAGTCAGCATGGGGTACCCCTTACTTATTCCCCTGAGGAAAACAGAGTGTGTTAGTCAGCGCCTTGGCTGATGATCGAATCTTGGTGGCGAGGACAACTATTCTCTGATATGTTTTGTGTCGCTCGATCCTTGAAATCATCCGAGACGCTATGGGCCAAGAGGCTTCTCAACCCTAACTATGAGAGCCGCGGGGGAGTTGCGAATTCTTCTGCTCCCCGCGAGCGAATCCTTCGAGAGCATATTAGGGACAAATAGCCCATATTGCAAGAGAAGTTGTGACGGCGAAGCTTCATCAGGAGGTCAACCCTGATGGGCAGAGGATCGCGCGACAGACCGAACAAGCTGGGCAAGAAGCTGGCGCAGATTCGAACTTATCTTGGGGTTTCACAGGATGGATTAGTCAGGATGTTGGGTTTATCAGCGAAACTGACCCGGAATGACATCTCGAAGTATGAACGAGGTATGCGTGAGCCGTCGCTTTCGGTCTTATTAAAGTATGCTAGGGTCGCGAAAGTGAACATGGAAGTCCTCATCGACGATAAGCTTGAAATGCCTCGAACGGTTAGTCATTCATCGAGACGAAGTCGAATCAAGCCTTCATCTCGTTGACATTGACTCGTGTCTTACACATAACTTTCCAATGAGTTTACTGAAGGACGGAGAAATCATTCAAGGGAGTGAGGAGAAAGCGAGCTAAGGTCTATGGCGGTGGTGCTGACGCCGGCTGGTAATGGACGTGGTCGTCACTTAGCGCGTCAATGCCGAGCCAGTACGACGCCATTGATCGCCAGTGGCCACGTGCGGAGTCTACAATCGAGCTGGCAAGTTTTACGGCCTTAAGGGCGTTATGATTTTGTTCTCTTATAAGGAGACGTACGATCTTAAGGAGCAGCCTACGATCGGAAGCTTCGGTGAGGCAGTCATTTTCGAACAGGAGACTGGCTATGCGCTCGCCAAGTGTAGGTTGGGGCGGTTGGGAAGATTGGTTCTTAGATCTCTTTGAGCGGCCGCCGCGAGGATTCTTTTCGCCCATAAGGCTTCGAACATACGGGAGGATGCTGGCTCGTTGGCGGGTTCGTTCCTCGTCTAGGAAGGTAGCGAGCAGAGCGGTTCTGTCTTCAGCTGATTTTTGATAAGGAATGCCGGTTATGCGGCGAACATACTGAGAGATCTCCTGTGCGGTGAGCGTTGTTACTTCGATCTTGAAGGTGGAGTCGCGGACTATAAGAGCGGGTTCGCCTTCAGGCCTGAATTCTAAATCCACTGATCCTTGCCCCATGCCAAAGCAGTGGCCGAAGATCTTCCCAAGTTCTTCGTCGCTCGCGCCGAATAGCAGTTCACGTTCGAAGCGACGGAAGCTGCACATGCTCTGAAAGATGTGTTGTAGCAGTTCTTCAGTGGTAACGGTTCCAAGCTTTGCCGCCGCCGGCTGGTCGGGGGCCTCGGGCTGTGGATTAGGTGGATCGGGGTTCGGCGGCGGCGGTGGCGGCGCAAAAAGCTGCTGTTGGTCGTTCGTTGCGGCGGTGATCATGGTTTCAGGTCTCAGCGATTGGGGTTTGATGAGCGACGTTTCTTTAGCTTCAGGCGAGTGGGTATTACCAGTTGCTGCAACGCGCTGTCTATAAAACGTTGCGCGACCGGCAACGGTAATTGTTTGTGTGACGGTAGCATGCTCGGGAAGGTTTAGGGTTGTCGCTTGGTCTTGCCGTATACGTAACTGCAATCGGGTTGAGCGCACTTGAAGGGATGTGCTGGATCGCCGGTTTCAACCATTACGTTGTGGTCGCAAGTGGTTAGATTGGAATTCGGTAATACAGCGAGGGGTGGGTATTTGACCAAGCCTCTTGGCAGTAATTTCTGTGGGCGTTGTTTCTTTCGCATGATTAGTCGAGTCTCCGCAACATAACTAAGGGAGGGAGGTCGTTTACTGGGAGAGGAATCGGATTAATTCAGATCGCCATTGATGAGTCATTTGATTCACCTTTGGACGGTCGTGATTGTCGGGCGATGCTGGCCGCTCTGTTCTTGCTTCTGGCGACTTTCACGTAAGGCTATTACTCGACTCCGATCAACCCTCTGACCTAATCAATGACAAGAACAAATCAGGCCAGGGCGGCTTCCTTGTGTTTGAGCCAATCTGCGTCAATCCGGTGACTCAGGCAAGCGCCAAGAAAGCCTGCAAGAACTTCAAACAGAAGATTAACTTGCCAAACGTAGGCGATCATGTGGAAGTTACCGGCATTCACATGCTCGACAACGACCACGGCTGGCTTGAGATTCACCCGGTAATCAAGATCAAAAAGCTTCCTTGATAAAAATCATTACTTGACGCTGGGTTTAGGATCGCTCTCATGAGAAAGAAGCGCGATCCAAACCCCAACCATGCTCGTCTACCAAACGGCCAGAAAATAAAGATCATGTCTCAGGACGGCGCTACCGCTTTGGTTCAACGCCTCGGTGGCGGTGAGCGCAAGGGTACGCTGGCTGTTTGTTCTGTCGATAAGCTCAAATCAGCTTAGCGCCCGCGCGAAGGCCCCGCTTTTGTTAAGTTTTGACGAGCAACATAGAATTACCCCACTATCCAGGGAATGGAGATCTCTACGAACCCGCCGAGTACTTGATCGTCACAATTGTCGGCGTCGAATAGTGGCCGTCTATGCAAATGGAATCCGGGCAGGATCCAGCGCCGATCCATAGCCTTGATAATCACACACGCTCATTGTCTTTTGGAGTGGGTGGTAAACGTGAGAAAGGGCGAGGCCCTCGGCCCTCGCCGGAAAGCGTTATTCCGCTTCGTTGGCGTCGGGATCCGGATTGGGTGGTATCAGCTCGAGCGGCTCGGGAACAGCAAAATCACTTTCCGGCTGAAGCAGCGTACCGTATGCGCCGTACTCGTCCTCGCCCAGGGTCTCGCCGTTGATGTTGGTTAGCTCTGCCATAGCGTCCTTATTATAGTAAACAGTGCACTCAGTTTGCTCGATCTGGCTACCGCTTTTGTCCTCCTGTCGCTCACGCGGCGATGTCATTCGCTTCAGTAAGTTCCGAGCGTTCGCGGCGGCTATTGATCCGCTGAACTATTCGTAGCAGAGACGAGCGTTCGACTTTCAGGCGTTGGGCGACGCGGCTCATGTTGCCGTTGCTCCTGGCTTTGACGCATTCGATAGCGGCGCGTCGTACTCGGGCTGAGAAGTCGTCGAGTGACTCTCCGGATAGAAGGGTGCTACAGGAATCGGGCAGTGAAAGGGTATCGCCATCGAGTTCTTGAAAGCGCGAGATTTCAGCACGGACGTTGACGGCGGTTATGGTTTGTCCTGGGTTCGCGTTACAGGTGAGTCGGGCAATGACGTTATGCAGCTGCCGAATATTGCCTGGCCAGCTATAGGCGACGAGTTCGCTAACGCCGCGGGTTTCGATCGTGAAGGACTGCCGCTGTTTGGCGTTGCGTTGTTCGGTCTTGAGCTGCTGTTCAACGAGCTGGCGAATATCATCTTGGCGTTCTCGTAGCGGTGGAATGTAGATCTCGAGCACAGCAAGACGATAGTAAAGGTCTTCGCGGAAGGTCCCGGCTTTGACCATGCGTTGTAGGTTACGAGACGAAGCGGCGAGTATTCGGACGTTGCAGCGAATGTCCTTAGTGCCTCCGAGTCGGCGGATCTTTTGTTGTTCGATCGCCTTAAGAAGTTTGGCTTGGAGTTCAAGTTTTAGTTCGCCGATCTCATCGAGGAAAAGGGTGCCGCCGGCGGCGACTTCGAAGAGACCTTGCTTCCTCTCGGCGGCGCCGGTGAATGCGCCCCTTTCGTAACCGAAGAGTTCGCTTTCTACCAGAGTGTCGGGAAGCGCGGCGCAGTTAATATCGACGAACGGACCTTTAGAGCGCGAGCTGCGGTCGTGTACGAGTTGGGCGGCGGTGGTTTTGCCGGTGCCGGATTCTCCGGTGACGAGCACAATATGACTCGAAGCTGCGACGCGAGAGATTTCGCGGTCGAGGCGAATCATGGTTGGACTCGAAGCTACTATCGGAGTACGAGCGGTGTTGGGGGCGACGTCCGTGGTCTCGTCCTCGTCGAGCCATTCGACGGCCGCGGTTGCAGCTGCGGTGGTAGCTGTTTGCAATTCGGCGTTAATAGAGGCCTCCATGGGAGACAGGACCGTCACAACGATCGTCGTGTCGATATAGCGGCCTTCGACCGGGCGTTGGACGCCTTGCTGCGTGTCATCAACAACGTGGCGGTATGACTTGCCGGCGCGGTTGAGAGTGATGCTGGCAACTGTCACTTGGCGTGCGTCGAAGGCAGACACAAGGTCGCGCAGGCCCTCGGCGATGGTGGGTGCCGAAATAGGGAATAGCGTTGGCATCTTGGCGGTCGCGGATTGCATGATTTGGTTTCCTCGGGTCCAGGTCGCTGTCAGTTAGTCGAGAGGGTCAGGCGGCGATGCTTACTTTTTCCAGGTCGATGCCGTAGAGGGCGCGATTGACTGAGAGGGTAATGATTTCCTCTTCCACGTTGAGCGCGTCGGACAGCAGGGCGCAGGCGCGGTCGGCATCGCCAACACGGAAAGAGTTTTCGACGCTGGGAAGCTTGTAGGCGATCTTGGTAGCGGCCTGTTGCAGTATTTCATCGTCGAACAGAGTCATGCCGTGGGCGAGCTGGAGGTTCGAGTCGCGTTCATCGCGAAAGCCTTTTAGCCGGATGGCCTGGCCTTGACGTTTGATAAGCTTCCTCTGCCCTTCGGACATCGTGGGGGAGTCGTCGTCAATCCCGAGTTTCGTACGGAGAATCCAGTAATGGAGCATCATGCGAATGGTCCTGGCGGCTTGGAACTCGTCCTCCGACTGTGGCTTGAAAGGGACTACGTTTAGGCTCTTATCGCGCGAGTTGTTTTGGTGGCTGGTGTTCATTTTGATTTCCCCTGAGAGTAGTTGGCTTTTCTTTCTTCTGATTCAGGACGCTCAGCGATAACTAATGCGTGCGTCGTGCTGGAGGTTCATTACAAGGTCTGTGCCAATGGGGTCACGGAGGGAGAAAGGTCAGGGGCATGTTGGCGTAATTGCCTTGTGGTGCAGGGATTAATTGCAACCGTGGGAGATTGGACTTGGCGAGAGCCGTGCAGGATAAAAAGCGGTTTAGCTGTAAACGGAACTGCCAACTGTAAACGATCGTTGTCGGCGTGAGGATTCGGGTTCTTGCGGTCTTGGTGGACGGTGGCTGGTAACTCGAATTGGACCACGGCTGCTATGAAAGCGGTTTCGGCGGCCTGGCAGAATCGAGACTGGGTGCTGACGGGTGGAAGCAAGCGGGCGGGGCAGCAACGCGGCCAAAGGATCGAGACTCGGGAGATTCTTTCAACGGATTTGACTTCAATCCTTGGCCGCCTTTTTTGCGTTGAAAGTATGCCCGCGTTTGAGTGTGGGATTTTCTGACAGGTAAACTGCAGAGAAATCTCAGCAAAACCTGCTGTAAGTTGGTGGACAGTGCCAGAGTGTTAGAGGAACGGACAGTGAAAAGGAGGAACTGGGGATCTTCCCGTTGTTCCGGTACGGGATTTAGGCTGCCTCGCTTAGAGAGTCCCAAAGGGTCATCTGTGAAAGAAGCGGCTGATCGCTTACGGGGAATTGGAAGGCGTTCGGTGGCGCTGCTTCTGTTCTTGACTCGGAATCAATTTTCGTGGGAAGAGTAAGCCACGCGTTAAGATCGATTACGCTTAGTGTTGGAAGTTCGAATACCGATTGGGCTTGGGATTCATTAAGAGGGTTAGCTTCATCGTTGGGGATAAGGGGATAGCGTGCCAATAGGTCAGTAAGGGCTTGGAGGCCTTCGGTTTCATCGGTGGGGAGAAAGAACCTTTGTTTCCAGTCGATTGTCTCGTTAATCAAGCCGAGGATCCGGAGTTCAGCAAATTTGTGCAGGTCTGCTCCGCACAGCTCGATAGTTGGCTCTCGATGAATGGTTTTGCGGCAGAGTTTAAGTCCTGAGACAAGCATGACTTCGTCGCCTTCGTGAAGAATGCCGGTAAAGATTTCATGTGGTTCGCGGAGGTCACGAAAAGAGCCCAGGGCTTTGATGATTGGACCGACCTGCTGAGGGGGAATGCGAACGCCGACAATTCGTTGGCCGTCGTCGGTCGTTACTCTTGCTACTCGTAAGCGTGCTTCCTCGTGGGTCTTGAACCTTTGCCACAAGGGAATAATCGCTCCGCCAATGATGTGCGTCTCGATTGTTTCAATCGGTGGTACGGCGGCATGTGTTTGGGTCCACCAGTCGCGTGCTTTTGACGGGCTGACGGGGCGGTATTTATCGGCCAGGTCGGCCTCATGTATGTAGTTTGTTCGTGGTGCTTCTGGTCGCCAGACGCCGTAGGTGCGGTAGCTGTTTCCGTTTTCAGGGTTGGTATGGCGACCGGATTCGAGGGCTAAGATGAAATGACCGTTCTTGCGATGGCGGAAGAATGCGCCGGCTTTACGTTTTCTTAACAGGTCGGCCTCTTCAAACGTAACTGCTCTCGAGGGGAGGTCGACTTCAAGAGTGTAATGAGTTGTTTCGGCATTGGTGATTTTGTCGGTATGAACAATTCGAGGTGGTGTGGAGATTCGAATTGCCAGGGCCTTAATATCCGTTACTCCCTCATCAAACGTACCGTTCGCTTTCGCAAACCTGACTGTTTGATCGAATAAGGCAAGATAATGATCGAAGAGGGCGTTTTGTTGCTCAACATCCAGGGCCAGGACGCGGTTGAGAAATCTCGGTACGTTGTATAAATCCTCTTTCCTTACTTCTTCCGAACCGTCGCGGTTTATTACTAACAATCCGATGTTGCGTAGAGTTTGACGGGGGTTGGCAAGTCCTGGGACATTGCCGTTTTGAACTATTGTTCGCAGCATGAGGCACAAAGCTGCCCGGCCTTCCTCGGTTTCAAAGTTGTACTTGGCGAGGTCGCCACTGTTGGCGGCGCTGCGGTCGCCCTTGGTCAGCGCTCCGAGACTGCCAAGTCGTCGGGCAATGGTTGAACTGAAGCGCTTTTCTCCGCCTAATTCGGTTGAGAGTAATACGTACTCGGGCGGGACAGCTTGATCGGAGCGGTGCGTTCGGCCGAAGGTCTGCATCTGCTTGTCGGCGGACCAGCCAAGTTCAAGTGTGATATGGACTCGGCGCTGACGGTTCTGGGCGCGGTTGGAGGCATGGAGTGAGATCCCCATGGAAGCGGCATCGCTGATGATTGTGACGCGCTTCTTGCCGGATTGATATTGCTCCATTTCGTAAACGTTGGTTCGGTGCATGGCGACGCCTTCGGGAGCACGCTTCTTATATTCGACGCGGCCTTGTGAGTTACGAATAAGGCGTCGCGTTCGTCCGGTGAGTTCCGCGACGTTTAGCTCACCGAAGTGATTTACGAGCTGGTCAAGTGGGTTTTCTGGGAGAGCTAAGGCGGACAGGCCGTCAATGACCTGCTGTTTCATGCGGAGGGCTTCTTGGCTCTGCACAGGATTTCCGCTTTTGTCTCTAACGACTACTTGAATGGTCTTTCCTGTGCCTGGGTCGGTTACGTCCTGATAGAGTGTGGTCGGAAAGCCGCGATCGACCATAGCAGCG
Organism: Blastocatellia bacterium; assembly: GCA_033856735.1. Lineage (GTDB taxonomy): Bacteria > Acidobacteriota > Blastocatellia > Pyrinomonadales > Pyrinomonadaceae > UBA11740. Next base: position 38,469 of record JAWVEM010000266.1, read on the forward strand.
ATTACTTCGCGGGGTGAGAAGTCCAAATCCTCAAGCATGCCGCCGTTGCCCGTGGCTTTGGCTACTTGCGCGCGTGTTCTGGCTTCTCCGGTGCCCACTAAGGAGATAACAACTGACTTGTTATCGCTCAACGCTGCTTCAGTTTCGGCAATTACGGCCGGCACTTTGAAAGCGCAGATTACCTGTCGGAAGAATCGCTGATGATCTCCCCAGAACTTAGTGAGAGCGGCCCCGCGAGCGCGGGGCCCGCCGTTGGTGACTTCCAAAGCGGCGTCGATGTTCCGTAATACGCTCTGCCAAGCATCGGCGGCGCGGTTATACATTTCACGCTGTTGCGGTGTTAGTCGGTGGATGATTTCGCGATACTCAACCGCTTTGCCGCTTTGAGGGCAGACGCCGAATGAGATTGAACCTGATAGATACATGCCGAGGGCCTTCATATCGCGGCTAACCATTTCCATGGCGCCCACGCCGCCGGATTCAATCTCCTGCATGAACTCTTGAAAGCCGCCGGAAAAGCTGGTGCCGATCCCCCACAATCCAAGGCGAGTCATATAGGCCATATTGCGCACATCGGTCGCTCCGGTGGCCGATGAATAGACCACGCGATAATCCGTATTGCGCTCCGGGTCTTGTAGGTCAATGACGGCTTGGCCAGTAAGGGTAGGTTCGCCTCGTCCACCTGCGAGGGCGTTCTTCGCTTTGTGTGCTTCGTCAAAGATGACTACGCCATCATTGCCAAGCCATCTTTGGATTTGGTCTAGACGTTTCTCTCCCGACTTGGCTGCGGCGATGAGGGATGAATAAGAGCTAAAGATAACTCCGCGAGGTAAGGCAATTTCTCCGGCTGGCTGGTAATCGTTGATTCGCGCTAGCGCGATGCTTTCTAACCCTAAGTCAGTGAGATCGCGCCGCGCCGATTCGAGCAAATCATTATTGACGGAAAGCCAGATGGCGCGTTGGCGATCTTGATTCCAGTTGTCGGCAATGATGCCGGCGAGTACGCGACCCTTGCCGACTCCGGTTCCGTCGCCGACAAAGAAACCTGCGCGTGATCCGTCCGGAAGTCTTTGCTCGTGTCGTTGTCCGGCGTAGATAACGCGCTCAAGCTGAATATTTGACAGTAGCCCTTCGCTAATAATCTCGGAAGCGAGGTGGGGCTTGTAGGTAATGTCAGGCGGTACTACTGCGGCCATTGATGCGGATTCGACTATTACGGCCGGATGCGGTCTGCCGCCTCTTAGCTTTGCTGGCACATATGGGACAAATAGATTGCTGGTCGATTCTGAATCGTCCGTCTCGTTGTCGGCTGTAGTGGGTTCTGGTCTTGCTATTGGGCCGCTGTCCGTTGAGGCGCTGATCGAGACAGTGGGGTTTGGCGTGATAGGTGGTTCAGGAGGGGCGGCTTCGCTTTGTGTGACCGTTGGCACCAGAGCACCGTTTTTGGCGAGCGTCAGGATCTCTAGCAGTGTCGCAGCGCCGTAGCGGATATTCGTTAGCTGTTGGCTCCAATCTTTGCCGGGGGTTGGTCCGTTCTTTTCGATTACGATCAGTTGGGTTCCCCACGCTGTTCCGAACTTGGCGAAGGTGGAGCTTGGGAGGGACAGGTTGGCCTTGATCGTGTAGCCGTTGGCGATTTTTTGCCAGAAGCTGCTGGCTCTTTGTCTGTCAAGAGCGAGGCCGCAACCGGTGATTGCCACGAGGCGGCCGTTCTGAGCGAGACGGGAGAGAGCCGATTGAATGTGTCGAGCGCCGTGTGAGCTGTCGTTGCGGGCGAGGCGGCCGGCGGTTGCGCTAAACGGCGGGTTCATAAGGACAACGTTGGGCACGATATCGAGCGGTAGCAGATCGTTTATTTGTTCGGCGTCAACGGAATGAACAGCAAATCCGAGAAAGCGAAGAAATGCCTTTCGGCTCGTGGAGAGGTCGTTGGTGAAAACCTGGGCGCCGAACGCGCGCGCTATACAGGCAAGCGCGCCAGTGCCGGCAGAGGGTTCGAGTAGAACTGGATTGATGAAGCCGTCAAGGGCGAGATAAGCGGCGACGAACGCGAGCGGGGCCGGAGACGAGAATTGTTGATAGAGCGTTTGTTCGTTGGTTCGGACGCGCTGAGTTGGCAGTTGCGATAGAAGCCTTTCAATTTGTTCGAAAGCTTCGGAAGAGTCCATATCTCGAAGTGCGGCGGCGCGCTTTTCAATAACCAGGTGAAGCGCCGTTTCAATCACGTCGTAGAGATAGCGGAAGTCATACTGTCCGGAATTAACCGGCGCCTTCAGATAGTGTTCGGCGCGCGTAAGGAGTGTCTTTGTTTTAAGAGTGTGCCCGAAGTCGAGGCTGGCGCGAAGATTCTCGATGAGTTCGGTCGTTCCAGGGAGCAGCTGAAAATCGGGTTTTAATGAAACAGGCTTCATGGCTATTAGTCAGACGGAGCGTTAGTGCGGGATCGGATTTAAGTCGAGAGCGGCTGTTGGTTGCCGCTTTTTATTTGTGGGCCCCGACTGGCTGGATGTTACGCGGCGTTTCGCCGGCGAGTCTTCCTCGACGGTGTTTGGATCGGCGGCGCGACGAGCGTAAGTAGTGGTTGCGTTGGGGCGGTCTCTGCCGGCTGGTTGATGATGCGCTCTTCGGCTTCGGCGGGGGCTTCAACTGGCGGCGCATTCTTCACGGTGAGGCTGGCGCGGAGCGCTTGCATTATGTCGACGACCTTGCCGGTCGGAGCCGGCTTTTCGACTTTCTCGATCACTTTGCCGGCGATCTTGTTGTCAAGCATTGCGCGCAACGCCTCGTAGTAATGGTCGGTGGTTTCAATCTCGGTGAAGGTCGTTTGCATTCGTTCGACCAGCGCTGTGGCGAGTGCAAGCTCCTCATCGCTGACTGCTTCGTCCTTAGCCTGTGGGAGTACGGCGAAGCTTCTGACTTCGCGAGGATACCGTAGGGTTTGAATGATGAGGCCTTCATCTGTTGCGGAGATTGAAACCAGGTCTTCGCGTTCACGAAGGATGACTTTGCCGATTGCGACTCGGTTGGTCCGTTTCATGACAGCTTTGAGCAACGCGTAAGGCTTGCCTGATGCGGGACCGTCTGCGACCGCGAGGTAGGGAGAGTCAAAGAAGGTGTTTGGGATCTCGCTGCGGTCGACGAAGCCAAGAATTTCAATTGTCTTGCTGGACTCCGGTTTAATCGCGTCGATTTCCTCTTGCGAAATAATCACGAACTGGTCGTCGCCATGCTTGTAGCCTTTGACGATCTCGTCCTTGTCTACGATCTGATTGCACGTCTTGCAATGCTGTTGATGGCCGACAGGTCCTCGGCATGTGTCGCCGTGCAATTGATTGAAAGAGATCTTTTGCGCGGATTCGACTGCGGTGTAAACCTTGATCGCAACGGAGACAAGTAAGAAGGTTATGTTGCCTTTCCAGACTGATCGGAGTGCCATGAGTTTTGCTCCTCGGAGTAGAGTCGATTAGGCAACGGTTATCTCCGTGCCTTTGTAACGTAATTGGGAAAGTGTGCAGGCCTCGGGTCGAAGATCATCGCGTATGGCTATCATGCGGGGTTGGTAGACCAGGTGAGATTGTCGAAAAGCGTGCATATATCGAACGTCGATGATCATGCCTTCACTGACCTTGAAGTACCGGTTTCTGATCTTCACGTCTCCGCAGTTAACCAGACGGTGGTTCTCGTCAAATGCGCCTAATGAGACAGACTGCTTTTCATTTAATCCGGTAATCACAAATGAACTGACCGCTGTGAATTTGTATTTGAATTGATCTGGTTGCCGTCCGACTTTGTATGCAGAGTGCCTGGCTTTCAGGACGATACCTTCGAGATTGTGATCGTGAATTGTTTGCAGGAGCGTCAGTTTGCCGGCCTGTCGGTACTCGGTTCTTACGGACTTAATACTGGGGAAACTGGCGATTGACAGAATGCGATCGAGTTGGTCTTGTCTCTCAGAGAACGGAAGTCGCTTTATGTCTGTTCCGTCTACTTCGAGCAGATCGAAGGCATGGAATGCCTTGGTTTGGTTTAGCCACTCGCCGTCAAGAATTAGAGGGGCAATGCCCTGAAGCTGTTTAGCCTGGTCAAGAATGTTGCGCGAGATCTCGCAGACTAAGCCGCTGCGATTGTGGGCGGTAATCGAGGAGCGGTCGACAGCCAGAATGATGCGCTTGCCGTCGAATTTTTGTTGCGCAGCGTAATTATCGTCGAGGAGTTTGGCAGCAGCCGCTTCTCCGTCGTCTATCGCTGTTAAGAGCTGGCAAGCGTCGTCTTTCATAGCCGGTTACGGTGCGAAGGGTTAAGACCGTAAGCGAGTGAGTTCGCTGAGTCTTTGTTGTTGCTGACCGATCCAGAGGCCTCAGAGTGGACGGTTTACGGAAAAGCCGTTTTGCTTGAGCTTGGTTTCGATGGGCTCGCCGCAATCGTTTCCCGCGAGTAGCGTAATGGTCGATCCTTTCGGAATGGCCCAGAGAGTTTCTCTAACTACGCGCTCGCCCCAAGTCTCGCGTTCTCGCCGCTTGATTGTCTTGCTCTCGAAAAGGGCGAGGCTCATTGATGGGCTCTGCGGACCGTTGCTGTTTGCCAGGCTGGATATCGACGGAGATGGTTGCGGGCTTCGGCCAGGGCCGCGCGGCGGGTTCGGGCCTCGGCGTAGAATCCTGAACTGCTGTCTTCGCCTTTGAGGTCGATGTAGAAGCGGGCGTTATTGATCTTGGTGGCAAAGTCGCGCAAGCCTTTCATTAACTCATCGTCAGATTCTTGCTCGCGCTGGATGGCTTTTATGATTCGGTCGCTTTCCTTTTCGCGGATTCTGCGAATGCTGCGCGCTCTGCGGGCGAGGCTGCGTACGGTTTGATACTTAGTGGCAGCTTCGAGCCACTCGGCGGGTAAGTCAGAGCTGCGTCCTTTTGTTTGCCACAGAACCATAGCTGCGTAAAGCTCGGCGTTTTGCTGAGCGCGTCTTACGAGCGCGGCGGCGACTACGTCACCGTCGTGCATTTCAAAGCAAGAATCAAATTCGCGGCTTCTCGTGTCTTGATCGAGAATGCATTGAGCGGCGTAATTGACGCGTTGTTGAAAGGAATCTGGTCTGTAAGATGGCATGGGGTTATTTGCCTTCGGATCTTTGTTCGCGGGCCATTGTGACGAGTCGGGTGAAATGGCCCGATGACTTCGGGTTCGATCCCGCCGTGTAGCCGGAGGATGTGAACTGCTGCTGCTGATCCTGTCGGACGGGCTAGTCCACTCTCATCGGCATTATGATTGCAAAAAAGCTAAGTTCGGTTTCATCAGTGACCGGACGAAACTCGGCTTGGCTGTTTGCGTCCTTGAAGCTGAAGAGGACTTCTTTGGAGTTGATGACGTTCAGGAAATCCTGGATGTATTGCGCATTGAATCCGATTCTGAGCTCGTCTCCGTTTAGCTTCGAAGCTATGACCTCGAGTCCTTCGCCTTCGTCCGGCGACTGCGCGGTGATGGTTGTTTGCTCTTTGGTAACGTTAAGCGTAACGGCTTGAGAGCGATCGTCCGCCATTAGGGCTACTCGCTTGAGTGCTTTGCTAAGGTCGCTGGTGTCGAAAGTGGCAGAGTATTCATTGTTTTTTGGGAGCACCATCTCGTAATTCGGAAATTGTCCAGAGAGCAGGCGCGAGACGAGTGCGCGAGTTCCGATTTGGAAATACACATGATTGTCATCGACTCCGAGTTGTACCGCTCCGTCGAAGCCGCTGGCCAATTTAAGCAATTCGGAAAGCGTTTTCTTTGGAATCAGCACGTCAAGCACTTCGTCATTGGCTGATCGAATACCGTTCTTGGTTTCGATCAAAGCCAGCCGGTGCCCATCGGTAGTAATGACTTTAGTCACGTCTTTGGTGATCTCGAACTTTGCTCCGGAGAGTGTGTAACGCCCTTCCTCCTGCGTGATGGCGAAGATGGTCTTTTCAATGAGTGTTGAGAGAAGGCCTGCTTCTATTGAAAAAGGGGTTGCTTGGAAGGTGGGCAAGTCCGGGAAGGTTTCCCTGGCGATGCCGGGCAAGCGAAACGTCGACTTGTCCGATTTGACGGTCACCCACTCGTTTTCTTCTTTCGTGAATGTTACCGGGCCGTTTGGGAGAAGTCGCACGATATCAAAGAGCTTGCGTGCTTGAACGCAGATTGCCCCTTGGGTTGGCATAGTTTCTACCTGGACATCGGCGCGGATGGTAACGTCGAGATCTGTGCCATTGATTCTGATGGAATCGGGACTGACTGATTCGATCAAGACATTCGCGAGTACCGGGATCATGTTTCGACGTTCGACAACGCTTTGTACGAAAGCTAGTTCTCTTTGAAGGTCTTCCTTAGCGATGGTGAATTTCATGCGGGTCTCCTGAAGGGATTATGATCGTTAGGCAGCTGATTAATCGCCGCCCTTTTCCTTTGTTCGTGGTGCTGCGGCTTAAAGTTCCCGTTGAGTACTCAAAAGATCGTGACGGACGTTTAGCTTCCTGAGCAACGCCTGTGCCGCGCGCCGGCCTCCGTCAGCGAAGTAGATATTTTGGGTGGTGGGAGCGGCGAGGTGGATGACGAATCCGGGGTCTGCTGTCTTTTGGTCAACACTTATTTCCTGTACGGCGTCTCTCACAGCCTGGCTGACGAAACCGTCAACTCTCCGAGATATTGGAATGGGTTGAAGTTTGCGCGTCGGCATTCGTCGTAGACCGCGTTAAGGGCGACCTGGGCGGCGGCTTCGGCGCGTGACTTCGTAATTAGCATTATCTTTTGGAGGCTTGCGGCTTTCCGGGTCGCGGCACGGCGCATGCAAGAGTCAAGTGCCGGAGGCCTTGCCCCTCGCCGGCAGCTCTTTCTTGAAATCCTGTTCCTTTTAGGTAGAAAACGATGACTTTTTTAACCGTCTCTCAGGGAGAGAATAGAAACAATAGGTTTGTGGTTACTCAGGCTGAAAGCTCAGCGCAGATGGTTAGTCAGATGGTGCGTGATGAAATGCGGCGCGGCCATCTTTTTCATGTGGAAGCTCGGGTTAGTCGAATTGAAGAGCTGGTCAAGCAAGGGTACTTAACCAGGGAAGTCGAACGAGAACTCCTTTTATTGGCCGCACAGTTTTTGGAAGGCGCCGGCCAAACCAAAAGAGCGTTTCGATTTGCCGGTCTATTGGTCGCTGATGTGGACACGTTGCCGAAAGATATCTATATCGATCTGCGAAGATTCCGGACGCGGCTTCTATTGAACGTCGGACAGGTTGGAGAGGCGAGGGCTGAGGTAGCGAGTATTGATCGATTGGTGCTCCGCAGTGATGGCGCATTTGGCGACACGAAAGAGACTATCGATGCTGATACGTCGTCGGTGACGTTGGCGACGTGGTTACTGACTGCAGAAGTGTGCCTGGCCGAAGGCAACCCGGGCGCTGCTATTCAGGCGCTGAGAGAAGGGTTTGCGTGTATGCAGCGTGACGGCCAGTCGGCTGAAGAGGCAGTGATGTTTGAGTTGTTGTCGGCGCTGGCCTGCTTTGTTTCCGGAGATGGTGAGGGCGTCCCTGCGTTAGCCTATCTTTATCGTGTCCATGTTGTTTTGGATTCCGGCATTGACGCTGCTATCAGGGCTCGAATCGCTGCTGCTTGTGATGACATGGAGCGGACCGCAGGCCTCAGTGCTAACGAGGCGGCGAGGTGGCGCAGTAGCGGTCCGGACCGCCCGATGATAGAGCGCTATCTGGGGGAAGGTGAAGTGGTCGTGCCTCCGTCGGATCTGTTAAAGCGAATGTCGCCGGTACAACTTGGCGTGGCTGGTTCAGTTACTGAAGTTACGCAAATTCAGCGAAGACCCATCGCGCGGGACACGGCGGAACGAGTGGCGCCGATCACTGTGCCGTTAGCTTTTCTGTTTGAGCCATTCGGTTTGGAAAAGATTACGTCGATGTTCGACTTCAACCTGGATACAGGGCCATTGGTCATCGATTGGTCGGCTTGCGATAAGGCAGTTTTGCGCGAGGCTATTTCTTCTGGTGCGATTTCCGCGCGCGCCGGCGAATGTGAGCGTGGCACGATTTATTTCAACAACGGCGCTTATGTGGACGCAGAGTTCGAAGGCGTGGAAATGGCTGATCGTGGCGGCGCTGTTTTGGAAACCATCTATGAATTATTTCGGATTAGCATGACCGGCCTACCTGGTGCGTTTGCCTATCAGCCACAGTCCGGAGCGTTAGCCGCCAGGGTGCCGGAAGTCGTTAATTTGCGCCCAAATAAGGTAAATATCGAGCTAATGAAGAAGCTCGATCATTTGCGGTCAGGCATCGTCGAACCGGAAGACGAGGACCTTGATGCGATGTTTGATAGGTGGCTTCCGGACGCGGCTCAGACGGTCCCTGATAACGCTGATTCGGTATTATTGCAGGGCGTGAGTGATGCCGAGATAGGCGCTGATCAAGTCTTCGTGCGGCTGCTGGCGAAGATGCTGGAAGCGACCGATGTAGCTAAGATTTCTGAGTTAGCGCGCGACTGTTTTTCAGCTCTCGGAATTGCTAAGGCGTTTGTCGATATCCGCGTAGCTGGGGCCAACGGTTCTTTGCTGGAGAGCCCTGTAGATTTGAGTGATCTTGTAGTGGTCGACGAATGCTGCTCGGGCGCTGTGTCTGTCCAGCTGTTGTTAGAGCAGGGGCGCTCGGTGAATTGTCCTGACGCGGCAAAGACGATCTTAAACGCAGCTGTGCAGCGTGTGCGAATCATGTCTGGCGCGGTCTTTACGGGGCGCGTCGACACTCCGGAGTTTGTGGCTGCGGATCCTGTCACACAAGCGTTACTGACTACGTTGCGGGATTTGGCGGCGCTTGACGGTACGAGCGAAAAGCGAAAGTTGAAGGGGGTGCTACTGGTGGGTGAACGCGGAACGGGGAAAGACTTATTAGCGCAGCAAATTCACAAGTGGTCGGGTCGCGCGCAAGGGCCGTTCAGGGCAGTTAGCTTTGGGACTGTCGGTAAAGAGCTAGCCGCGGCCGAATTGTTTGGGGCGAAGCGAGGTGCTTATACCGGGTCCGTTAATAGTCGAACTGGTTTTATTCAGGAAGCTGAAAATGGGACGCTTTTTCTGGACGAGCTTGATGAGGCTAATGATGCTGTTCAGGCGATGTTGAAAAGGGTAGTTCAATTCGGGACCTACAGCATTATTGGAGATCCAACGGAGCATAAATCAAACGTTCGTTTTGTGGCGGCGACGAACGTTGTTGATATAGAGAGTGCGGCGATAAAACGGGATTTGAAGGATCGGTTCCTGGTGCTGCGGGTACCGCCTCTGAGGGAACGACGTGGCGATATTAGGCCCTTGGCTGAAAAATCTGCCGAGGAGAGCGGATTTGTTTTGCCTGAAGCTGTGCTGTCGTTTCTCGAAAGATTGGACTGGCCCGGGAACGTCCGGCAGTTGCAGAATGTAATCGAGCGGTCCTGCGCGGGCCGGGAACCTGCAGATCTTACTGTCGATGTGTTCCAGCGCTGGGCAGTAGAGGATGGAGCTGCGGTCGTGGTTGGAAGTAACGGCGGCGTCGGCGGTGAATTCGTGCCTTTGCGGAATGGTGAAACCCTTGAGACACGTATCGATTCTGAAGAGAGAAAACACGTCACGTATGCGCTCAATTACTGTAGTGGGAACAGGACTCACGCGGCAGCTTTTCTTGGGATTTCCCGTCAGTGGCTAATCGGCCGAATCAAGAAATTTGTCCTTTAATTAAAGACGTTTACAGCCTAAGAGCTTGGGAGAGAGGGAAACTCTCTACGGGCGTTGGTGTGGTTCGGCTTGGGAAGGGTAGTGGGGGACTACGGGACAGTGGCCGAAGGAGGATGGGACGGCTGGCTTTGCCGGGCCAGTCGTCCTGTTTGGATTTAGGGTATGGATGCTCGGAAGGGGATTGAATAAGCTGCAAAGCGAGAGCTTATTCGAAGGACGGCGACGGGGTCACGTTTTCCGGTTAAAACGTGTGTGCCTGCTTGGTTGTTAATGCAGTTGTCATGCCGAAAAGCCGGGTTAGGAGAAAAGTCACATAGTGGGAGCGTAGTCAGCCTGTCGCCACATTTTAGAGACCTCCTCAAGGGGCTGGCCAGAAAGTTCAGATTGCCACTTGGAGATAGAGACAATCTTGATTTTCTGCTTAGCGTAAGCAGCTTCGTCAATGCCCTTGTGGCCTTCCCAGGAAAGGATCCGGGTGGTGGTTGTAAGCTGCCGGCTTTGGCGGTCGAGTTCTCTGGAGGCAATGAGCCGGGCGAGTTGCCGGCAGACGGCCGGATTGGTTTTGTAATCGGAGTCGAAGCCGATAAGGACGTTATAAGGGCGAGCAGCATTGACGAGTGCGTCTTGCGAGCAACTGACTCCGGAGGTTGCGATCGCGCGGACGGCGGGCCGGAGACTGACAAGAGTTTCAGCTTTAAGCGCGCCTTCAGTAATGACCACATCGGAGCCAGGCGGCAGACATCTGGGGTCGAAAGTGAAGTGGATGGGAGTGCCGGAGCTGGTGCCCTTTGGTTCGTTCGGCGAGGAGAGCCAGCGATACTTCTTGGGATTGTCCTTTGGGATATCCAAAGGATGCAGACGCAGCTGGCAGGCCTGGATGCGGCCATGCTGGTCCTTATAAGACATCAGGAGCATGGGCATGCGATAGTCGCGAGGTTTCCAGATATGAGTAAAGCCCTGGGGGTCCTGCCAGACGCCGGGGATGCCGATTAAGTTGGCATACCGCGGAAAGTGAGCTTTAGCAAAGGAGCGAAGTGAACGTGCTAATTTGGCGCGTTCTTTTTGTGTGGCCGGCAGAGCGCCGTACCTGAGAGTTTCCTTTCTTAGGAGTCCGCGGGAAACAAGGCCCTGTGGGTTGTCGATCAGCTGCTGCTGATAGAGGCTGGCCGGCGAGATGCGGATCAATTCACGATAGATGGCATCGCGAACTTCGACAGGAGCAACTTTGATCTGCGGCGTGGAGCGGGCCGGTGGTTGGTAATTGAACGATGGGGCCACATCGTCGTGTACGTGGATGTTGCCGCCGTTCTTGGAAGAACGCTTGGCGCCGTCGCTGACGCGCATGCAGATAGAGACACGCTCATCGCGGCTGAATCCGCACCAATCATCTCTGCGGCAAATGCGACAAGGACGCTTGGGAGAGACTGTGCGAAATCCACCTGATACTAATGTTCGTGGACGAGAGGGCTCTCGATGGCTGGTAATTGCCGGCATTGCCCTGCCGGTTTCCGCTTACTTTTTTCCGTCCAAGTGCGGGCCGTCAAATCTCCGCTAACAGTTATTAGGATCCAGCTCGAAGACGGGACTCAATAATAAATGCCTTCGAGGTGCGTCCCTTGTCTCGGAGGATTACCACGTCCTTATAGCGATCATTGGTTCGATCGATGATTAAATCCAAACCTCACCTGTCGCCAAATATTTGCTAGTAATTATAAGCCACGCGGTTTCTGTGCTTTATGCTACTCTCTGAGCATTGCGTTCCGAGCTTTTCCGGCCTCGCGACTTATGTTCTTAGCCGATTCGTTTCATGATTGAGTGAACAATGACAAGGTTCAAAGGTAATGGCGAACATGATCGTAAGGCGCTCCTCGTGATCGACGACGATCGGGTAATTCGAGAGACACTTCGTCGGATTTTTTCCCAGACCTATGACTGCGATACCTCCGATGGCTCCGAGCACGTTTTAGAGAGCCTTGAAGAGCGCGAATACGATCTGGTTATTACCGACGTCTCAATGCCGGGTGTAGACGGTCTTCAAATTCTTAAGAGAGTTCTGGCGCGCCACTCAGGTACTCCTGTAATTGTGATATCAGGAAACGGCGATCAATTTAGGGACTTGTTCTTAGAGATGGGGGCGTTTGCGTATTTTTCCAAACCATTCCGCTTCGAGGAATTGGAGTCGGCAGTTGTTCAAGCGATGAATCGGTTCGTTGATCATGGCGGTTAGCAGTTTTCTGCCGGATTCCTCCTGATCTATAACCGTCCTTCGGCTGCCCATAGAGTCGAAGTTCACCTTCAGTTTGTAGGCAAATCCGTTTGTGCTCGCCAGGTGGCTGGGTAGCTTGCCCGCTTATTCGCGTAGGGTCGGCAATACTGTTTTGTTCCGTTCTTTCCTCGTGAGTTGCGACACATACGACATCTGAAGTTCGTTAATGTTGCTTGGCACGACGCTCGCAGTAATATTTCGTTGTCGCCTGTTCACCGCATTCGATGCACAAAGCAAGTTTGTGTCGGATTGCTTGTCGTCTACAGCGAAGGATTGCTATCAGACAAATTCTTCTGTAACTCGTGTCGAGATGTGATTTTGTTTTTCTCGTTGGGTCGTGCCGGCGGCATAACCTGCGCGATATGATTCAATCGCCATTAACGTTCCGATCGCGCCAGGCTTTCGCTCCCGTTTGTTTTTCAGTGCCTCACTAAAACCCCAACGGTAGCTTGCTGAATACGTCTTCCATTGAAACGGAACTGGAATTCTCATTTTCATCGCTCAAACTTTCTGACAAAGCTCTACATTGCGTCGCGCTTGTTGTGCCAGTCGCATTCGCTCGCGCGGTCTCGGGCCGCAGATGTTGCAGTGGTTACAGAACTCGCAAAACTGCTCATTCTGGCAACTTGGGCATGGAGACGATTCGGTTGAGCGTGCGCAGTTTAAGCATGTCTTAGATTCAGTGTTAGTCATAAGTTGATTAACTGGTTACCGCTATGATTCCTCGTCTGTTCTGTCTAAAGGTTGCTGCACCGCAACGGGGGCATTGATGATCGTTTTCATCGCTCATAACCAATCGAGTAACTGTTCTTGGCGGTTAGCATTTAGCCCAACCGCAAATGCACCTGTCGCATCCGGAAAGATGTTCGGTAGGGCCGCCGCAGTCCGGGCATTTCTTGGTAGTGACGAAGGATGGTGCCGGCTGAGTGTTGTTGGTGGACACGATCGCGGCTTTGGCCGAATCGGGCTGTTTGGAGAGCCGTCTTTGCATGATCATGATGCATTCGGCAACGGCCTGCTCAGGGGAAGTAAGCAAGCGTTGGTTGAACCAGACGGAATGTGTACCGGTGGTGTCGAGGGTTCGCGCCACTTCCATGGCGTGGAAGCCGCCACGGAGCATCTTCGAAGCCAGCTTGCCGACACTGCTGGAGATAGGACCGGTGACAAAGACTTCCATGATGTGCCGGTCGTCGCGGTTGACAGTGACGTACAGGTTGCCGGCGTCGAACTTGATTTGCCAGGTGGCGCCGGTAAGTTCCTTGGGCCGGTCTTCGCGATCGGGAGCGCGTTCGGATTCAAAGACAGCAATGGGCGGTTCCGGGGGCGCGTCGATCGGAAGTTCGATCGTAGTGTCCGAAGCGATCGTCTCAGGGGATGCTACGGGTTCGGACTTCATGGTGGTGAGAACCTGGTTCTCGCGAGAGCCGTCGCGGTAGTAGCTGACCGCTTTGCAGCCCAGCTGCCGGGCCAGTTGATAGAGCTGGGCGACGTCGGCGACGGTATCAGTGGCCGCGCCGTTACAGGTCTTGGAAACTGAATTATCAACCTGGCGCTGGCAGGCAGCGAGCACATTCACGTGCCGGTCGGCCGGGACTGCCATGGCCGAGACAAAGTAAGAGGGCAATTTGTGTTGATGTTCGACGACGTAAGCGGCTGCCGCTTCAATCGAGTCCTGGTCAGTCTGGTCAACCTCGATGCCGAGGGCCTGTGCGGCGAGGGTGTGAACGTAGGTGCGAGTGCTAACGGTGTCCTGACGGACGTAGGCCCAGGAGAAGTTAGGCTCAATGCCCGACGAGGTTTCGGCGACCAAAGAGATCGTGCCGGTGGGAGCGCAGGTGGTGGTTTCGTAGTTACGCGGCGTGAGCGGAGTGCCGCGTGGGATACCGAGAGTTTCGTAGATGAACTTGCTATATGCCTCGCGGTTGCCGTCAAGCTCGGGGAAGGGACCTTTCTTAACGCCCAACTCGAGAGAACGGATCCAGGCTTCCTTTCTGATAAAGCCCATGACTTCGCCCATGAGGGCGCATGACTCGGGAGAGCCGTAGGTGATCTCCAGTTTGAGGCAGAGATCGGCGAATCCCATGATGCCCAGGCCAACCGGACGGGTGCGCTTCACCGTGTCTTCGATCTCGGGAAGTGGCCAGGCGCAGACATCAATAACATTATCCAAAAACTGAACGCTGCGATGCGTAACGTGGCGCAGATGGTTCCAGTTGATATTGCGCTGGCCCCGACATTCCGGATCGTAGAACTTGCTGACGTCGATCGAGCCGAGATTGCAACTGTTATTGGCGTGGAGGAATTGTTCTCCACAGGGGTTGCAAGAAAAGATCGGGCCCATCGAGGCGATCATGTGATTGTGGCGGTTAACCTCGTCGATGAACGCAACGCCTGGCTCGGCGTACTTGTGCGCTGAAGCGATGATGCGGTTCCAGATGTCGGGAGCGTAGATCATGCCCGGTGCGAGCGGGTCTACTTTTTTAAGTTGGTCTAAATCCGCGGCGAGAAAAGCCGCGTGGTCGCAGAATGTTACTGGTGCTGGCGCGGAAAAGAGAGCTGTAATTGATTGGAGACCGGTGTAGTCGGACTCGTTGTAATAGACGGCATAGGTTTCATTGGTTACTGGATCGAAGATCGGTAGGGTCCAGTCTTGCCCGTTAAAGGACAGTTGAAACCATTGTTTATTATCGACGGCATTTAGAAAGTCGTCCGTGACGTTTACCGAGATATTAAAGTTCGTGAGTGACGTTTGATCGTTCTTGGCGTGAATGAATCGAAGAACGTCTGGATGGGTGACGCGCATCATGCCCATGTTGGCGCCACGTCGAACGCCGCCCTGCTTAACAACGTCCGTGATCTCGTTGACCACTCTCATAAAGGAGACGGGACCTGAAGCTTCGCCATGCGTGGTGTTGACGAGCGCGCCGGCTGGCCGGAGATGTTCGTAAGTCATGCCGGTGCCGCCGCCGGTTTGATGAATCCTGGCGGTAGCTGTGGCGTGATCCATGATGCCGGAGATCGAGTCAGGAACGTCAAGTACAAAGCAAGCTGCGAGCTGGCCATCTGGCCGACCGGCATTAACAAGACAAGGAGTGTTTGGGAGGAAGGATCGCTCGCACATGATCTCGATCATGTCACGATAGAAGGCTTTGCGTTCGTTAGCATCCTGCTCGGCGCCTGAGACGTGAGTTACTACACGGTTGACGATCGCGTCCCAGTCTTCGAGCGCTTGTCCCTGCTGGTCTTTGTTTGAGTACCGCTTGGAAGCGACCTCGCGAGCGTTGAGCCCTAATTCTGTTTTTGCGGTGAGTAGCATGCTGATTGTAGCTTCGTTTGATCGATTTTTCGCCGTTTGTTCTAACGGGCTTTTTCGATCTCCGCTCATTATTTGCAACGGGTGCTTAGTGAGAGAACAGTTTTTTGATTTCAGAGATAGTTCGTAACCGAGCTTCAAGAGAAGGCATTCCTTTTGTGCCATCGTTGAGTTGTTCGGCAGCCTTGGAATTGTGGACGATGTTTTCCAGTGCTTCGGCGAATTTGTCTGGATTCATTTTCAGCTCGATCATGGTAATCGTAGCGAAGACGTCGCACAGTAATTCAATGATCCTGAGCTTCTCACAGTTATGAGTCGTGTAGGCGTTCAGAAACTGCATCGCCAACAATTCATGGGAGAGCTCGTGTGCAATGATGCCGCCCAGAGCATCGTCGTTTTGTGCTATTTCCAATGCGCGGCTGGAGATTGCGATAAACGCGCCTGGCTTAGTTGTCAGGATTGGATCGCTGTTTTTGAACAAAAGATATTCCACGATGCCGGCTCGGTGGTGGAACTCGAGTACCTTCTGAGTCCTGCGATAGAGCTCTCGCAGAAGTGCCGGATCATTGATCTCTGTTTTGTTAACA
This sequence comes from Blastocatellia bacterium, assembly GCA_033856735.1. GTDB lineage: Bacteria > Acidobacteriota > Blastocatellia > Pyrinomonadales > Pyrinomonadaceae > UBA11740. The sequence goes on from JAWVEM010000266.1 coordinate 54,346, forward strand.
AGGTCGAACCCTTCAGACCGTAGAGCGACTTTTTCTTGCGCCGTAACCGCCTGCGGCCGAAGCCGATCCATCATAACCACACAATCGGCGAGAGTCTTGTTGTGGAACTGATTAACGACGAAAGCGACTTCTACATTTGGTTCCGGTTTCGGATCGCTGTTGTGTGAAAGCGTGGTGGTTGACTGAAGACACACCACAGTCGCAACCAGAATTAAGCGTTTGAAGAGAGTGGTATTTTTCATACACCTCGAGCCTTTCACCGTTAGTGAATTCGTCTGCTGGAGCCCGCTAAGTTTTGATTTGGTTCTTAGTTAAGAGGCGTTGTCACAACCTTCGGGGCAGGAATGGGCCGTTCCGATAGACGGCCCGTAAAGAGATCAAGTAGGGCATTGAAAATCACGACTGTGGCTTAGTACGTCTGTGGTAAAAACGGCCCGTTTGTGAAAACGCCTGTGGACATGTCTAAGAGACCTTGCCAAGGCCCTCCGTGCCAATGATCTATTACTAGGTCGCAGTTGTTGGTAAATCTGTCTATCGCGTAGCGGTTCGTGTAGTACGTCGTACTTATTCGAACCAACGTGGCGGCTTGAGGTAATGGAGAGCTTCCCGTCCATGTTAATGTCGACCCGGTGTAGCCAGCTCTCTCAAAAGTGAAGCCGTCCATGACGGTGTTATCTGAAGCGATGAATTCCACGAGCCAGGGAACCCCGTCGTCTCCGACAAAGCTTTGTGTGCCATAGCAAGTGTTGCCGAGGACGGCAGGAGAATAGGCTCCAAATTGGATTGTTGCGCTGGCGGGAGCTCCAGCTGAAGCGGAGATTGTGTAGTCACCTGGAAATCTCGAAACCACATTTTGGTTTGGATTTTGGAAAAGAGGCCCACTACTTGTTGGTGAGAAGAATGGTAAGTCGATATGGACCGTGGTTGCTGATGGCGGACTTGCGACCACAGTTGTCTGTGCTGAAGATGAAGCGCCGCAGCCGGACGTTGCGGTCAAGCTGTAAGTTGTGGTGGCTTGTGGCTGGGCGATATCGACAAATCCGGATGTGCCCGGAAATGTTCCTATTCCTGCGATCGACACAGTAACGCCAGTTCCCGACGGATCTGTTGTAGACCATGACAGGCGCACTGTTTGTGATCCCCCGATAGTTACGACGCTTGGGCTCGCGCTGAAGGCGCTAATGCCAGGTGCTAAACAGGAAGTTGCCGTGACTGTGGTTTGAGCAGTTGAGGTAGCTCCGCATCCCGCGGTCGCCGTGAGGTTGTACGTGGTAGTCGATTGTGGCTGCGGGATATCGGTGAAACCGTTGGCGGGAAACGTGCCGATCCCCTGGACGGTGACGCTCGTGCCGGTTCCGGAGTTATCGGTTGTTGTCCAGGCGAGCCGGACGGATTGGCTGCCGCCGATCGTTACCGCTGACGGCGTCGAGGTAAAAGAATTGATCGTCGGTGCTGGGCAAGCTGAGGCGGTGACGGTCGTCTGCGCGGTCGCCTGGGCGCCACAGCCCACGGTGGCTGTAAGGGTGTAGGTGGTCGTTGATCGAGGTTGTGGAATATCGGCAAAGCCGCTGGCGCCGTACGTCCCTATTCCTGCGATCGTGACCGTTACACCGGTTCCGGAACTGTCGCTGACACTCCAGGAAAGACGAACGGTCTGGCCTCCGCCGATCGTTACCGCGGAGGGCGATGCAGTGAAACTATTTACGTTTGGTGCCGGACAAGTTGACGCCGTCACGGTTGTTTGCGCTGATGCCGTCGATCCACAACCTACGTTCGTGTTCAATGTGTACGTGGTTGTCGATTGTGGTTGAGCGATATCAACAAAGCCGGTCGGGCTGGCGAAGGTCCCGACTCCGGGAATTGAAAGGTTGAGACCTGTGCCGGACGGATCGCTTACGGACCACGACAGGCGGACAGAGGCGCTGCCGCCGATAAAGACACTGCTCGGGCTGGCGCTGAAGGAATTTATTTGTGGGGACGGACACGATGTGACCGTCACAATTGTTTGGGCCGTGCTTTGATTTCCGCAGTCATTCCTGGCGGTGAGATGATAAGTAGTGGTGCTCTGTGGCTGTGTGATATCGACAAAGCCGCTGGCTCCGAACGTGCCGACTCCGTTGACTGTAACCGTGACTCCAGTTCCGGAGCTGTCAGTAACATTCCATGACAGCCGGACCATTTGATTTCCGCCGTTGACGACTGAGCTCGGAGACGAGCCGAAAGAATTTACTGTTGGCGTGGGGCAGGCCGTGACGTTAACGGTGACGAATTGATCGAAGTTGCAGGAACCGTGCGCGCTTAGGGCGGTTAGTCTGTACGTGTTTGCGCCCGGAGGTGGAGAGACCGTTAGATTTCCGGATGCGGCTACAGGACTGCCGTTGAGAAGCACCTGCGAAGCGTTTGCGATTCCCCACTGGAGAGTGCTGCTACCGCCTTGCATGATCGTTCCCGGCGACCCGCTAAAAGGCACGGTGATGGAGGGGCACGGAGATACACTAACGGTTGTTGATTGACTTGCTGATTGTGCAGCGCAATCGTTATTGGTGACCACAACGGTGTAGGTTGAAGTTGAGGGCGGACGTACTGAGAGAGAGCCTTGCGCGGCTGGCACGGTATAGGTGTTTGCATCCCCACCGCTGCCGATAATCCTCGTCGTTGTGAAATTGCCGGCGTTATTCCATGTCAGCGTGGACGTCTGCCCGGCGTCAATCGAGGAGGGGGAAGCTAATAGGTTTGTCACGGAAGGCCGTTGACCAACATGGACCGTGAAGGCTGCGGTTGTGGGGTAGGGGGGCGACGCTGGTGTGCAGCTCGCCGGCGCAACGGCGTTAGCTGAAACAGCAGTAATCTCGGAGTCAGTTAACGCGCGGTTATAAACGCGCAGATCATCAACTGAGCCGCCGTAGTATCCGTAGAAACCGCCTCCGATGTAATCAGGAGTCAAGTGGACGAGTCCTTGCCGACTCGTGAGCCCGGTCCTGACATACGTGCCGTTGATGTAGAGTTTCGGTTGTTTGTTTTGATAGACGACTGTGATGTGCGTCCAGCCTGAAATTGGTGCGTTATAGACAAGTACGGGAGCCATGTCGCTATCCCCGTTTTCGTAGAGACTCACTCCGTTAGTTCCAACTGACGCACCTGCGCCAACCTCTCCGCCTTCGTACCAGGAAGGGCTCAGAACGTAGCGTTCGCCGCTAAACCCGCCGTAGCCGCTGGTGCTTTCGGCATCGATCTCATGCGTCATTGTGGGATTGGCCCAGAACGAGTAGCTGAAAGTATTAGTGAGGTTCATGTCATCGATGTTCATGCCGACGAGGTTATTGGCGCCGTCGAAATTAACGGCGGATGGTCCAACTTTCCCGGAGGTCCAGCTCGTGCCGTTGTAGAGAAACGCAGTGTGGTTATTTCCCGAACTATCGTTCGCGCTGGTGCCGGTGCCTTCATCAAAGTTCCAATAGGCGATCAGGCCAGAGGTTGGAGGGGTCGCGCCTGTCGGCTGGTTACGCCAGGCGGTCAAGGTATACATGGCGTCGGCAGCTGGGGTGACGACCATCGATCCGCTGCCTACAGGATTGCCGGAGAAGGTCTGATTTACTCCTGGACCGGTGATGTTAATGAAGTCGGAGTTGGCAACGTTCCATCTTAGTGCGCCGCTACTGCCAGCCATGACGCAAGCGTCGCCGTCGAACGAGGTCACGTTTGGACAGGGCGGGGGAGCCGGCGCGGAAGTTACAAACACGGTAGTTGCGCGCGTAACAGTTTGGGTACTACAAGCGGAGTTCGTGGCCGTGAGCGTATAGGTATAGCCAGGGCTCGTGTTCACGGCTGTAGGTTGAATAGTAAGAGTTCCCGTTGGCGTAACCGTTTGCGGAGTCGGCACTCCGGAGCCTGCTGCGGGCGAGGCGCTGATCGTTACCGAAGTCGTATTAGTTGTGTTCCATTGAAGGACCGTGCCGCTACCGAGCGTGAGGGTACTTGGATTCGCCGAAAAGCTGGCGGTCGGAATCGCAGTGGTATTGACGCTGATATCGCGGGTTGCATAGTCAGGGCCGTTGCAGCCCGTTCTTGATGCGGTGAGCGTAAAGGTGGTTGGACTATTTACCGGGAAGCTGCGCGTTCCCCCTGAGGGGCTTACGCCAGTCACTATTTCGGTCGAGTTGTCGGTAATGGTAACCGTTTCAGCGTTCGAAGCGGCCCAGGTGAGATTTACTGTATTGGCCGGCGAGACCAGACAGCTGTTGTCCGCGGAAAACTGATCGATAGTTAGAGGCTGCTTAACTGTGACCGAGACATTTTGCGAGACGGTGCCTCCTCTGCCGGTAGCAGTAACGGTGTAGGTCGTATCGACGGTTGGGCTCACGGTGAGCGAACCGGAAGCGATCGCGGCTCCGGAGTTACCAGGGAACGTCTGACTAACGCCTCCTCCAGTAATCGTGATCGAGGTCGCGTATTGCGCCTGGAAGCTCAGGGTCGTGCTCTCGCCGCGATTAATGCATGTAGGGTTCGCGGTGAATGAGAGGAGGAGGGGCGGCGGATAGGTCACTGAAACTGTGACGAAGGCAGAGATTGCCTGGCAACCGCTGGCGCCCTGGCCCAGGGCTCGGTAACTGGTGTCGTCGGTCGGGGAAACTGTGAAGGAAACTGTCTGGGGAGAGTTCGTTTCTACGAGTCCGGGCGCATCGGTTCCGGGAACGACCGCGCCGGTCTGGTCCGTGATCCAAACGTGGTTCGCGTTCGTGTAAGTGACCGCGAGAGTGGTAGAGCTGCCGAGATTGATGGTGTTCGGGGTGGCAGTTAAAGCAACCGTAGTGTTGCATGCCGGCTGGGAAGGGCCGAGAAGAATAGTGCCTGAAGGACGGACGCGGCCGCGCGCATTTCCGTTATCGCCTACGGCCGCATCAATCAGGTATTGCAGGACGTATGCAGGCTCGCTGCCTCCCACACCTACAAGCTGTTGTCGTTGATATTCTCGTAGCACGGCCACTCGCGCTTTGTCAGAGCCGAATCCTTTCGCTGCGGCGTAGCTTTCGGGGATGGAAGTTTTGCGCTGTGCCCAGGTGTCTAGATTGCCAAGCAGGCTCGTGCATTGTCTGGCCGGCGTTTCGGAGATAGAGCCGTCGGCATTCAATACTGGAATACTGTGTTGGGCAGCGATATTCGGCTGGTCGAAAGCGGGAAGTGGATATCCATTTGCAGCTAACTGTGCACGTTGAAGATCCGCGTCGAAGGCCTGTGGCACATCTACTATCAGGGAGGCCTGAATATTCGCCGCGGCAGAACGAGCTTGCCAATATTGCACTGCCTGAGCGTTCTTGTCTTCGATGTCCTTGGCATTTCTTACTCTGATCGAAGTGGCAGCCAAAGTGATCGCGAAGAGCGCGAGCATGCACATTAAAGCGACTAAGAGGGTAGAGCCCTGTTCGTTCTTACGTCGCTTCGCAGTGACGGTGGTGCTGGCTGTTGGTTCCTTGCGGTTTCGCATTTTTGTCTCTCTTCGGGCTGTGCGTTTATGGCTAAAGGATCCTTAAAGTCGTTTTTCACTGCCGGGGTCTTAGCTGGCTCGTAATCGAGCCGGGGCGAGTCTGGTGTGCTCCGTTGATTTCAGGGTTCCGAGACGATCTCTTAGCTCCGGAAGGTCGGGAGATCGGAGCGCGGCGTCGTCGAAGGAAACGGTGCCTTCGGCGATCAGCCTGGCAAGCGATTGGTTCATCGTCACCATCTGGTGCTTGTCCTGTCCGGTAGCCATGGCGGCTTTGATTTGATGGACCTTGTCTTCGCGGATGAGGTTCTTAATGGCATTGGTGGGAATCAGGGCTTCGAGCGCCATGACTCGCCCTTTCCGATCTTTGGTTGGGATTAGTTGCTGAGAGAGGACGCCGACAAGCACTTCGGCGAGTTGGGTACGAATCTGCGCCTGCTGCATGGCGGGGAAGACGTCGATGATGCGAGTAATTGTCGAGGCTGCGGTATTAGTGTGTAGCGTAGCGAAGGTGAGGTGGCCCTTCTCGGCGGTGTGCAGGGCTTCTTCGATTGTGGAGAGATCCCGCAGTTCACCTATGAGAACTGTATCGGGGTCCTCGCGGACCAGGTTTTTCGAGCCGCTTTCGAAGCTAAGGGTATTTTTGAAAACCTCGCGCTGGGTCACGAGCGCTCTTTTTGATGAGTGGAGGTATTCAACCGGGTCCTCGAGGGTAAGAATCTTGACAGCGCGTTCGCGATTTATCTTGTCGATGAAAGCTGCGCATGTGGTTGACTTGCCTGAGCCGGTCGGACCAGTGACCAGGACGAGGCCGTGCGCGCGACTGCAGAGTTCAACCATGACTTGGGGGATGCCGAGTTTGTCGAAAGGCATAATCTCGTAAGGGATGGCGCGAAAGACGAGGCCGAGGCCGCCACGCTGATCGCAAATGTTCACGCGAAAGCGCGCGAGCCCCGGCATTGAGATCGAAAAGTCTACCTGCAATTGTGTTTTGAGTACTTCCGCTTGGGTGTCGTTAAGAATGCTGTCGGCATACTCCCTGGTGTCTTCAGGCGTGAGCGGCTCATAGTCTTCGAGGGGGTCAAGGTTGCCGTTGATGCGGACTCGCGGTTGGTTATGGGTAATGAGGTGCAGATCTGAACCGCCTAGCTGAATCTGCAGTTTGAGCAGCTCAGATAGTTTTGGCGCGGGGGTGATGTAGTCGGTAATCAGTGTTTGCATAAAAAACCCTTTAGCTTAGGCGACGGACGCTTCGGGAAAGGCGTCGGCGGGGCAGCGAGAACGGATCTCAAGCCAGACGGCGGGATCGACCGAGGCGAAGGCCTTTACCACGTCGGGATCGAATTGAATGCCGGCGTACTTGCGAAGTTCGGCGAGGGCGGCCTCGTAGGTTTGGGCCCTGCGGTAGCAGCGATCGGACGTGATGGCGTCGAAGGCGTCGACGACAGAGAACACTCGGGTGCCGATATGGATCTGTTCGCCACGAAGCTTGAGTGGATATCCACTCCCGTCCCAGCGCTCATGATGTTGTGCGACGATCGTGGCCGCGTCTGCCGGCAGATTCATGCTAAGAACCATCTGCTGTCCGATGGTCGGATGCTTTTCCATGATCAGCCACTCTTCGTCGTTAAGGTCTCCGGGCTTCTTGAGGACGTTATCCGGAACAGCAATCTTGCCCACATCGTGAAGGCGGGCGCCGAACTCGAGTGCGATCATCTGGTCGTTTGAAAGTCCCACTTCGCGGCCTAGCCTGATGCTGTACCCCAGCACGCGTTCGGCGTGTCCTTCGGTTTCTTTATCTCGGGCATTGAGTGAAAGTGATAGGGCGCGTGCCGCGGAATCCCAGTTTTCGATCTGGGCTTCGGTTCGCTTCCGTTCAAAAGCCGCATGACGCTTACTGAGTAAACGGTCGACGCATGCAAGGAGGTCGGGAACGTGGAAGGGCTTCTGTAGGTAGTCGGCGGTGCCGGCGCGGATGGCTTCGACCGGGGTTTGCAATTCGGTCAATGCGCTCATGGTAAGCACCGTGAGATCGGGATTAAGCTCAAGAGCGCGTCGAGTAATGTCGAACCCGTTCATACCTGGCAGCCGCACATCAATGATCATTAAATCGAATGACTTTGGTGCGTTGCGCAAAACGGTAAGGGCTTGCACAGCGGATGATGTCTTGGTGCATTCACAGTCTTTCTGCGCGAGCGCGAGTGCGACCACATTGAGAACGTGCGGATCATCGTCAACGATGAGGACCCTGGGTGTGGCGTCGTGCGGCGAGTTTTTGGATTGCAGGGAATTTGAAGTCATCGCGGCGTCCTTTGCTTATAGGTTTACTGTCGTTGCACTACGTCCGAGATGCGCAGTGCTAATGGGGTCACGGAATCGCCAGGGTTATTACCTTGATCGGCCGGAAGGACGACGACTGTAATTCGTCGCAGATGCCGGAGAGCATCAAGAGTGGTCACGCGCCACGCTCTGTAATAAGCAACTGTTCCGTTGGTTGGTACGGTTTGGTTCCAGTCGTATGCCACGTAGTCGGAGCCGGTTCCGCCAAATGTTTGCGGAATCTTGACAACCCGATCGCAGCTGTAGGAAGTGACACAAGTGTTTACGTTGATAGAGAGTGATTCGCCGTCGGCGATGCTGTCCGTCGAACTCTTGCCGTTTATCGGATTAATGTCCGGGAGTGAGGATTGATTAAACGCCGCCAGGGAACTGAGGGTGTCGTTTCCTTTGGTCTCGGCAATGCGCGCTCGTTCTGATAGAGCCAAGTGCAGGACGTGGACTCGCAGCAGTTGGGCGCCGGAGAGAAAGACGATCGTTAGGACTAAAAGTCCTATTACAGATTCGACCAGGCTCATACCGCGTTGGCGGTGAAAACGATCGAAGGGATTTGGGTAGCTGGATTTCATCGGCACTTTGTTCTCCCTGAGAATTCTCCTGGCATGTTTGGGAGCAGTCATGGGAGGCGTTTATTCGAAACGCGGATGGTAGTTTGGCAAGCGGCGTTCCACGCCTTTAGACAGCCATTGCGGATATCCGTTTACCGTTTAGCGCGTCGTCGGCGATCCGTTTGATCGTGGAATATCGGGTCGAATGTCGGTGCGATCGCACGCGGCGAGGTGGCGAATAATTCGATATTGTTGGGTATTCCGGCGAGTCTGGCATATCGCTTCGTTTCTTTAGGGCTGAGTCTACTAATGCGCTAGTCAAGTGTTAACGATTCTGACATTGGGTCATAAACTTTTCGCTAGCGTCCCGTTGTTCCTCGGCGCCAGATTTGTTTATCGGTTACGGGTTCCGGAAGATGCGAATTTGACCGCGCCCACTCGATGACTTAGAAATCTTTGGAGGGATTTGATCTTTCCCGTCGCGCGTTGTTCCAAGGTCTTGAGTGGGATATTAGAAATCCCTCGACGGGAGGATTGGCTATTAGTTTAGATCAAACGGGGTTGTTAGGACGTTGCTGCCTGCCGCTTGATAAATGAGCCAGTTTGAGCAATGAGTTGCTAGAAAAGCAGGAATTCTCTTTTGGTTCCATGCGTCTTGTAGCTCGTGACGATACGAGGCTATACGCATACAAGGAGGCCAAGCTTCATCGATGCCGGCGAGGTTGGCGGTGAAGAGAACGTAAAATGCGCGTGCGACCGTTTCGATTGGCAGGTCGTCGAAGTCGTAGGGTCGCAGTCCGCGCTGATCCATGGACGGCAAACTTTCGAGTAGCTGATTAAGAGAAGATGCATTTCTTTTCCAGAGAAGGATCAAATCTTCTTCAGCTCCGTCTTTGTTTTTCTCGCGACCTCGGAGCGCCTCGACGAACAGCGGAATGCTAAAAGACCAAAAACCGCGCAGCGCTGCCATGCAACCAAGCTTAGCTAAAACGTCTGGAGAGTCGTTGGCGAGTCGCACGATGTCTCGGAGGAGATTGATTGCTTGTTCATCCGAGAGATGGTCCCTTTGGAAGATAATCTCGGTTGCGGCCATCGAATAGTAAGGGTTCGCGGGAAAATCTTTGACCAGCGGCGCTACGCGTTTGTTGGCATTGTCTGCCCTGCCGTACAAAAGCTCGAGTAAGGTCCAGCTAAGAACGCCTTCCGGGTCGGTAGGATCCAGGCGCAGGCGCAAAGTTACGAGTTGCTCGGCGTCTTCGATCTCTCCTGGGTCCCCGTTCATGATGGCGAGCCAGGTCTTCGCATAAGAGTTAGGTATTTCAATTCCGCTTTTCATTCTCATCGTCTTGTTCCTCCTGCCGAATTAAAGTTGGAAACTCGATCGTAGATACGGTGGGTTTTGAAGATCATTTGCGATTCGTGCTTTATTGAGTTCACGAGTTTAATTCTCCCTTTACAAACTTTAATTCCACCTCTCAAAAAAAATTCTTCTAGTGCGTGGAATTACTCATGTCGCCCACAATTTGAAATAGGGGCCAATAGGCGGCTATCACGATGAGTCCAATTAGGACTCCGGCGACGACCAGCGTAAGTGGTTCGACAAGCTTAGAGAGTTTGGCCGTTTGTTCCTCAACTCTTCGGTCTAAAAGCCTCGCGTTGTTTTGTAGTTGTTCTGAGAGATGGGCGGTTTGCTCGCCGGTCGCCACGCTGGTTTGAAAGTCATCGCCAAATATATACGAGTAGGGTGCGACTGCGGTGGTTAGATCCAACGCGCCGTCGCGTTGTGATTCGCGGATGGCTAAGAGCGTCTCGCGGTAGACCACGTTGAGTGAGGCAGCGGCAGCCTCCAGCAGAAATTCTGGAGCCGGCAACATTGGCGCGAGGATAGACATTAGGTCGATGACGTGTGCGGCATTGAACTGACGCAGCAGTGGTCCAATCAGCGGCCAGCGAATGCTGTGTCGTTGAAACCAATCTTTGCCATTGTGGGTTCGCAGCCATCTGACGACTAAGACTATAACGACCACGGCTCCGACAAGCGTGGCCACGCCGAGAGGACTAACCAGGAAATCACTGAAGCCAAGCAGTGCTCTTGTAAGTAATGGAAGTTTGCTCCCCTTCGACTGCGAGAGCAGTGCGGTATACATAGCGCTCATAGCAGGCAGAATCCAGTACGCAAGGACTATCACAATACAAGTGGCGAGTGAGAGGACTACTCCTGGGTAGATGAGGGCGCCTTTAATCTTCGAGATATTCGAGGCTGTAAGGATCTGTCTGTTGCCGTACTTTCTGAGCATGTCAGAGGGATTACCTTTTACGGTCCCGACACGAATGATGTGACGGAAGGCTTCGGGAAAAACATCGGACCGCGATTCGAAAGCTTCATGGATGTTAACGGCCTCGGTCTTGATAAGTTTGTAAACATCTATGAGCGACTCCCGCAGGAGCGGGTTATTAGTGACGCGGCTTAATTCGAAGATAGCCTGGGGGATCGATTCGCTCTCGGTGCGTTCGGCGAGCTGGATCGCAAACGTTCCGAGTTCATCACGAGAGAGCGTTCGCCTCCGACGTCTGAGACGAGGTGGGCGGGCGGTGATTGTCTCCACGTCTATTTTTGCGCTGACCAGTTTTGCTTCCGCTTGTGATTCGTCAAGCGCGTAAACATACATGCGCTTCTGGTTGCCAAAAATATCGGTCCCTTCATATTCGAAGCGGATCTGTTCTGTGTCACTGGCTACGCTTGGCGTGATGAGTTCTTGTGCGGCTGACATAGCTTGTCTTGTTGCTCTCTTTCTCGTGGAAAAGGTTTTGGTTTTTGCGGGTACTTGTCAGTGATTGAACTGATTAACGGCCCGTGTTCGTCTTAATGCCTTCTGTTCGCCAACTTCACGCGCAATTTGTCGCATGTCGTCTTCTGAGACTGTGTCAAGAAGATCTCCAGCGGACCAACTGTCGTACGTGTTGCAGAGTTCGACGATTCTTCGAATGAGCGTGAGGTCCTTATAGGACACTGATACTCGGTCGCAGGTTTCGTTGCTTGGCTTGGTTTCGTCGTCGAAGAGTTGTGGGTTTGCATGGTAAATATGACGGAGAATCGTGAATGCTATTTCCTCCTCGGTGGGTATCTCATCGTCAGGAAGGAATGCCATCAAGTCCTGCTCGTCTTCAAAAGACGTGGGTACTGGTTGTTTTGGTTCGTCCTTAAGCATTGGAGGTTTTCTCGGTATTACTGTTGTTGCATGGTGCAATCGGTCTTCGTCCATGGGCCGGTACGGGCGCAGCGGCGAAGCGTCTGATCCTCGGAAATGTAGAAGCTGTACGCGGCCGGATTATCGGTAGTGGGGACAACTTTCTCTCCAAAGGTGGTGGCGGTGCTGGAGCCTTCATCGGAGAAGGTCCACCCGGTGACGGTTACATCCGCGGAAGTAAGCAGCGCGGAGCCGCCGGAGATCATGGTTTGCAGTTCCGCTATGGTGCTGTAGCGCCCTTTGCGAAGCAGCGTGCGAAACGCAGTTTGTTGTTGGCCAATAGCGGCCAATTTCTGCTTGGCGGTATTTTCGTATCCGGCGCGACGTGACGCGATGAGCGAAGGGATAGCAATCGCTGCAATAACGGCAATGATGGCGCACACAAGCATTAGTTCGACGAGTGTGAAGCCCAACTGTTTAGGCAGCTGCGCGCGACGTTTCAGGTTCTGTGTATTCGATATCTGCCTCAATATATTCATTGTTGGGGTCCTCAGGTTCCGGAGCTGGTGTGCTCGTTGGTTGTTTGGAAGGTTTCCAGGAATATGTTTGTGTTTCCGGCGCGGCGTTGTGGGGAGAGATCAGCAGGGAGAAGACATCCTCGTAGGCAACCGTGCCGCTGCAGAGTTTTCGCGCCGCCGCCTCGGCGAGTGTAACCATGCCGTGCTGGCGCACTGCATGATCGACGATGTCTTCGCCGTCTGCGTTGTTGCGGAGCATGCGGCTAATATCAGGTGTAATGGTCATCGCTTCGGCAATGCACGTGCGCAGCTTGATGCCTTTATTATTGCAGCGGGCGCAGCCGACCCTGTGAAAGAAGGGCAACTCATCCATTTGAGATATTGCATCTTTGAGGTCGTGACGATTAGGGAACACCACGTCGATTAAGTGTTCGGCGATTTGTTGGCCTCGAGGATCCGGGGTTTTGCAGTGGGGGCACAATAACGGAACGAGTTCCTGCGAGACGATTAGTTTCAAAAATGCTGATTGTCTGTCTCGGTCGATTCCGAGAGAGTCGAGGCGAGAAAATGTCTGGGCTACATTATTGGTGTGGACGGTGGTTAAGGTGAGATGGCCCGTCGATGCCATGTTGAAGACGACTGCCGCTTCGGCTGCAGAGCGAAATTCTCCCGGGGTTACAATGTTGGGGTCCATTCGCAAGCTGGCCTTGAACGCTCGCTCCCAATCGTCATCTTCCTTCAAGGGAATTTGTTCTCTGCCATCTTTTGGAAATTCGACCGGGTTCCCGAGTTGAATGACGTTTTTTCGTCCTTGATGCATTTGTTCGAGTTTTCGCAGCATCGCCTCAAGCGTGTTTGACTTTCCGGAACCGGTAGGACCGGTCACGAGGATGAGGCCCTTTGTGTGATGAAGCGCGTTATCAAATTCCGCAATCTGATTCGGTTCGATACCGATCTGGTCGAAGTCCCGAAATTCAGAAGTTTGGATGCGGATGACAATTATGCGGCCGTGTTGGCCGGGCGTCCCTTGAAAGCGGAGGGTGCGTCGGTCAATGTGGCCTGAGCGGGTCCTTAGCTTGATGATTATTTCTCTCGCAACCTCGTGTTGCGTTACTTCATAGCCGTTGACCCCTGCCATATCGCAAAAGGCGTTAGCAAGATTCTCCATTCGAGCTGGCGGTATCTTGCTAACGGCTTCGTAGAGGTCGCCGTCGACACGGAATTTAATGCAGCCGTGCCTAGACTGCGGTACCAGGTGGATATCGCTTGCCCGTTGGGCTATTGCAGATAAAATGATTTGTTCCGCACTTGCCCTGAGGCCTGTGCCGGTGCCTATTTCCAGTTCGGGTTCAGAAGTCTCTCTGGCAAGTTGAGTCTCAGCGTCGGACTCAAACTTCGTCCAGTTAACCGATTCCTGGTCTTGGGAATCGCCTGTAGAGTGATCGTGCGGCGTCTCCGGGTAGGCGATGCTTTGGTTGTAGGCAACTTCGAGAAGTTTGAAAAAGCGCGTTTGGTTAAGAAAGCGCGGATGCACCGATGCAACTGAGATGTTGAGGGCACGCGCAACCGCACGTTGATTGACGTAATCCTGCGGGAAGCACATGCCGACAAAGAACGATCCGTCCTTCTGTTTTTCAAGTAGGACCGATTGATTGTCTCTGGCTACATCGAAGGGGAGGAGAGGAGCAAGTTCCCGGAGCACATCATCGTCATAGACCTCGCGAACGATCGTAAGCTGATCGATTGCGATTTCTACGTCGTCAGATATTTCAGCTTTGGAGGCGTTTTCAAACGGCGGGGCGTGCTCGCTGTCGGATTCGAACAGCTGGGCTTGCGTGCTGTCTGGTTGGCCTTCAAGCGGATTGGTTGTGAATGGTGCGCGGTTCATGCTGAGTCCTATCGTCGTCGTGTGACTGATTGGGTTCAGAAGTTTGTGGCTCGGTTTTCTCTTTAGCGGCTTGCAGCCAGAGAGCGTCGACTTCGACATAGTTGTCGTCGTCGAAGATTGAGTCGATGGCCTCGGGCGTCAGCATAAGATTTGAGAAACCTGCCTGGTGCATTAGCAGCTGCATTCGAGGTTCCTCTCAGTTGTTCGATTTGAAAGGGCTCGGTTTCTGCGGTTTCGGTGGTTCCGGCTGTGAAGTGGTGGCGTCCGCTGGTGCCGGGAAGTTAGGCATGGCGGCGTCCTGCGGAATTACTTCTACGGTGATAGCGAAGTACAGCCGGTCGCGATTCTCCTGCTTCTGTTTTCGCTTGAAAAAATTCCCCACGGCCGGAATGTCGCCGAGTCCGGGAACTTTACTCTGCGAGTTGGACACCTGGTCTGCCGCGAGGCCTCCGATAATGACCGTCTCGCCGTCTTTCAGACGCAGTACGGTTTGCAGAGACTGGCGGTTGATTCCGGGTACACCATTGAAAGTCCCGAGGCTGGTGTCGACGCTGTTGTTTTCGAGTTGGATGTTCAGAGTGATGAAGCTTGGGCGGCCGTGCTCGTCCTCTGCTACCTGTGGCTTGATGCGGGCAATGCGCGAGGCTTCTAAGACCTGCACGCCGCCTGTCGGCAGAGCCGCGCCGCCGGCGATCGTGCTGGTGATTACCGGGATTTGGGTGCCGGAAATCAGGTCGAACGTATCGCCATCAGAAACGATCCCGAATGGCCGGGATTGAATATTGATAGCTCCCCTTTGCTGCGCCAGAGTCAGTTGATAAGAGATCTGGGCCGTGCCAAGCAGGGTGGAGGCTCCGAAGGTAGCCAGCGGCGTGGTAGCTCCGAGTGCGTTAGAGGGCTGGCGCATGCCGGTGGCCAAACCTGGAATGCCTCCCGGGTTAATGCCGGCGACGCCCTGGCCGTTGGACGTGCCCGAGCCTGAGCCGGTCCCGGTGCTTACATTGGGCAGGGTCGTGCCGCCGATGATGTTGGTATTCGCTCCGTTGGCGAGTACCAGGGCCAACTGA
This sequence comes from Blastocatellia bacterium, assembly GCA_033856735.1. Classification (GTDB taxonomy): domain Bacteria; phylum Acidobacteriota; class Blastocatellia; order Pyrinomonadales; family Pyrinomonadaceae; genus UBA11740. The sequence continues at coordinate 69,371 of JAWVEM010000266.1, forward strand.
GAGCCAACATCCCTGAGACGGCTTTCATTGGTGGTGTACATGAGTGCAGAGATTCTCACCTGGTAGCTTGGGCGATCGACGCGCGCGATGATGTCTCGGATCTCATCCATCTGCTGTTGAGTGGCGGCGACGATTAGTTCGCTTCGTCCCGGAACCTGTCGGGCATCCCCACGAGCATCTCCGCCTGCTTTGAGAATGTCGCGAATGGTGCTTTCGAGAGTTTGGATAGTGGCGCCGTTGGTGGCTTCTGTCTGGCCGGCGAGCGTAGTTCTGCCGCCTGCGCTTGATTGCAGATAACGGAGTTTGAAAACTTCGCGGACGATAGGAGCGCTCTTACGCCGCTGGTCGCTTATCTGGGCAATCTTGGCGCGCTTTGCGATTTGGACGAGACCGCCATCGAGACAGACAGTATCGAGGTCATTCAGATCCAGGATGGTGCGGAGGACTGAAGTCCACGGTGTATCGGTAACGCTAAGGCGTACCGGCGTTTCCTGAATGTCATAGTCAAGGACAATGTTCGCGCCATAGGTCTCGTTCCAATGCTTGACGAGGGTAAGAAGGGCCATCGGCTGATCGGATTCGCTGATGGTGGAGATTCGTTCGCCTCTATAGTTCGGATCGCAGATCGGATTGCGCTGTTCGGAGAGTTTCGGAGCTGCGGTGTTCGCGGCCGGAGCCGGCGTGGAAGCGGCCTTCGCTACTACAGCTTGAGACGGAACCTTCTCAGGGGTTGGAGTTGGAGAGCTTGCTCGTGAAGCGGTAGGCGAGGGAGCGGGTGACGGCGTTGGGAAGGCTACGGCCGTGGCTTGTGGTTCGGCCTTGAATGCGGCGACGTGATTGAGTCGTAGATCGCGCGACTCTGGAGTTAAAGTTTTATCTTCGAGAATTTCCTGATCTGCTGAGACAGGAAGTTGCGTTTCAGTGGGCTTCGCATCTTTCGTACTTGATACCGGACTAACCTGCGGCTGTGATTTTGGGGAAGCGACGCGAGTTCGCGGCGCGGGTGCAGGTTGCGTATAGCGATCGCGGACGGCTTGCTGCAGATCGGCATAGTCGCCCTCTGTCTGAGCCTGGGGCGCCGCTTGCGGTATTGTTTTCGGCGCCGTGTATTGCGAGACAGGTTTCGCCGGCCTAATGATCGGCTGTTGCGAAGGATTGTTATCGACGGCTGGCGGCATACCGTTGGAGAAGTCTTTCTTGCTGATCCACGGAACGAGCTTGGTATGTCCGAGCGCGGTGCGGAATTGCGCGCCTTCCGGGTCAACGCCGACGAGCATCCCGTCATAGAACTTGGTGCCGACATTGGCGGCGATCGTTCTTCGTTCTGATTCGAGGTAGAGCCACACACCTTCGCGTCCTCCCATATCGAACTTACCGGTAGGAGCGAGTTCCGATATGAGATAAGCAGAGGTCATAGGCGGCAACGCAACTCCGGCTTTCACGGCTGCACGTAGCGACTGTTGCCATTGAGAGAGGCGCGCATTGCGATCGGGAAGTGCAGGGACTACCGGACCGGCTGTATTGCTGAGACCGGCATAAGACGCTTTTACGTTTGAGGCAGGGTGATTAAGCCCGGCGCGATCGACAAACGGATCTGTCACCGAAGTGAGCGGCGGCAATTCCGGGTAGAGAGCGGCGGCCAATTTTTCTTCCGTGTCCTTTGGCAGCCGTGGTATCGCTGCGACCGATGCCTCTCGCGCATCTTTCAGGGCAGCGTCCGAAGGTTGGGTGTCGAGTGAACGTCCCAGGACGCGACGCGCGCCAAAGGTAACTGTGGCGGCGACGGCAAAGGCGGCAATGAGAGCCAGGGCAACTTTGACTCGGCTGATTGGAGTGGATTGATTGAGTTTCATGATTTTGTCCTTATGGTCTTGATCTACTTGGTGAGCTGGGCAGTTTTTCCCTGAGACTGAAATTCGTCCCGGAGTTCTGATGGAATGGGCGGGAGGATCCCGGAGGTTGGAGCGTCGTAGGTAACGAGCGTGAGATTTACGGTCTCTTCACTTTCGAGGCTGGTGATTGAGAATTCACGAACATAGATGATGCGTTGAAAGCGTGAAATGGCATTGAGGAAACGAACGACGTTGGCATGCGAGCCCTGAATCTGAGCAGGGATTACGCGCTCGTTAAGAGTCACTTGCGCAGGTGTCGGATTCGAACCTGGTGCAGGAGCTTGCGTGGCTGCCGGGTTCGTTGATTTTGCTCCGGGTTTACTGGCGTCAAACATGGTGACGCGTACGCTGTTTGAGTGGGCCATCTGCTGGATGGACTCAAGGACGTTGGAAATTTCGGCTTCGCTGGGAAGCAATTCACGCGCGGTAGTGAAGTTATTGATGACGCGGCGAAACTCCTGAAGGAACTGTGGCTTGGTCTGTTGCACGAGCCGCGCGATCGCGTTCTGTTGTCGTTTCTGCTGCAACTGTTCGCGGAGCGAGTCGTTGTAGGCATTCTGCGGAGACATGTTCATGTATTGGACGAACACCGCGATGGCGACCGAGACAATTGTAGAAATTAAAAAGAGAGTTACCGGGCCGGCCTTCAGGGCGGCATTCTGTAACCGGCCGAAAGTTGATTGGCGGCGTTTGGCGCGCGCGGTCTTGGAAGCAAGTGTCGTCATTGGTTTACTCCGTTAAGGGGCGTCGCGGCATTGCGAAGCATTGAATTAGGAGACGGGAGCGGCGTCGGCGTAATCAGCGGGATTGCTGGAGGCGCAGGTAGCGCAGCTGGCGCTGGTGATTGAGAGCTACTTGGGGCCAACTGCTTCCCTGAGGAAGCGAGTGGCGTGTACGTAGCGCTGACGGTGAATTCGACTACGTTGGAGGTTGAGGTAGGGGTCGCGGTCGAAGGCGCGGACGGGTTTGACGTAGCGCCCTGGAGATTGTTCTTAGTGAGAATATTGGTGAAGAGGCCATCGCTGAATTCGAGTGATTTAGCGAAGGAAGTGATGGCCTGTTCGTTGCGGGTCTTACCTTTAATTTCGACGTTGCCTCCCTTGACGTTCATTTCCGAAACCAGCCAGGAGTTGTCACGGGGCCAGCGTTGATCGAGGTCGCGCAGCAGTTGGAAAGAAGCGGGCTGGCGTTGGCGCAATCCGATCAGGTTATCGAGAAGGTTTTGAAAGGTGGCGAAGCTTGCTTTGGAAGATTCGTAATCGGCGTTCTCTTTGGCGAGGTTCTGAGCGATGGCGGTTTCTCTGTCAAGCCGTGATTGGAGGCGATTACGTTCGACAGCGCGATCGACATAGGACGCGATCATCACGGCCAGCACGGCGACGAGCGGTATCAACACAGCAAGCACGGCGTACATTGATTTAGCTTGCGAGGTGGCGCGTTGTTGTTCTTCCGATCGTTCTTTGATTACCTCGAGCTGTTCGTGGAGAGTGATATTTAGATCGCAGGGCGGAAGTTCCGGGTCGTCGAGCAGCGCGCCGATAGCGAGTGCGGCCGGCTGATCGAGAGGGGTCGTGTTGCCGTCGTTAAGATGGATGGCGATTGGTGAGACTTCGACGTTAGGTTGGTCGTTACTGTTTCGAAGCACTGCAAGCAGCTGGTCCTGGAGATCTTCGGGTGCAGAGACGATTGCTTTAGTGACCGGGGGCAGCTGCAAATTCTCGATGGTGCCGGCGGCGATCAAGCGGGCAAACATATTGCGGGAGTGCTTACATTTAATTTGAGCGGTAGCGCCGGCTTCAAAAGACTCTTCTGTTTCATAGACAAGGCCGGTTTCTTTAGACCAAAGACCTACGGCGTAGTCGTCGTTGCTAAGGACGAGGAAGGCGACAGTTTCGAACTCCGGAGCCTGTGACGTGTGGTGCCAGACGCGGGCGATAGCGCGGGTGCGGGTTTCGACGCGCAGGCGATGTGGGAGCCCGTCGACATGGGTAGGTTGTTGAATGGTCAGCCACTGTTCGATGACACGCGTGGTCCTGGCTACGGAACGCTCTTCGGCTTGGGTCAGAAGTATGCGGCCGTCAGGCGTACGGGTGAAATTGGATATCAGGCCGGAGGTGTCGCGGGCCGGGTCGATCAAGCTGGTAATGATCGCTTCATCCGAATCACTTGCGCTTACCGGCGCTGGAGTAGCCTGGGTGTGGGCATTGGCATTGTCGACAATCGTGCGGAGATCTGTGGAGGTGATGTTTACCGTGCGAGGTTCATCAAGCAGGGCGCGGTGGATATCGAACCCGCCGTCCGGTGCGTAGTCGGCGATGATGATTTGAGCGTTGCGCTCGTCTATGCAAAGCCCGGTCGGGTGGACGGTTGGTTTTGGTTTCTTCATAAGGCTCCTGTTAATTCTGCTGGTTCGAGGCAAGGTTCATTGCGCGAGGGGTTGACGCAAATTGGATCGTGCTTCGCGTTTCATTACTGCTGTCGTTCGCGGTTTCAACTCCTTCAGCGGCGATAACCGCGCTTGCGCTAAATGTGTTGCCAGAGGCTTGAGCGAAGTTGAGCTGTCGCACATTAAAGGCGACGGTTGATACGCGCGCGCCCTCAACGCGAACAAGTCGAGAGTCCGTACTAAGCGCATAGGTTACGGGAGGAGCGAGTTTGATAACTGAGGTCTCGCTGGCCGGAAAGGTGTGGGCGTGATCGGTATCAGACGACCAAAGCCGTCCCCAGGCCGGATTAGCCTGGCGGGCTCGGGTAAGGGTAAGCCGGGTCGTTTGGCTATCGACGTTTGACGCCGCCGTGACGAGGCAAACTGCGGAAGCCGGACTTACTGGATTGCTGGGATCTGCGTTGCCGTAGTCGACGAGTAACACGGCGTCGCCGACTGCGTACGAGCCTCGGGCGGGTGTTTTCAGATCGATCTGGGTGCTGGCAGATGAGAAGGCGGTAAGGGCCGGAACTGCATCGGTGGTTTTGTCTCCGGAAAGGATGATGGCTGTATTGCCGCCGCCGGTAATGGTAATGGGGCTGGTTAATTGGGTGCCGCTATCGAACGGCAAGTGGGCAAATTCAGTTTGGTTATTGGTACGGTCGACCAGCGGCGCGCCGATTACCGACACGTTATAAATTGCCGATCCCGAATTGCTTTGGTAAGCAAGCATGTATTGGGGATAGGAAGGGACCGGCGAAGTGCTGGTGTAGAGGATAGAGCGAACGCCGTTGCGAATGCGGTAGTAGCGAACGAACCGGTTTTGCTGTTGGCCATTGGGCGCTTCGATTCCGATCTGGTAGGTGTCGCCGGCAATATGTGGCGGGACGCAGGATACCTGGCACCAGCTGGTGGCGACATAGCCGCCCGGTACGGCTGACTCATAAAGAACCATTGCGGAGCCGCCTGATCCGTCAGTAGAAACGGCCAGGGCCATAAAGCTGCCATCGTTGCCAAAAACATAGGTCCAACAATTCAGACAAACTGGTGCTGACGGCGTCCACGTCCAGAGACTAACGCCTGAAGAGATTGCCTTAGTGCTATAGGCATAGGCCGCGTTGTTAGTCAGCTTAGTTAGTGATCCGGGAGTGCTTGTATTGAAGTCAGGGGCTGGCAAGAATTGGATGGCTTGATTACCTGCGTCTGGGGCCGAAGGCCGAGTGAGGTTATAGCCTGCGCCGTCGAAGTCAGAGCGGAGGAGGGTGTCGGCGCTGCCTCTTTGTTCCTCGAGGGTAGAGACCTCGCCGTAGGCGCCGGCGGTGCGAGCGAACTTGGTAATTAGAAGGACGGCGGCGGCGATCGCGACTACGGTAATCGCCATAGCGACGAGTAGTTCGATCAAGCTAAATCCGCGTTGTAGTGATGGCCTGTTCATCTGTCCTTTACTCTTTACAATAATTGTTACGGCGCGACTGCTGTGCGATTGCTGAATCCGCGCCAGGTTCCGGCTGATTCATCGTATTGCCATATTTCCGTAAGTCCCGAAGGGTGCACGGCTACGGCGCGCGCGGTGCGGCCGTTAGTCAGGTAGATGGCTGGAAACTGGCTTTCCTGATTAGGGTTCGTATTGGCCGGCGTGGCTGGGAGTGATGAGGCGTCCAAGCGACCGTCGCCGGTAAAGTTGAAAACGGTTGTTGGTGTACCAAGTGAGATAACGGGGATTGGCGAGAGGCTTGAACTGGAAGTGGCCACGCGCCAACCGGCGGGAAGGGTTAGGGCATTGCCCTGATAAACGTAGTTCCACGTTCCGGTTGATCCGAGGCTGCCGGGGGCGGTGAAAGTTGTCGGGGCGGTCCCTTCTGTGACTAAGGAAGCAGTCGTAGTTGCATTTATGAAATCAATAGAGATGGGTGGTTGTTTATAGTTTTCCAGCAGGGTCGGTTGGACGAGTGCGTTTAGCCGGATGGCGGCGGCGCGCCGGGCGCGGATACGGCTGGCCACATCCTGGGCGAGCCGTGCGCCTTCGTCTCGGTTAGCAAAGGAGGCCAGAGCGATTGCCGCGACCACGCCAATGATGGCGCAGACGATGACCAGCTCCATTAAAGAGAAGCCTGCTTGGTTGGGTTGTCGAACTATCATATCGAGCGCACGTTGCTTCTTAAACTTCCCACGAACCAAATGCGGCTGACGGTTTGGGGCGGCGAGCTTTAATGATCGGAGCGCGAAAATTAACTTACCTGTCGCGCCTGCTCAGTGAAGAGCTGCGGGGCATGGCATTCAGGCATTAGGGCCTGCTGGATAGCCACACGAAGACGGGTCTCTGCACATGTTGTGCCGTGGTGAAAACTCCTGCGAGGGCAGTGGCAGAGCGTTTGCAGAGTCGGAGGCTGCCTTAGCGCGTCGATCTGGCGTTGCTTTTCTTTATATATGCGCTCTTCAATTCACAAGTCCTGTTTGAGTGGCTATTTCTTTGGAATAGCCGTGGTTTTTGGCTTGCTTTCGGCCGGCATAGTCTGCGGTCAAGGGCGAGTCACGATTGATGCTTCCGTCGATCTTAGAGTCCCGGGTGAGAGTGAGGTAGTGGGCAACAACGGGACAGTGCCGAAAACTCAATGGGACAGTTCGAGGGTTCGGGTTGGGAGGAAAGGCAGCGGTTCGAAGGGGAGAGTTTTAGTTGAAGGATACAACAGCCGGCTGGTAGTGGCGGTCTATCGTGAATGCGCTCGTTATCGCATTGATCCGCGGCTCGTCCTTTCGTTGATTTGGCAGGAATCTGGGGGTAAGCTGCACGTGGTTTCCAGTGCTGGTGCGCGCGGTCCTTTGCAACTGATGCCCGGTACAGCGGTTCGGTTCGGCGCGAGAAATCCATTTGATCCGGATGAGGCAGTGAAAGCTGGTGTGGCGTATCTGGTTTCGCTGTTGGACCAGTTTGGCGGCAACGTTTCTCAGGCGTTGGCTGCGTACAATGCCGGGTCAGTTCCGGTGGACGCTTTCCTGAACGGAAAGACTGTGGTGTTAAGAGGGGGAAAGGTAGTAAACCGTCGAGGCTTAAGACGAGCCAGCGGAATTCCTCCGTATAAAGAGACAGAAAATTACGTGGAAAACATCGCTAATTATTACCGTAGGCTATGTCGCGAGACCGTACTTACGGACGGTGTCAAATGAGAAATGCAATCCCTAGTGCAGCAGCGTCGCAACGATCGTGTAATGAGCACAAATATGATTGAACAAATAGCACTGGATTTGGAGGGCGCGGATTGTACGATCCTGGTTGTCGACGACGACAAGGACGTCCGCGTTTATTTTCAACGGGTGGTGCAGGCGCTCGGGGCAGATATCAAGCTGAGCACGGTGGAGAGCCTGGCCGGCGCGCGCGCGGTGCTGGACACATCCGAGTCGGTGGTCCTGGCATTCATCGATAAATGTCTGCCCGACGGAGATGGTGTCGAGTTTTGCCGCGAGCTGGTGGGGCGTGAAGGATTTGCTGCGTACGTGATTACGGGTTCGGGTAGCTCGGCTGATTGTTTTGCAGCATTGGAATTTGGGGTGGCTGGCTACCTGCCGAAGCCCTTTGACGTGCAAACCATCCGCGACGTCATTCGGCGCCATGTGTTGGTTAACGAGAGCGATCGTCAGGTCGGCGAGCCGATGGGAAAGAAGGCGGTGTCGATTCAGTCTGAGTATCAGATCCAGGGAGAGAGTTCGGCGATCATCGAGGTCGCGGTGGCGGTGCAGCGAGTTTCAAAGACTGACGTAACGGTGCTTATCTCTGGTGCCAGCGGAACAGGTAAAGAAGTGGTTGCCAAGCAAATTCATCAGTTGAGTACACGGCGCGAGAAGAAATTTGTTGCGGTCAACTGCGGGGCCATCCCTGAGACGCTGATTGAGTCTGAATTGTTTGGTTACGAGAAGGGGGCGTTTACTGACGCCAAGGCCCAACGGATTGGATTATTTGAAGAGGCAAATGGAGGAACGATTTTCCTGGATGAAATTAACTCAATGCCGGTTGATATTCAGGTGAAGTTATTACGGGTCCTGCAAGAAAGAAAGCTTCGCAGGATTGGGAAGAACCAGGAGATCGACCTGGACGTGCGGGTGATCGCGGCCAGTAACCGAAGTCTTGGCGGCGAGGTCGAAGCGAAGACGTTCAGAGAGGATCTTTACTTTCGTTTGAAGGGCGCCGAAATTTACTTACCGCCGCTGGTGGAGCGTTCGCGCGACGTAATGCCGTTAGCGAAGTATTTCGCGGAGCGGGTCGCTCGCAGGCTTGGTCAAGTGGTTTATTTTTCTTCCGGGGTCGTGTCGGTGCTGGAACAGTATTCCTGGCCGGGTAACGTGCGCGAGTTGGAATCGGCAATTGAATACGCGGTGGCGCGGTGTAACGGAACGATTTTAGTTAGTGACTTGCCGTCTGACTTGCGGAAGTTTGCGGGTGATGGCGAAGAAAGGTTGCCGGCGCTTATCAGCCGGATTGAAGATGCGGTAACGCTGCCGAATCTAATCGATCGGTATGCTGCTGACGTGTTGAGGGTCTGTGCCGGAAACAAGACGTTAGCCGCGAAAAAAATGGGCGTCGATCGTAAATGGTTTATGCGTTTGGAAATTCGGTTGGCAACCGGTAAACGTCAGGATCGCACCCACTCACTCCTTGGGCGAGCGGAGCGGGCGAAGGCGGCTACGTCGGAGGCGGCGTCTTAAAAGCTTCCTCACGTTTCGCTTTTCTCACATCTTAAAGTCCGGTATCTCCCAAAGACCGGACATTCATTGAAAAAGTCGACTGTGGCCTGTCTTACGTCGTAGGAAACTTCCTGTTTCCTGATTTCGATTGATCTTGCCTGACAGGCTTCCTCCATTCCGGGCTGTCCTCATACTTTCAAAAACGGAGAAATAATTTTATGTGGCCATCGTATGTTGGTCGGACGCTTGTGACGAGCCTAGCGGTCTGGTTTGCGTTGTGTTCAGCTTCGGGTGCACTCGGTAATGAATGGTTTGGGTCGCACCAGGCAGTTCAAACGCGTTACAGGTGGAATACGGACGAAAAAGATTTACCGTTATTGGAAATGGATGGCGATGGTCGTTTGGAGGAAGCCGAAGTTACCGGCTTTGGTTATCCGATGGACGGCTTGAGTGTTCAAATCCTGGCGGGGCTGCGTTACGACGAGGCGCGCAAAGTGTATAAGTTACCGCTCGCCGCGGGAAGTATCGATGGCGCGGCCAGGGAGGAAACGAGCATCGTTTTCGAGGCTACGGAAAAGGGTTCAAGGTATAGAGCGTCCGGCCAGCCGAACCTTGAACTGCTGGACAATGATTCGGTGAAGACGATCAGAACGAACGGTGGCTCGAGGTATCAGTTCGTTCGTTATCCGGATGGTAAGTTTTACTGTGTGCTTATAAAAGAAGCGAGCGGCGTGGGAATAAACTTTGTCTATTTGGCGAACGGATGTTTGTTGCACGCGATCAGCGATAGTCTGGGCCGAACTATTACATTGAACTACAGCAGCAGTGCGCGGTTAGTGTCGTTGACAGAAACTTGGATGGAAAAAGCGGAAGGGAGAACGAAGACGTGGAGGGTCGGCGCGCCAGAGCTATCGAAAAAGGACGACGTTAAGCATTCACACTCGAAGGATGTTCCCTGGAACGCTCTTTCATTGCAGTACACCGAGGACATGGCAGCCTCAGATTACGCGTTGGCGAGAACGTTTGGCGACGTCGAGGCGATAGCAGCTGGCAATGGATTCGAGCCAGCTGGGTTGGTTGGCTCATACCCGTTTTATCGTGGCGACACGTTGGGAGATGACGGAGCAATTCACCGTGGCCATCTTTCATGGTCCATGCATTTGTATGGCAGCGTTGACGGAACAAAAGAGTCGGCGTTGTACGTGCCGGCGGGCTTCACAGAGCACAGCGCGCGGCCGTCACCGACTGATGCGGTAGTGACGTTCTACTATCCAAAGCTGGGGAAGCTAACTGACGTAACGATTGCGGTATTTCACGTCGCAAGCTTCGATATGGTCACCGAAGGTGCGCGGGTGCGGATTGGGAAGATCGGAGGGCCTGGAGGATCGGCGCCGTATTACAAACACTCGCACATTGAGTTCTATCGCGGGAATTGTGGACTGCCCAAGGTGGAGCATCGACCCAGGTTGCGAATAGATCCGTCGAAGGTCTTCTAAAGAGTTCCGGCCGGTTGCTAACTCAGAAGGAAATCGATCTTCTTTAGAAGTGTAGATGCGTCGAAAGGCTTCTGGATGAAGTCGAACCCGCCGTCGATAGTCTTGGAGTTCGCTTGATCGAGGGGGATGACGTGTCCTGAAGTTAAGAGGAGTGGCGTTCGTGGACTTGTTTCTCTGATCTTCTTGCAGAGAGTTTTTCCGTCTAAGCCTGGCAAGCCTAGATCGGCGATGACTAATGACGGGCGGTGGCCGTTTTGACAAAGCTGGTGAAAGCGCGAGAGAGCCATTTGCCCATCGTTGGTTAAGTCTGTTTGATATCCAGCCTTAGAAAGGTGTCGGTGCATTGTCATCAAAATGTCCGGCTGATCTTCGGCCACGAGAATTAAGGGCCCTTGTTGTTTGGCCCGTTTCTTTGCGCGTCGCGAGCGCGGCCCTGGGCGGTTTGTTTGAATAGGTGCCGGGGGGACGTCTGGGCTGGACAGGGCTGGTCGTAACGGGAAGTAAAGTTCAAATCTGTTTCCGGTTGGTTCGATAGTTTCGACGTAAATGTAACCGCCGAGTTGTTTAAGGAGGGCGTAGACCGTGGCCAATCGGAGGCCACTGCCCGGATCCACTTTCGGTGACGAGAAAAGTTCAAAGGTTTGGGGAAGGGAACTTTGTACGATCGAGGCGCCGGTATCGCTAATCGACAGCTGCACATGCTCGCCTGCTTGGGCTCCCGGGTGTGTCGATTGGTAATGCTCATCGAGCGTTACTAACTTTGTTTGAATAGTAATCGTCCCGGTTGAAGATCCGGATCTTTCCTTGCAGTTATCCAAAAGGGTAAAGAGAATTTGGTGGAGTTGTGTTTGGTCAGCTATCACTGATGGGAGAGTCGGTGCCGGCAGGAATTCAATAGTCAATTTTGAGCCGAACAACTTCTGGCTTATGGGAAGCATTTCCTGAATGATCGAGTTGAGATCAAGCAACTGTTTCGTATCAGGTTGCTGCCGGGCGTAACCCTGAAGTTTTCGGATGAAGGTGGCCATTTCAATGCACTTGCGAATTACGTCCTTATTGATGGTTACAGCGAGGCCGGCCGGAGTATCTGGGTTGTTGTTTTCTTCCGTGTTGATAACCTCGAGTGTTTCCTGGACCAGCTCGGCATTACCAAGCATAGAGGTAAGCGAATTGTTGAAGTCATGCGCGATGCGCATCGTGAGCTGGCCGATAAATTGTTGGTGGATATTCGGAGCAGACGCCAGCGTGTGATCCGAGGGACGAATAAAGAGTACGGCGGTTGCTGTTGACTTTAACTTGTTAAAGCCGGGAGTGAGATGAATGTCGAGCAATGTGGCATTGAATAGAGTGTCGCCGATCGAAGCGAGAAACGTAGTCGCCTGCTTTCTGGGCGGTGGTATCCTTACTATTGGCCGGCGCGTTGCGGGATCCTCGAGTGCGAGAACGCGGTCCAGGGTCTTGCCGAGTATGGCTTGTCTGGTGACGCCCAGAAGGGCCGGAGCGGGCGTGTTTACAAAGACGACTTTGTTTTGGCGATCGAGAAGCAAAACAGCATCTGAGATCAGATCGATCGCGTGTTTGAAGAGATTGTTTTGATTCAAGCGAGGAGGGTGATTTTTGTGTCGCGGTTTTTTCTTGTTCATTTAGGGGTTGGGACCTTGGGCCGCTGGGCGACGCGCGGCAGAATCGGTGTCGGGGGTCTGTTAATTGTAATTAGGAGTACCGTTACGGTCAACCGGGGTATAATCAGACGATGCTGGATCTGGAATTAATAGAATTTGAACGCCCTGCTTTGGATGATGTAGTAACCCCTGATGATGTTCGGAGACGGCTGGCCCAACTGCAGCTTGACGAGGGCGCTGGCGTAGATGACTTTATTAGCTGCGCTCGCGGGTGCGAATCATTTGACATGGCACAGGAGGCTTTCCGCGCTTATTCGATTGCCATTGAGCGAAAGAGTGATCGCGGGGAAGCTTACTTGGGAAGAGCGGAAATAGGTTTCGGGCTTTGCTTGATAGACGAGAATGACGGTGAGCGCTCGAAACGAGCTGACCAGGTCATCGAAGACTACCGGAGAAGTCTCGAATTATCGAAAGAGCATTTTGAGCGCGGGGCTCTGGGATTAGCGATGACGCTTCTATTGGTAAACAGGGTAGCGGAATGTAGTGACTGGCTGGATCAGATGGCAGCGCGAGGCGGGCGCGATCGTTCAGAGCAAACGGACCGTTTATTTCTCGTGGCATTCTGTCGATTGTTCTCCGGTGACGTTGAAGAGGCTCGAACGATTGCCGAACGAATTGAAAGTCTACAAGGCAGTAACGAGGATTCGGTTTTCATCAATGGGGCATGTGCGCTATTTAGCGGCGACCGGGAAGAGGCGAAAGATTGCCGCGAGTTGCTGGAGCGCAAAGAAAGTCGGCTGGCAACGAGCTTGTCGAGTTTAGAAGACCAAGGATGTGAGACGTTTCTTAATGTCGCTCGGGCGAGAATCCGGCTTCACTAACTCTGAGAAAATTCCCATAAGTTGTTGTAATCTCGTCGAGGAGATTTCAAAAATTCTGAGAACCTAGAGTAATAAGGGCTGTCGTTGTCCGTGAAGCATGTCGTCAATTCGCCGGAGTATCTCGGCATGCGTGAAAGGCTTTTGCATGAGTTCAAAGTCCTCTGAAAGAATGCCGTCTTCTATGATGGTGTTTCGGGGATAGCCGGAGATGTAAAGGATTCTTGTTTCTTCGGACAGCTCTTTCATGCGAATTGCGAGATCCGTTCCAGTGAGTTCGGGCATTAAGAGATCGGTTATCACCAGGTCTATAAGTTTGTGGTCTCGTTGGAACACCTCCCACCCCTGTTGGCCATTGTCGGCAGTGAACACTTCGTAGCCGGCGCCTTTTAGCGCTATGGAGAGCGTATGTTGTACGCGCCTGTCGTCTTCAACGATAAGAACCGTGTATGTGCCTTTACGATTCACAGGAATAGCCGGCCGCCGCTCCTGTTGGGTTAGTTCTACTTCTCTGACTGCAGCTGGCAGACGTATTGTGAAGGTAGTGCCTTTCCCAAGTTGGCTCGAAACAGTTGTTGTGCCTCCTGCCTGTTTAACTGTTCCGTATACCATCGAAAGTCCGAGCCCGGTGCCTCGGTGTCCCTTGGTTGTAAAATAAGGCTCGAATATGTGTCTTTGAGTATCAACGTCCATTCCTTGTCCCGTATCGGTGAAACTTAGAAGCACCTGGGGCTGTTGCGGATCTTTCGTCGCGCCGGCTTTGAAACTTGGTTGATCCGGATTTACGACCCTGGTTTCGATGGTAATGCGGCCGCCATTGGGCATAGCATCCCTGGAATTCACCGCGAGGTTAAGAATGATTTGGTCGACCTGGACAGGGGCGAGATTAACGGGCGGAACGTGTTCGTCAAGGATGTAGCGAACTTCGACATTGTTTGCAAAGAGCGTAACGATGACGTTATTAAATTGTCTTACTGCGTTATTGAGGTCCAGACTTCGTGGATCGAGAATTTGGTTGCGGCTAAACCCGTTAAGTTGGTTGATGAATAGTTGAGCGCGGTGTCCGCACTCTTTTGCGCCGCCGATTAGTTCTGCTGCAGCCGGATTTTTATCGTCAAGATCTTTGATTGCAAGATCACAGTATCCGTAAATTGCCGTGATGATGTTGTTGAAGTCATGCGCCACGCCGCCGGCCAGCCTACCCAGTGCCTCCATTTTCTGAGCTTGTTTGAGTTTCTCGTCGCGTTGCTGGTCGCGTTCCAGTAATCGAAGGTTGTCTATTCCGTTTGCAGCGAGATTGGCGGCCATTGAGATGGCCGTCTTGTGTTCCTCAGTGAAGGCGCCAGGAGTTGCAGTGTGGATCTCGAGCAAGCCTACAACTCGTTCATTGGTAATCATAGGAACGGTCATTGTAGTTGGTGGAGGCGTTGAGCCGTTTTGGGTTGGATCGAGGGATAAGAACTTGCTGCCGGTGGTTGAAGATATAATGATCTTCTTGGTTAGTACTGCCTTACCTGGGGTGCCGCCGCTCAGCGTAAGTGGGCGTTCGGAGCGCAGATCTACGATCGCGTCCTGGCTCCAAACAAACTGCGGTACTACGTGGTTATGTTCTGATTCATAGAGGGCCAGAACCAACGTCGAGCAGGGAACTGAAACGTTGGCGAAGTCGACGAGTTCGTCAAAGATCGTGGAGATTTCTCTGGCGGTGCCCAGCATTTGGGCGAGGGCGCCGATTCGACCTAGCAAGTTTTGGTATTCGAGAATAGCGCGTGCGTTGGCTTCGATTACTTGTTGATGGGCCTCGCCGAGCGCGGCTTCATGCTCCTTGCGCGCGGAGATGTCGCGCGCGATTCCTTGGACGCCTATTGGATGTCCATGTTCATCGAAGATCAGCTGGCTGTTTATTTCTACGGGAAGTGTGCGTCCATCTTTGGTGAAGATGTTCATTTCATAAGTCGTAGGTTCGTCGGTTCCCCGGCGTAGCTTAAGTTCGAAATGGCGTTGAGCGAGCGCCATATCATCCGGGCCGGCTATTTGAGCGGATTCGAGAGTCGCGGCTTCCTCTCCAGTGTAGCCGGTTAGCTCGCGTCCTCTTTTATTAAGCGACGTGTAGCGGCCTTTCAAGTCGTGTGTGTAAACAATGTCGTTTGCGTTCTCGAAGAGGTCGCGATACCGACGCTCTCGCTGGTGGATGATTCGGCCAGCGCAGTTGGCGTCGATGAGCCTGGTAACGGCGATCACCAGCTGAAATTCCGTGTAGGGAATTTGTAGAGAGTCGCTCGGGTAGGGATATGCAGCTTCGCTGTCCTTAACAAGAGAAAGTTGCTGAGCTGACGTCGTAAGAAGTATTGGTATCGGAGATGTCTTGTCGATCTCGCGAAGCCTGCGCACTAGGTTTTCATCCTGTTCGGTGTTTGATTCCTCGATCAGAATTAGATCCGGATGGTCGGTGAAGGCGAGTTTGCAGGCTGCGGTTGTGTTCGTCGCCTTGAGCACATCATAGCCGGCGCGTTGGAGAATATCGTTGATAGGGTCGAGGCGCTGCCCCGACTCATTGATTGCGAGAATGGTATACACCTTTGACAGTTCCATAATTTTAGGGGCCGCGACCTTAGTAAGGGCGAGTTCATATCAAATTTTGGAATTGCTGTTTATCTATTTCAATTATCTGTAGCGAACGTTTTCGATCTGGTTTGTGGAAAACATTCCTCTGCTTGAAACTACAAGAGCCTGCTGGGGCTTAGGGGCGGCTTTTCAAGAGAAAGTAAGTTGCTAACTAACGAAACTCTTTTAGGAGGGCTGATTCTAGCTAAACGATACCGTGTTTTCACTGCTGTAAGCTGTGCTAGGCACTGATATTGAACCCGGCAGAACTTTACTAAGAACGTTAAGGTGTTGACGACGGCGGGGATATTATTAATTCGGAAGTTTACTTACTATGGGGACTTTTTTGTGTTCGATGATCGAGTTTCGAAGGGAATGGTTCGTCTGCGCGGGCGTTTTTTATGGCCCATGTCTTTGTGGTGGTTAAGAAACCAGAGAAGGCCGGTGTGGGTAATCCCTAATTCATTTGCTGCCCGAACAACTGCTCCTCGAGCATTCGCGCCGCCGTGTTTAGCCATGACGCGGGAAACTAAGTTGGACTTGATATCAACGACATGCTGATCGAGGTCGGCGAACGTCGAAGTATCGTCGCCGATCAGTTGTTTGCCGACTTTTGTTGCGGCGTGCCGGAATCGGTCGGCAAGGTAAGTGTCGGTGATGAGCCTCCCGGCATGTGCGATTGCTTCAAGTGCTGTTCGAGTTGGTAATGGAAGCTCTTCGATCATACTTAGCCAGGAGTCTGCTTGTCCTACGGGGTCGTTTGTGTGTTCAAAGATAACTGCGGCGCGTTCGAGTTCTTCTCTTGCTTCCTGAACTTGGCCCATTCGGGCGAGCGAGCGGCCTAGTGTAATTAACGTGCGCCCGTGAATTGCTTTTTGATCGGAGTCTTGTAAGTGCGCGGCGGCAAGCCGCGAGAGTCGTGCTGCCTCAGAGTAATTTCCTTCTGCCAAAAAGATTAGGGCTCGTTGATCCTCAGCTTCTGCGATCAGATGTTGACTACCGAGTTGAGTAAATAATCTAAGAGCTTTGGCTGCGTAAAAATGAGCGCGCTGGTAATCGCCGAACTCACGATAGACAGTCGCCAAATTGTTACGCACCATTGCCTCGCCTTTGAAACAGTCGGCTTCTTCATAGGCGACAAGGGCTGCTTCATATTCGACTAATGCGCGATCGAGGTTTCCATCGGAGGTAGTCCTGCGTAAGGCAACTGCGCGTTGCTGGTGGAATTGCCCGCGGAGTACTGGTGGCATTGCCTCAGCAGAGCTCTCGATCGATTTTAGCGTGTCGAGCGCAGTGTCAATCTTTCCTATCTCTCTTTCAAACAATGCCTTTGTTAATTTTGCTTCGAATTGGATTTCCGGATTGGCTGGTTGGATGTCGGTAATGAAGGCTACGGCCTCATTGATTTCACCTGAGCGCCAATAGCAAAGCGCTAGTTCTATCTGAGCTTTGGCTCTAAGGGGATCCCTTAGTTTTGTGAACAACCTCAAGGATTCGTTAAGAAGGTCCTTTGCTGCTTCCTGGGCGCCTTTAGTTTTCCTTTCGGCGCCGAGCTTGCTCGATAGCATGCCGCAAAGCAGCAAGTTTTGAGCGGATTCGCGTTGGGTAGGCGCGGTGGGAGGTCGCTTGCCGATTCCTCGCCAGGTTGAGCCTAAAGATTCAATCGCAGCTGAAGTTTCGCCTAGCCGGAGCTCGTCAAAGGCCGAAGTAATTTGATCGGTTACGGGCATTTGTGAGTATACTTACGAAGTGGGCACAAGTAGTCAATGTGTCAACAAGTTAGCTAAATGCGATATCGGAGGTCCCTATGTTAAAGACACTAAAGGCCTTGGCATTGGTCTGTGTTCTATGCAGCGCCTTATGCGCTCCCGTCATGGCCGGGGAAACAGACGGCCCGCCTGCCCCATCTTCTTCCCAATCGGCGACGAGTTCGAGCATCACCACGAGTATCGTCACTGCCGTGCTCTTGATGGTCGTGGGTCGGTAAAAAGTTAGTAGAGCAGTAAGATAGCCGATTTCGAGAATTCCACGTGCGGTTGCGCCGGCGTGTAGGAACGATAGACGTGTGCCTTGTGATCTGAAACTTGATAGCAATGTAGCTTGCGCTTGGTAGGGCATCTTTTCTCGCCAGGGAACTGGAGCGAACTTTGATGCCAAATCGCTAAGGCTGCGCGATCGATTTTTTCAGAGTCCCTTAGATTTGTATAGGTGCGTCTCCAAAGGATCTAGTATCAGAAAATAGTATGAGCTTTAAGCGGTTGAGAACGGACAAATAATCGACGTTGCGTGTTTTCTGACGATCTTCTTAGATGAGTTCGCGGAAATGTCATCAACCATGCAGGTGAGATTACTACGCGTTCTCCAGGAGCGTAGAGTTCGTCCCGTTGGCTTAACTGACTCGAAAAAGATCGAATGGAACGCGTGAGTCGTAGTGGCAACGAATCGTGACCTTAAGCGTGAGGTGTTGGAGGGAAAGTTCCGTCAGGATCTGTATTGCACCGAGCTGAGGCCGCAGCTTGGGTCTCTCCGTCTCTCCACCTTCCGGAAACACGATCTCAACCCGGGTGGCTTAACGGAGTTGGAAGTCGAGGTTGGCAGTTCCGTCAAGCACACGGCTTGTTACTCTTGTCACGCGGGGTTCATACTCGGCAATCCTGTGTTCGATTCCATCACTCGAAAGCCCTTGGCCACTCCAAAAGTGAACCCACTGATCGTGCGTGGCCCCGCGTGCTTGCCAGATAGAGAACTGAATCAAGTCCGCGCGATCCTCTTCACTCTTCGCGTCGGTGATGGCATTGTTGGCACAGTTGATAAACTGAGCAAGCGCTGGCGATCTCCTAATCTGCCACGCAGTATCGCTTTGCGAAGGCGCTGCTTTGCTGATGTCCAAGCAACTGGCATCGAGTTCAACATTGTCGTGATGGTGTGGTTCGAGGTGGACATGAACTTCCTTCGTTACGACCATACGTTGAACATCGCTGCTGTCAGGCTCGAGCTTGGTGCCCACTTCAATCTTCACCTCCCAGATTCGATCTGATTTGTTTTGCACCGTGAGATTTATTTGTGTCGAGTCTATTCCCGACATTTCGTACGCAACGTCGCCACTGGAAATCGCGGCGTCAAGATCACCTGAGCGCGGTTGTTCGGGAGTTGGAGAACTTTCGGGCGAAGGGGACAATGCCGCAACTGGAGATGATGATGGACCATTAGCGTTTGATTGACTTGTACCAGATCCTTGCTGACATGCCGAGCTGATGGTAATGACACTCAGCGCCAACAGCGCGAGAATTATCGTAGTGTGTTTCATTGTGAGAACTCCTTAGGCAGATCGAAAACCTGGACGAAGCGAGGACTGCCAGTCTTAATACCCCTTCTCAAACCCGAAAGCAAGAAAAGCACGTGGGTCCCACCGCTAGGACCCACTCATGATTGAATGCGAGTGGATTCTCGCTTCAGTCGGGCGTCCATCTTGAGACAATCCCCCAGGCAAAAACTTGTTGACAGCCGACGCAACAATCGTCGTACCTTATCTTTGGGAGTTCAGGCGCTTAAGGCCTGACTGAGTTATGAAGGGACTACTGATAGCCAAAGCGCTGCTGATAATAATTGCTCCTCCGGCGGGGTTCTTGGGTTCAACGATCTCAATAATTAACTATATTGCCCGGTATGAAAGGGGCAGAGCTTGGCTTGAAAACCTGGAAAAGACCGCTATGAGCGTAGCGAATCTGCTAGGCCAACTTGAAGTCAGCAATACTGTTCCGGAACTTCAAAAAGCAATCTGGAGATGGGCGCTCATTTTGTTTGGCGTTACTGTAGCGACCGGCTTTCTACACTCGGAGTTGCTTTTGACGCTATTCTCATTAAGTGCTGTGCTCTTTAGTCTCGGTGCCCTCTCGCTTCAGGCAATTTCGCAGACTCGCAGTCTGCTCAAGTTTGCCGCTGTCGCCCCGATACTATATGTGTTGGTCTTTACCGCTTGCGTGATCGTCGGCCTCAGAATTGATCATAACGTCGCGTTCTTACTAACTAGGCTTGCTTATCAGTGCGGTGTCGAGCACCCCTCATCACTAGCAGGTTTGTTGATAATAGTGGCCATGTTTGCGCTAATGATGCTTGTTCTTCACGCTGCCGTACTTATACTTCTTGCTTTGCTCGGCGCTGCTTTTGTAATAGCAATCTGGTCTGTCGTGAAGCTGTCCGCGTTTCTTTCGCGACATTACGACAGAGAAATACTT
Organism: Blastocatellia bacterium; assembly: GCA_033856735.1. Taxonomy (GTDB): domain Bacteria; phylum Acidobacteriota; class Blastocatellia; order Pyrinomonadales; family Pyrinomonadaceae; genus UBA11740. Next base: position 89,200 of record JAWVEM010000266.1, read on the forward strand.
AACCGAACCATCGAAGTGGTCGCGCTCATCATTAGTGTGGTTGGGGTTGTAGCGTACCTATTCCTGTAGTTCTGCACGTCTAAACTCGGGCCGTGCGCCAAGTGCTGAATTGAGACAGATCGAGGTGGAGATTCGCAGTTCCATCTAGAGCTAGCGCTTCTTTTGCTTCTGAGACGAACGTCGGATTGCTTCACTCTTCCTTTGACTTGGGATCTCCTTCGGTAGGTCGAGATCATCATCGATCAGAACTGCGAGGTCGACATTTGCCAAACGCGAATATTCCAAGAGCACCGGAGGAGATGGAACACGATCCCCACGTTCATATTGAGAAATGTTGCTCCGAAATAGATGGCTGCTGAAGCCTAGACGCTGAAGTATTTGACTCTGAGACAATCCCAGCCCTAACCGAATCGTCCTTAGCTTCCTCGCCAGGCGGCCAGATTTTGTCGGGGAGACCTTCTTCACCGGGAGACACCTCCCGCTGAAGACTCAGCTTTTGCTTTGACACCTCTGTCAGTGCTAGATACGATTGTATCCAGTTTAGCCTTGAGCTTTTGATTCGCCGTGAGTAGGAACCTTCCATGCTCAACGGCGATGCTCATCACTCGAAAACACGGGATGGTGAGCTACGCATTTGGCCGTTGCTAGATTATCAAAGTCCAGAGCGGGCATAGGATACCAGAGTGGGGGTTCATTCGAACATTAGCTTTAAGCAGTTCCGGCTAACGTTGATTGCCGCAAATTCTCCTTGCGCAAGGCGTTGCTGACTGCGCTAAACTAACGGAAGTCAGTTGCTTGTGCAAAACGAAAATCGATGGAGTTGCTTAATAAACGAAGTGAGGTTTATTCTGCGTGATTCAGAGAGGGTTATCATTGTCCGGCTTACGCCAATCCGGGAGTCCCTCACAACAAGCACACTAATAACGTGTCGCCAGTGAGAGATGTCAATGGCAACCGAGAAGCCTAGGTGAGAATCAAGCGGGCTGCTAGAAGAGCAAGAGCACGCTTTGTAAGAGATCTACCGCAAGCTGCGCAACTGAGGCTGCGTCTCCTGCGTTTGAAGCTGGAGGAGACTGTGTTTCTCCCGGAGCTACAGAGTCATCTGCCGTTATCTGAGCGGCAGCACACGGAGGCGAATTTACCGTGCCGGGTTCCGGTGGCGCGCACGGCGGTGAGTTTACTTCGCCTGCGAAAGCGGCTGTCGCGAGAACGCAGACCAAGGTGAGAGAGATACCTAGCCTTTTTAGGTTCTTCATGTTTTTCTCCTTAGGTTGGTGAATTGACGTAGCGAGTTCTTTCAAACGAACAAGACGAAGCGTGTTTAAGAACCGTTGATTGGCTCGATTGGAGTCAATACGCGGCCCCCTGCTTCGCGGCGCAAAGATTTTATCACTCATATAGAAAGGCAGCCCTCACATGAACTTCAAGTCGCAGTTAATAGCACTGAGAACGCAAAGTCGTGACCTCCCGCTTGGGCAGCGGGCTGAGCTTTCCTGCCGCCTGGCCAAGCAACTCGAAAAGACTGGCGAATACGAAGCAGCATGCGAGGCGCTACTTGAATTCTGGCCGGAGCTAGACAAGCCTCCAAAGGTGGAGGGCCTTGATGAACCAGAGAAGGCTGAGGTGTTGCTGCGGGTTGGCGCTTTGGCTGGATGGCAGGGCGGTACGGATCAGACCCACGGGAGCCAAGAGTCTGCCAAAGACCTCATTACGAAAAGTATTGAAATTTTCGAGAGTCTTGGGCGCTTCGCAAGAGCGGCCGAAGCGCGTGGCGACCTTGCGCTTTGTTATTGGAGGGAAGGCGCATTTGATGAGGCCAGAATCCATCTGGCAAGTGCATTAAGTCGTTTAGGCGCGGAAGACTCAGAGCAGAGAGCGATTCTACTAATTCGTGCAGGCATTATCGAAGAAAGAACGCGCCGACTAGAAGACGCATTGCGCTACTATAACGAGGCTGCCCCGCTGGTAGAGCTCAGTGAGGATCACGCCCTCAAGGGTAGCTTTCACTTCGAGTACGGGCATGTCCTTGGGTGGTTGGCCGCCCCTGAAAATCGAGAAGACTATATCGACCGCGCACTGATCGAATACGCGGCGTCAAGTTTCCACTATGAACAAGCAGGAAACGTGCGCGCTCTCGCTCGTGTAGAAACCAATCTCGGTTATCTGTTTTTTACGATCCGACGATATACGGAAGCACACCAGCATCTTGATCGGGCTCGTTACCTCTTTTTGGATCTGAAGGACGTAGGAACCGCCGCCCAGGTTGACGATACTCGCGCTCGAACGTTGCTCGCAGAAGGTCACGTTGTTGAGGCTGAGCGTCTGGCGCGATCAGCGGTCAAAGTGCTGGAGAGAGGCGACCACCAAGCATACTTAGCAGAAGTGCTCACCACCCAGGGTGTTGCACTGGCGCGCTTAGGCAATCATAAGCGGGCAGAGGCTCTGTTGGAACGGGCGTTCGAAGTCGCCGAAACAACTGGCGATCTGGAAGGCGCTGGCCGCGCGAAGCTGAGCATCATCGAAGAGCTTGGTGAGAAGATCCCCGCCAAAGAACTGGTCGTGATCTACCGTTCGGCAATCGAGCTCTTGAAGAGTTCGCAAGATCCGTCAACAGGGAAACGCCTGATTACTTGTGCGGACAAGCTGCTGGATACGGTCGGACGATTCGAGAATGAAGATCAGCAATCCGAGGACCGCACATGGGAAGGCTTCTCGTTTAAACAACATGTCCGCAACAGTGAGAGAGCGGTGATCGAACGCGCACTGAGAGACGCCGGAGGGTCGGTGACTAGAGCCGCTCGATTGCTTGGCTTCAACCATCATCAGAGCCTGATCCATTTAATCAACAGCAGGCATAAGGAACTGCTCAAGACACGATCCAAAGTTCGCAGACGAAGACGCCATCTTTTTTCCTCGCCTAAGAAAACGAAGGAGAAGGAGGTGAAGGTTAGGGTAAGGCCGGCTGAGTCAGAACTCTCAATTTTGCATGTTGAAGACAATAAGGTTGTCGCGCGGTTAATCCAAGACACATTGGGTGCTGAAGGAATGTACGTGGATTCTTGCATCAGCGGCGCGACCGCGCTGGAAATATTAAAGAGCGATGCTCCCTACGACGCAATAATTATTGACAACGATCTACCTGGACTCAGCGGGCTGGAATTAGTCCTCCGTGTGCGGAGCATGGCTCACCGACGCAACACGCAAATCATTATGCTCTCAGGAGACGATTGCGAGAAGGAAGCTTGGCGCGCGGGCGTTAACGATTTCTTGCGCAAGCCAGAAGCCGTTGACCAGGTTGCTTCGACGATAACCAGACTGCTTGATCAAGTCGAACTCAAGAAAGACTGAGGTTGCAATGAGCTGTCGTTTCCTGACAATCCTTAGTTGCCTGCTAATCCTCGCTGCACCTATCGTCGCTCAACAAAACGATGCGAATAAGGCTGTGGTGAAAAGCACCGCCAGCAATAACAAACCCGCCAAAGATCCCGAAGCCGAACGAATCCTGAAAGAGCGCCGGGCCAACGCCCAATCACTCTTGATCAATTTGGCTGCCGATGCGCGAAACTTCAGCGACCAAACATTGAGAGCCCGCACACAGGCGCGTATTGCGGACATTCTCTGGGAAGCTGATCAGGAACGAGCGCGGACAATGTTTCGCACGGCGTGGGACGCCGCCGAGATCGCGGATAAAGAAGGGCGGGAGCAGCTTCAGCAAGACATTCGCCAGCAACAGAGTAAGACAGGTGGTGGCGGCTATGCTGTGGCGTCGCCTCCCAACATCCGTCGAGAAGTGATCCGGTTCGCCGCGCAACGCGATCGTGCGTTGGGTGAGGAGTTTTTGGGCAAGTTCAAGGAACAGAAAGAACGGGAAGCTGGAGACGTGAAGAATTCTTCACGCAATGCTCTTGACGTTGATGAGAGAGTGAGTCAAAGACTGCTCCTAGCGGGCCAGTTACTTGATGCCGGTGACATTGAACGGGCTATGCAGTTTGCGGACCCGGTGTTAGGCGGGATCAACATGCAGTCCATCGACTTTCTCTCGACTCTTAGGGAGAAGGATTCATCGGCCGCTGACCAGCGTTACGCGGCGATGCTGGCAAACGCACCCGCCAGTCCACAGTCAGACGCTAACACTGTGTCGCTGCTCTCGTCTTATGTCTTTACTCCGCATCTGTACATTGCTTTTCAGGGAGCCGGAGTTTCAAGTTCGCAGATGTCACGGTCTGTTCCTGTCGAGGTTCCAGCGGGATTGCGTGATTTGTTCTTTCGTACGGCTGCAAGTATTCTCTTGCGCCCGTTGGCCGCACCCGGACAGGACCAGACAACAGCGGGTGCCGATGGTCAATACCTGGTGACCAAGCGGCTGATGCCTTTGTTTGAAAAATACGCGCCGCCAGAAACAACGGCAGCGTTGCATGCTCAACTGGAGGCGTTGGCATCGGTCGCGAGCAACAATGCACGGCAGCGGGATGACGAGTCAGTGAATAGAGGACTCGGCCCGGAAAAGCCTACTGGGGATCGCGAACAATCGCTTCTCGATCGGATAGATCGTGCGAAGACTTCCACTGAACGCGATCAACTCAAACTGCAACTCGCCCTATTTTTGGCTGGCAAGGGCGAAGTACGAGCGCGCGATTATGTCAACAAGATTGACGATACGGAAATGCGAAACAGTGCCCGCGCGTTCGTCGATGGGTCGATGGCTGGGCAGGCTATCAATAAGAAAGACGTTGACCGCGCTCTTGAGCTTGCTCGCACGGGAGAGCTAACCCATCTGCAGAAGAGTTGGCTGCTGGCCCAAACGGCGAAGCTACTTAGCAAAACTGATCGTGAAAGGGCGTTAGGTTTGATCGATGACGCCGCGTCTGAGGCGCGACGAATTGAAGTCTCCGATCCCGATTCCCCCCGCGCGTTCTTCGGAGTAGCTAACGCTCTGCTGACGATCAATCGGGCTGCCGCCTGGGATGCGATGAGTGACACCATCAAAGCATCGAATTCGGCGGAGATGTTCAGCGGTGAAGACGGACACTTGGTCCTCCGCATGCTTACCAAAGGAATGAACGCAGTCTCTCAAAACCCAGTAGCCGACTTTGATGTGGCTGGAATCTTCGCCGCGTTGGCTACAGAAGACTACGAGAAAGCGTTGGAATTGGCGCGTGGCTTCGAGCATGAAGCTCCGCGAGCCAACGCCGTGATTGCTATTGCGCGTTCTGTTTTGAAAGGGGAGAAGAAATGACGGGCGACTTCGGGGAAGGTAGCGAGCGGGTAATATGCCGACGCTGATGCACATGGTTCGGTGGGGGACTATGCGTCATCTCATGCGCGCATTCCCGCTCGCTACCGCAGGCGGTCTCCCAACTACGATATTTTCTTAGTTCGCAAGAGCTATACGAAACAAAAGTGAGCGCGGTGGTTTCAAAGAAAATACGAAACAATGCAACGAGCCCTTTCGCTCACCTGAGCGAAGGATGACGCTCAATTTTTTTAAGCGTTCTTCCTGTTCAGCACTTGAAAGTTAGAAATGACTGCCATTATTACAGCAAAAGATTTAGCTTGACACCATGCAAGACGAGGCTTAGGCTCGCGGCAACTCATGTATTTATGTTAGGCGTGCGACTCACCCCCCGGAAGCCTCACGTCAACGGAATCAGAGAAGGTTCCAGCAATGCAGATCACCCAATTCCTGAAGGTCAGAACGCCCTTGATGGCTGTCGAGGGGTTTTTGGATTCTGCTCCTTAGGGAGGATTGGACGTTAAGGACGAAAGGCGATTGAACGGCCCCGCCGCTACTGACAGGTAACAACGGGGCCAACGCAAACAACAAACCTCTGTCACCGGTTAGGCGCAAAGGATGCAGTCCTAGTCAGACACATCCTACCCTAACTGGTGACAAAGGCTCAAACGTTTTCATCGCAGTTTGCGATGAGGACAGAGGAAGCCAATGTCCACTATCGAGTATCAGAATCGGCTACAACGGAAATCCCGACTAGCGAGATATACGATTCGCCCTCGTATTTTCTTTGCTAAGTCAAAGGGTCAATGGTTCGGCCGGTTGGAGAGATCTCCGGCATGTGGACTCTCAGGAGGTAGCGAGCGGGGCAACATTAGCGATGATGCATCTGGCTATGGGATGGCCGTGCGCCGAGTCAATCGCATGTTCCCGCTCGCTATCGCAAGCGGTCCTAGCATTTCGCGGATCGCAAGACTTGTAGTTGATTTCTTCGGAGGCGCCATGAAAACATTCTCAATTAGTACACTTCATCATCTGTATCTTGGCATTCTTGCCGGCGCGTTAACTCTAACACTCAGCTGCATCGCCAACGCCCAGAGTGTGCAGAGAATCACAGACGGTTCGACGCCTTTGGCTGTTTCTCCAGGCGCGCCTCTGGGCGCATATTCTTTGAGTGATTTCGATTCGGTGAATCTATACAACGGCAGTCTGAATTTTCGTCTACCGCTAGTGAAGATTGGTGGACGTGGGGGCGCAGGTTACACGATGGTCATGCGGATCGAACACAAATGGCTGGTTCACAAAGAACAGCAGCTTGGCGTGGCCAACCGTTATGTTCCAGACGCTAACTGGTGGAATCCTGAGAGCTTCAATGTGATCTATAGCGTTGGACGACTTGACATGCGAAAAGCGGTTAGTAATGACCAGCCAGACGTTCATTGTGGTGCCTACATCTATCACGAAACACTGACTCGCCTGACCTTTACTGCGCCAGATGGCACCGAATATGAATTGCGAGATCAGCTAACCAATGGTCGGCCCGATCATCCAACCTGTACCACTGGACTCAATCGAGGCAAGGTGTTTACGACGAGCGACGGCAGTTCAGCTACTTTCATTTCGGACTCAGAGATCTCGGATGAACCCGGTGGCAGCCTGGGCGAGAATTATCCTTCAGGCTATATGGTCTTGCGCGATGGTACACGCTATCGCATAGACAGTGCCTTGGTGACCGGGATGCGTGATCGCAACGGAAACAAGGTTACATTCGGTTATGACTCGTTTCAACGACTGGCAACCGTGACGGATTCTTTGAATCGGAAAGTCACAATAGCGTACGCCAGCGATTCCATTCCCTATGATCAGGTGACGCTGAAGGGTTTTGGCGGGGCAGCACGTACCATAAAGGTCTATCAAACGACTCTGCAAAACGCACTGCGAAATGATTTTTCGTACTTGTCTTATACGCAACTCTTCCCGGAACTGAATGGAGCAGTTAGCGGTCTGGGACCGCTTCCCGTCGTGAGCGCTGTGGAGTTGCCTAACGGTCAACAGTATCACTTCTACTACAACAGCTATGCTGAACTCGCCCGCGTCGTTCTGCCAACCGGCGGTGCGATTGAATATGATTACGCCGCTGGACTCACTGATGGCGCGGCGAGTGGGGTCATTAATGTTAACTCGCCCTACCCTGGAAAGGAGATTTACCGGCGGGTTGTTGAGCGACGAGTTTATCCCGATGGCGGAAGCAGCACGTCGTATGCCAGTCGGACAACTTACAGCAAACCTGAATCAACCACATCGAACGCTGGATACGTTGTTGCGGATCAGTACAACTCGAGCGGCACTTGGCTTGGTCATTCAATTCATTATTTCTATGGGAGTCCGCGAGCCTCATTCAGCCAGCAACCAACGCAATACTCTGGCTGGAAGGATGGCCGCGAGTATCAGACGACAGTTTACGCAGCGGACGGTGTGACTCCATTACGACAAGTAACCTCCACCTTTGCGCAACGAGCGCCGGTAGGTTGGTGGACAGGAAGCGCGGATCAAGAGCCGCCCAATGATCCGCGCCTTGTCGAGACAGTCACCACCTTGATGGACACGAACCAGGTCACAAAGCAGAGCTCGATTAATCCTTACGATTCTAATGATAAGGGCTTTGATCAATTCAATAATCAGACCGATGCGTGGGATTATGATTACGGGAATGGCACACCCGGGAATCTATTACGTCATACACACACCAATTTCCTATCGGCAACGAATTATACCGACGCCCTCAATGGCGCCGGCCTGCTCAGTCTGCCGTTGCAAACTTCAGTCTATGACGCGGGGGGCGTCGAGCGTGCACGGACAAGCTTCGAATACGACAATTACAATACGGACACAAACCATGCGACCTTACAAACCTACCCGAGACCGGGCTTCAGCGAACTGCCGATCAGCGGGCTTGATGCAGCGTTTAACTCCAGCGGCAACAATCTAACACGCGGCAATGTCACGGCGACAAGCCACTATCTATTGGACACCAACGGCTCGCCGATCGGTTCATTCGGCACTTATGCACAATACGATATTGCGGGCAATGTATCGAAAGCCATTGATGCGCGCGGGTACGCAACGACCCTTGATTATAGTGATAATTTCGGCGCGCCTAATGGCAACGCGCACTTGAATACATCGCCAACAGAGCTGAGTTCACAGGGGCAGTCGAGCTATGCCTTTCCCACACTGGTAACAAATGCTTTGGGACAAACTACCTATGCGCAATTGGACTACTATCTGGGCCAAACCGTCGATGCGCAAGATGCGAACGGAATTGTGTCAAGTGCTTACTTCAACGACGATCTTGATCGTCCTAAACAAGTGATTCGCGCGGTCAACGGCGGTGCGGATGTTAAGAGTCAAACTACAATCAATTACGACGACCTGAATCACGTCGTTACTACTACGAGCGACGAGTACAACTACGGGGATAATCTGCTCAAGAGCGAGATGGTCTATGACAACCTGGGCCGTACAACGGAGAAACGGCAATACGAAACTGCGAGCAGCTTCATTGCGGTGAGGCAAACCTATGATGTTCTAGGTAGAAACTCCGAGACCTCGAACCCATTCCGTTCTGGCGAAGCAATTCTCTGGACCACGACCGCATACGATGACCTCGGTCGGGTAATTTCCGTGACCACGCCCGACAATGCAGTCGTCAAGACTTCGTACAGCGGCAATAGAATCTTAGTGGCTGATCAGAATGCCTCGGATCAACTTAGAAGGAAGCGAATTAGCCAGATTGACGGGGGTGGCAGACTTAAGGATGTATGGGAAGTCACGTCCGCAGACGGGGCAACTGAACCGGTGACTTTTCCCGGCTGGCCGGATGTAGCTGCGGGTTATCACACGAGCTACGAGTATGACACGCTCGATGATCTACTGAGTGTCCACCAAGGCGTTCAGACGCCACGCAGCTTCGCTTACGACTCACTCAAACGTCTCACGTCGGCGATGAATCCCGAAAGCAGCATGGTTGGTTATCAGTACGATGAGAATGGCAATCTTCGCGTGAAAACGGACGCGCGCGGGGTCTCAGCACATTTTTCTTACGACGCTTTGAATCGCGTGGCGCGTCGGTGGTACAACGGTTCAAGTGCGCTCACTGATCAAACGAACAACTCTCCGGCTTTGCCAGCTAATGTGGCCACCAGCGATGAAGTAGCTTACTTCTATGATTCCCAAACTCTTCCTTCAGCGGCTCCGCCAAATTTTTCACGCGGTTATGCAACCGGACGCCTAGTTGCCGTGACCTACGGAAGCGGCGGCAGCGCCGGTGACTATTACGGTTATGACGGAGCCGGTCACGCCGTATTAAAGACTCAGCAGACCGCTGGGAGCAATTATCAAGTCAGTGCAACTTACAATCTTGCCGGTGCGATCACATCTCAGACTTATCCATCTGGCCATATCGTCAATTATGGTTACGATGGCGCTGGTCGCACGAACAGCATCACTGGCCGTCTCGGCGATGGCCGGGACCGCTCTTATGCGACTGGCATTTCATATTCGTCGTTGGGAGGTATAGCACAAGAGCAATTTGGCACCCAGACCTCGCTTTACCACAAGCTGCACTACAATCAGCGCGGCCAACTCTTCGACATCCGGGTGAGCAGCTATTCGCTCGCGGCTAACGAGTGGGACTGGAATCGCGGAGCGTTGGTGAGTTATTACAGTTCCAACTACAGTTGGGGTGGGAACTCAACGGGTAGTGGCCTGGACAACAACGGCAATGTAACCAGACAACAGCACTGGGTTCCCACCAGCGACCCCAATAACTACTCGTACACGCAAGATGATTACGCCTACGACTCTCTGAACCGTCTTTCGTCAACGAACGAGATCCACGGCGGACCGAACTCCCAGAGCGGGCAGGATTATGTCCAGTCATACGATTACGACCGTTGGGGCAACCGCACAATTAACCCAGGGAGTTCTAGTACTATCAACCACACGCAGTTCGACAAGAGTGATGCCCAAAATTCGAACCGGCTATACGCGCCGGGCGACATCTCGCTGCCGATGAGCCAGCGGAAGATGCAATATGACTCTGCGGGAAACCTAACGCAGGACTCCTATACAGGAGACCAGCGCGGGCGAAGCTACGACGCGGAGAATCGTCTATCGCTGCTTAGCTTCCCAACGCCACCACCGCCGCCTCCTGTTTGTTATCCGGACGGAGAAGGGGGTCAAACCTGTTATCCGGTCGACCCAAACCCAAAGTTCCAGCCGCCGCCGCCGATCCAATACATTTATGATGGTGACGGTCATCGGGTGCGGCGCTTCATTAATAATCAAGAAACGCGGCAACTCTATGGCCTGGGCGGGGAGTTACTGGCCGAATACGCGGCAAGCACTTCTCCTACTACGCTGCAAAAAGAATATGGCTATCGCAATGGGCAGCTGTTGATTACAGCTGCTCCCGGCTATGGTTCATCGGGAAGTACAGGTCCCGGATCGTCACCGGCTACGAGCTGGTCATCCGCCGATCTGCTTGCCCGAATCAATAAAGTGGATTTGCCGGAGTGGGTTCGAGGTCTCCTCTCCCCAAACGTGAGCGCAGCGCCGGCGTCTGATTCTTCTACGCCTCTATATGGCCCGCGCTTTCCATACGCTTCTCTGAATGGCAGCGTACTTCCCGTGATGCCACAGTCGGGTACAACCAGAATCGCTTTCGCGAGCAACCGTGAGGGCACAGCGCAGCTTTACTCGATGAACACAGACGGGAGCGGCGTACTACGTTTAACCAATGACGCCGCCAACGACGAATCGCCTCGATGGTCATTCAACGGTTCGCGGATCGTTTTTCAGAGCGATCGGGATAATGTCTTCAGCGGCATGGCCGATATCTACGTGATGAATGGGGACGGCAGTGGCCAAACACGTTTGACGAGCGATGCTAACGACGACAGCGCTCCGGCCTGGTCTCCTAACGGAAGCAAGATTGCTTTTCAGAGTGCTCGAAGCGGCGTAAGCTATCAGGTGTATGTAATGAACGCCGATGGCAGCGCCCAAGCCAACATCAGTAACAATGCTGCCAACGACAAACAGCCTGCGTGGTCGCCTGACGGTACGAAGATCGCTTTCGCCAGTGACCGTGATCAGGCTGGCTTCTCAAGCATCTACGTGATGAATGCGGACGGATCAGGCCAGACTAGATTGACCGTTAGCGGTAGTGGTTTTCGGGATGAACAGCCCGCGTGGTCGCCCGATGGGACTAAGCTTGCATTTACCAGTACCCGTGATAGTACGGTCGAGACTTGGACCGAAAATGATGACGATGGCCGCTCAGCTACTAAGACGGCGGTACATATCAACAAAGAAGTCTATGTGATGAACGCCGATGGCAGTAATCAAGTGCGCCTGACTAACACGCTGGAGAATGACGATTCTCCCACATGGTCAAGCGATGGGACGCAGATGGCCTTTCGCAGTGATCGAGAAAGAGATTGCTGCGATCCGACTAACCAGGTGTGGGTCATGAATGCGAACGGCAGCAGTCCGGTTGATCTATCAAACAACGGATTTGGTGACTACAGTCCAAATTGGTCTCACATCATGACCCCACCACCGCCGCCGAACGGTGCGCAATTCATCGCTCAATCAGATATGCCGCAAACGATGACGACAGGGGAGAACTATTCCATATCGGTAACCGTCAAGAACACTGGCAGCAATACCTGGACAAGTGCGAGCAATTACAATCTTGGTTCGCAAAATGCGCAAGACAATACGACGTGGGGTGTGGGACGAGTAGGGTTGCCCTACTCAGTTGGGTCCGGCTCCCAAGTGACCTTTAGCTTTACGGTTACTGCGCCTGCTACGTCGGGCACATACAATTTCCAGTGGCGCATGGTTCAAGATGGGGTTGAATGGTTTGGCGACTTCACTCCGAACGTTGTAGTAACGGTCAACCCGCAGTCGGGTGGTAATCCCAATCCTGAGCCTGATCCCAGCACGCCAGTAGCCGACGTGCGCTGGATCGTTGCGGATCAACTGGGAACGCCGCGAATGATCTTCGATCAAACTGGGAGTCTTGCTAACGTCTCGCGTCATGATTACCTGCCGTTCGGAGAGGAATTGGGTGCTAACTTTGGAGGAAGAACGACATCTCAAGGGTATACAAACAATGACGGAGCGCGTCAGAAGTTCACTGAAAAAGAACGCGATATTGAAACGGGCCTTGACTACTTCGGCGCTAGGTACTACGGAAGCATGCAGGGGCGATTTACGAGCGTTGACCCATATAACATTGTTCGCGAGGCTCAAATAACCGCCCAAAGCAATGCAGACAAGGCCGCAAACCAGTTAGCCCGCTATTTATCCGCCCCACAACAATGGAATCGCTATGCTTACGTTGCAAACAATCCTCTGAAGTATGTTGACCCAAGCGGAGAATTGTTAGAGCTAGTCGGAGACATCGACGCAGAGTTTAGGCGAATCAAAACATTGGTGGGAACAGACGCGGCCAAGTTACTCTATTTAAGAACTAAAAACGGCCACACCTACGTTGATTATCACGGGAGCCACGTCACAACTGATCGCGCACCGAATGCGCTGGTGCAAGCAGGCGACAGTGGAATCCAGACTTATATTGCCGGGATCATCGACAGCCAGAAGACAGTCGAGTATCACATCGCAGACTCGTTTTCCACGAAATATCTCACCAACGTGAGCACTGGCGGGGGTCGCTGTGGTGGTGCATGTACCGTGGGCGCAGAAGAGAGCCTGACCGGAAATACCCAAATCTTTGTGAATAGAGACTCGTCTGGAATTGCTGAAGGAGTGTTTAACTCTCCGGCCATGGCGCACGCATTTAGTCGGACGGACGTGCATGTTTGGGCTGAGGATGACGTTGTGGATGCTCACGAATTTGGACATGCTTTTGCTAATGCCATTGAAGGAAAGCTAATCCACGATTCTCACGCAACGGATGAACGGGCCCGAACCCTTGAGAATATTCAGCGACTGACTTATCCGAACAGGACCAAGGTTTATAGAATAAGGGAGTAGTTGATATGAGGTTGCTCACTTGTACGTTAGGTCTTCGATACGGCCTTGTTGCCTTGTTGGCCGCGCTAATTACTTTGGGATGCCCCCGAAGTAAAGGCGGCAGCTGGAAGCTGATCCATTATGAAAACTTGTCGCATGCGGCAGCTTTGGAACGCATCATCTTCGACGAGAAGGAAAATGGATGGGTCTTGACCTGGGCAGAACTGTCGAGAGTCTCTGACCACGGAAAGACTTGGACTCCGGTCCTGACGAATCAAAACGGACAAAGAACATTTTATTCGTTTGTTTTCACAAGTCCCACTACCGGGGTGGTAGTGGGAACACAGAAGAAGCCTGATGGCTACAATATTCTGATCCTACAGACCTCTGATGGCGGAAAGAAATGGGAAGAGAGATCCGCAGATGTTAAAGGAGAGACTGACAGAGACAAGAGTCCGGCCCTGCAAAGTATCGCGTTTTGCGACGGCAAAAACGGTTGGGCGGTCGGCGAGCATCTAATACTTCATACCAACGACGGTGGACTCACATGGCTGACTCAACCAGCCAAGCTTACCGGAGAGAGGCTATTCACTGTTGCATGTGTCAATTCTGAACGCGCATGGGTCGCGGGCTCTGGAGGCCTCTTATTGCAGACAAACGATGGAGGCAATACTTGGACACGTCAGGAGACCGGGACGAAGGGCGTACTTATGCAGGTACGATTCTTTGGTGCTAATGGGTGGATCGTCGGTGGAACGAATGGCTTACCCGTGCTACTCAGAACGCACAATGGCGGTGACAGTTGGCAACCGCAACCGCTCGACGTGAAGGTAGAGCTGTTCGACATTTATTTCATTGGCAATGACGGCTGGATCGCGGGACAGGACGGGACAATCCTGCAAACTAACGACGGCGGAAAAACATGGCTTAGACAGACGACCGCTACTGCCGAAGATATTACATCGCTATTTTTTCTGTCTCCGGATATTGGATGGGCAGGTGGAAATCGCATGACACTTCTTCGCTTCTCAAAGTAGCGGATACAAATCCATACCACAACTCTTCGATTATTTTTCGCGCGGGCGGGCGCACGAGGAGTAACTACCTGTTCTTAACCCTCAAAGAACGGGATGATGAAACCAGGCTCGATTATTTTGAAGCGAGATAATCTTTCATTCGGAACACTTCGTGATTGGCTTTGTCTTACCGCTGTGGTTGGGAGTGCTGTCGCAATCACGGTTGGGGCTGCCTGTAGTGTGCCGAAATGGCAGTTGATTTCTACCGGTGAACATCCTCATACGCCGACATTCTTGGCCGTGAGTTTTACCAATCCAGATCACGGATGGGGACTCACCCCAACCACACTTTTTGAAACAAGCGACGGTGGGAGAACCTGGGCTTCGCGGGTTGAGGACTCGGATACGAAAAGAACGTTTTTCTCGCTTGAGTTTGTGAATGAACTGACGGGTTTCATTGTGGGTGCGCAGCGAAGCGGGAACGATCGCGCACTATTGATCTTACGCACAAGCGATGCAGGCAAAACCTGGCAAGACACTATAATAAAGGTTGGGTCCAACACGCCAAATGCTGGGCTTCTACTGCATGCAATAAGCTTTTGCGATCCGCAGGTGGGATGGGCGGTGGGATCTAACGTGATCGTGCGAACGACGAATGGCGGACAGACCTGGGAAACCCAACGTAGCAACAATGAAGAAGTGTTATTTGGCGTCGCGTGCCTGAGTCCTGACCGCGCATGGGTAGTTGGGCAGAATGGCCTCGTCTTGTACACCACGGACGGTGGCAAGACCTGGGCCCGTCAAGCCAGCGGAACGACAGACAACCTTACACGTGTGCGCGCTCTTGGCGACAACCTTTGGATAGTTGGGGGAATGTCGGAAAGAGGCATTCTGCTTCGCACTCATAATGCTGGCGCGAACTGGCAATCTCAACCTCTCGACATATCTGAAGCGCTCTTCGATATCTACGTCAGCGGAACGCGTGGATGGATCGTTGGAGCCAAGGGAGCAATCTTGCGGACCAACGATGGCGGACAAACATGGGAGCGGCAAGAGAGTCCCACAGAAAACAACCTTATGTGTTTGTTTTTTGTATCCCCGGATCGGGGTTGGGCAGGCGGAGATAGGATGACCCTTCTTCGCTTTTCTGAATAAGGGTTTGGTTTCTCTCACACAGATGCAACAAGAGGGGGCCCTCATTGAGTAAATAGAACCATATGGATAGAGTACGACTGGATAGACAATCGGTCGTTGAGTCCTTTTGGGTACTTGCTGGCAAATAGGATGCGAGCATATTTTGCGGACTCGGCCGTAAGGCCAGAGAGGCGAACACTGACTCCTGCTGAGCGCCGCCTGGCGCGCGCAGGATCAGCAAGACCCACGTAGGTGAGTGAGGCACTTGCGTGGGTCGTTCGTTTTTTTAGCTCCCTACTCAAGCAGCTTCGTTAAAGTATTCAATAATCGCATGGAGAGAAGACACATGATGAGAGCGAGATTGAACGGCAGCTTTGCAAACATACGAGCCACGCTTGGCAATCTCAGCTTGATTGCCTTCATTTTGTGCGCGTCTGCGGCAACTTCGAGCAGTCGGGCCATGGGAACTAATGGGCAACTCCGTTTGCAAGGTGAAGTGATTCGGACTGAATTAGAGAAAGCAGAGCAGAGTCAAATCTACCATCTGAAACTGAGATTGCGATTCGAAAACACAGGCGAGAAGCCACTCATACTCGTGCTTGGAACATATGGCGAGAAGAGAGATTGGTGGGTACTCGATGTCTTTCTTTCACGTTCACTGCAAGATGCGTTAAATGGCAAACCATTCTCTGGAAGGCCAGCCGGGCCAGCTAACAGTCAGAGTTCACCGATGTGGGTGGAAATGCGGAAGCAGTTAAACATCGTGTCACCTCCTCCCGCTTTGAGTCACATAATCCAACCCCATGAACTATTTCTCAAGGAAATAGAAACCTTCGTCATCATCAGAGATGGCGATAATCTTGCACCAGGATCTAAGATCTGGTTGCAGATCGTCTTGGAAATGTGGCCATCAAGCATTGACCCCGCGCAGTTGGGGCATGGTGGTAAATCCTTCGGTGATGGCCTTAGGCGGAAATGGCAATCGTTCGGTGATCTATGGTTACAACCTGTTCTCTCGTCACCCATTCCTTTTGATCTGCCCGTAGCGCCTTAGCCCTGAGCGAAGCGAGTCGCCAAATCGGTGTAAACATGATTGTCTAATCCTTTTGACTTGCGGACCCGGACTCGGCCGTAAGGCCGAGAGGCGAACACTGATTCTTGCTGAGCGCCGCCAGGCGCCCGCGAGAATTCAGCAGACCCACGTAGGTGAGTGAGGCACTTGCGTGGGTCGTTCGCTTTCCTAAGCATTGAAGAGGATCGGAACCAGAGATCCACAGACGATTCTAATTGAGTCTTCCTGCCGGCAAGAACTACCCAGGCGACGACCCCGCCGGCTAGTAGCAGCATGAGCAGAGAAACGACCATGATGTTCGCTGTTTACCGCTAATTTCCTTTTGTGGTTGACGGAAACAACGGGACGATGAGCTGATCTTAATGGGACGTATTGAACAAAAGTCACGTTTCCAGTCGTTGATCTTTGGGAATCAAACGAGTACGCGGGCTGGCACGGCCAGTGCATAGGCGAGTGTCGGAGGCCGTTGGACTTATGTTCAGCTTGATTACAGATGGTGTGGTCGCGCCGCTCCCAACAACAGAGGATGACGTTGTATGGGTCGTTATCTCGAGCGACCCATGCGCCCGGATGAGCCACACATGGGCCGCGTTGGTCAGCGCAAACATTTGTCGGCGCACCGGCGAGTTTTCTTTTTTATTTGACGCACGACGTTTGGGTCTCGCTGATTCGGTGTTGGTCCGCTATCTCGATGAAAGTCTCGGCCGGATGGTAACGTTTTCCGCTATTGTCGCAGCTCGTGTTGATCTTGTTGGAGAGTTAAGCAGCGTTCGGGTCATTGCTGAGGATTGTGCCTGTGGCTATGACGGCTGTAGCCGATACGTCTGCTTCGATGCCGGCCGATTTGTCAGCCGGAGCCGCGCCCTTCCAGTAGCCGCCTAGTGCATAGAGAATCTGCAGAGATACGCAGAAGTGATGAGGACCGTTTGTTGACGGGCAAGGTCACTTGTGCGCGTTTTGGTGAGGCCGGCACCGAACAGGGAGCTGTTTGTCCGTCTATTGTCAGCCAAAGCCCCGCTATGACTTTGTTGGTTAGCCAGGCTGACGCAGTTGCAAAGACTGACTGCACTGTGTTGGTAACGGGCGAATCCGGAGTCGGCAAGGATGTGATCGCGCGTTACATTCACTTCCGCAGCGATCGGGCCGCCAAGAAAATGGTCACGGTTAACTGCGGAGCCTTTACTGAAACCCTCTTCGAAGCACAATTCTTCGGTTACGAAAAAGGTGCATTCACTGGCGCCAGTGCAGCGCGCCAGGGTCTGTTAGAGGCCGCTGACGAGTCAACCTTGTTTCTTGACGAGGTAGCGGACATGGCGCCGCTGATGCAAGTAAAGCTCTTACGGTTTCTTGAGGAAGGTAGTTTTCGCCGGGTTGGGTCTACGCACGATCGCATTGTTAATGTCCGAGTGATTGCGGCGACTAACAAAGATCTCGAAATGGCAGTCCGTGAAGGGATCTTCCGAGCGGATCTTTACTATCGATTAAATGTGATTTCGTTTTCAGTGCCGCCGTTGCGGGAACGCCGTGAGGAACTGCCTGAGTTGATTGAAGGCTTTATGACGATCTTCCGATCCAGGTTTCGCCGACCGGCGTTGAAGCTATCCCATGAGGCCCGTCGCCGGGTTCAGGAACATAACTGGCCGGGAAACGTGCGAGAGCTGCGAAACTGTTTGGAAAGAGCCTGCGCACTGTCGACTGAAGATCTTATCGAGGAAGAACGTCTTGGCCTTGGGCACAACGGAAGTTTGCATGTGGTTGCGCGGCCGCGGGTCGAAGAGGTTCACGTTCGTTCGTTGTCGTTGGTAGGTACAAGGATGAGATTAGCGGACTTGGAGCGGGCGCATATCTTGTCGATATTGGAGGATCATGAAGGGAATCGAGAACGAGCGTCCGCGGTGCTTGGTATTTCGGCGCGTACGTTGTATCGAAAACTGCGCGAGTATGAGACTGATGAACGAGCCGAAGATGTTGCGTAACATGAGCACACAAGACCGACAACACGTAATCAAGGCAGATATTTGGAGTCACCCGGCGTGGGGCATGGCCCTTGATCCTTGAGGCGAACGAAGCTAGTCGAGAGACCGCTTTAGAGATAGTCGGTTCTGCTGACCCGTCATTACTTAATAGTGAGCCTGGTTCAATGACTCGGCAGGAACTTGAGGATCTTACTGAAATTCCTTGGTTATGACTCGCTTTCGATATCGGGTGTTTCGACGAGCATTATGCTTGCGGCCCGAATTGAGTTTTGTTCGCCGTCACTGTCTGTGAAGGTTATAAAGTCCTCGGTGGTTTTCTTGTAAAGCGCAAGGTGCTGGTTAAGATCGTCGATTAGCATGTCGTCTAAATCAAACTGCAGTCCTCTGGAAAGGTCTATGTTGCTTGCAGCTTGAATGCACCTGGTCTTATCTACCAGGTCGTTCTCTGAAGGGGGCGTTAGTGTCAGTCCGTCGAGGTAAAATTCCACGGGTCTAATGCTCTGTTCGGAGAGGTCGGCTTTTTCTTCGCGCAAACCTGTATCGAAAAGCGCCTGGTGGAATAATACAAAGTCTGAGTTGACGTGGACTCTTCGTCCTTTTTCGATTTCGCGGAATACGATTAACTGATCAGGAAGCTGGTCTCGTTGGAAAAGTTCCGAGACGCGTTTCCAGTCGTCGATGTTAACGACATACTCAAATGGACGCGGGCTATTTTTGAGAATGAAGTTGAGGTAGTAATTGTCCCGGTTGTGTCCGTTTGTTGTCATGGCGGTTCAGTCGTTGTCAGACTGCGAAGTACCATCTTTGGGTAATTGGAGTATCGCCTTGAAAGTTTCGTCATCGTGCGTCGAGCAGAACTGTTCTAGCCACACCGAAGGGTGGTCGAGTTGACGGAGAGCGGAAATAAGAGAATCGTTTTCCGATGGATTTCGATGAGGGATTGGCGTGTATTGATCGAGCGAAGGGTTGCCGTTCATAATCAATCTAGATGACGACGATTAGGGTTCAAAGCCAGGCGCGCTACCAGCGTTAGATGTTACAACAGATCAAGGTTGCGGAACCATTGAGTATTCTTGTCAAGGAAAGTTGTGCCACCATAGTGCCACTGCATACAAATTATCCGCTTTTTTACATGCCTTAAGTCATTGAAAATAATGGTGAGCCGAGCAGGGCTCGAACCTGCGACCCGCTGATTAAGAGTCAGCTGCTCTACCAACTGAGCTATCGGCCCACAACGGAAGTGAATTATACGTAGGGACGCGTCTG